>JBMOGG010000423.1:0-1508 GCA_049318505.1 Sphingomonas sp. | reverse complement strand
ATCGACCACGGTCTTCCAATTGGCGTTGAGCGTAAACTCCGCGCGGAACCTTGTGTCGAAACCGTCGAGTCCAAACCAGTCAAGTTCGCCATGGATATCGCCGAGGAAAGTTTTCAGGTCGGGCGTCTCGTCGGACAGGCAGATCCAAATGAACCCGCCCCATTCGGCGACCCGCACCGGCGGGGCGCGGAGATTGTCGAGCATGGCCTCATCAAATGATGTTTTCATCGGCGTGAAGCGGACCTTGCCTGTCAGATCATATTGAAAGCCATGCCAGGGGCAGGTGAAGCGGCCTTTTTCGCAATGGCCGGCTTGCGCGACGATACGTGTTCCGCGGTGCTGGCAGACATTGTGCCAGGCGAGCGGCTCACCATCATCACCGCGTGCAATCACGATCGACTGGCGTAACTCTTCGAACAAGACATAGTCACGAGGTCTGGCAATATCAGCTGAGGGACAGGCAGGCATCCAGCTTTGGTGGAAGACTTCCACAAGCTCGCGCTCAAATCGCACAGGGTCGGTATAAGTCGCCGCATCCACCATGCTGGGGGGCAGGGGATATTGCGCCAAAGGATTAACCGCCATCATCTTGCCTCTCTTGCACCAACTCGCCAAACAGTGTCACGCTTTCGCTTGACGCGATATGCACGACGCGAATAAAAACAAATGATTGTTTGGTCTACGCAGAGAGACGAGGATGTTCAACCATGAATGAGACCCGTGCCGATATGGAGGCCGATCCGGACGTTGCCCCTGAAATGCTGAAAGCACGATTCGGCCGCGACATCGCCCGCGACTTTGACCTTGACGATCCGATGTTCAACGAACGCTTCGACGAAGTGCTGAACTTTATGGTCAACAAATGCCCGATCGCCTATAGTCAGGTGGGCACCGGTTATCACCTCGTCAACACCAATGAACAGGTGCGGCGCGTGGCGCAGGATTGGCGGACGTTCAGCAGCGCTAAAGGCTATATGCCCAATCGTCCCGAAGGGCTTCCCTATCTGATGCCCGAAGAGTCCGATCCGCCAATGCACACGAGCTGGCGGCATAAGCTCAATCCGCACATGAGCCCCAAAGTGATCGCCACTTATGAGGACGTTATCCGCAAGGATTGCAACGTGCTGATCGATGCTTTCATTGCCAAGGGCGAATGTGAGTTTATCAGCGAATTCGGTGCGCTTCTGCCTGGCTGGGCCTTCTTCAAGAATGTGCTGGGCGTGCCGATTGATGATCTCGCGATGCTCGTTGAAGGCGTAGAGCAAGGCACTTTCGCACTGCCGCCCGAGGAGCGTCCGGCGCATATGGGCCGCGTCTTCACCTATCTCGACGAACATCTCAAATGGCGCGAGACGCAGCCAAAGCGCGGCGATGTGATCGACACGATCCTTGAGGGCGTGACTTATGAGGATGGCAGCCAAGCGCCCTGGGACCATAAGGTCAGCATTTTGGTTGACCTGACCTTTGGCGGGATTGCGACGACCACGTTCGTCATGTCGTCAGCGATC
>JBMOGG010000422.1:0-1522 GCA_049318505.1 Sphingomonas sp. | reverse complement strand
CTCGCCGGTCTGCATAATCGCAGGCGACCGGCGCTATGCCGTCAGCGTGGAGATCGAACTGGAGGGCGACTGTGAAGCGGGGTTGCTGTTGTTCTACAGCCGCCGTCTTTATGCCGGGATCGGCTTTGGCGGGGACGGGCTCGTCATGCAGCGCTAGGGCGTTCGCCGGGCGCGTGCCAAGGCCGCATCCCCTTTGCGAAAATTGGGGATCCGCGTGACCAACGACCGCAACATCGTCACGATCCACACCCGCCCAGCGCCCGATGCGCCCTGGGAGAAATTCGACGTGCAGATGGAAGTGAGCGGCTATCACCACAATGTCGCGGGCGATTTCCTGAGCCTGCGTCCGGCGCTGTATGCGGCCGGGAGCGGCGCGGCGCGCTTTGCCCGCTTCACTTATGAGGCGCTGTCATGATCGACCGACGGACACTGGTCGGTGCAGGGCTGGTGACCGGCCTTGCCGCGCGCGCGGCGGCGCAAACGCCGCCACCCGTGAAGGGCGGTGCACTCCCCGCTGGGCTGCCCCAGCCGACGGAGACGATCGATCTTTGGCCGAACGGCGCGCCGGGTATGCCGGCCGCCGCCCTTGTCGAAACTGTCAACGAACGCAGCACCGATCCGCAGCTGACGGA
Source organism: Sphingomonas sp. (assembly GCA_049318505.1). Taxonomy (GTDB): domain Bacteria; phylum Pseudomonadota; class Alphaproteobacteria; order Sphingomonadales; family Sphingomonadaceae; genus Sphingomonas_O. The sequence continues at coordinate 890 of JBMOGG010000422.1, read as the reverse complement.
CCGGGTCGTCTTCGGCATCAGTCGCCCGCGCATGGTGGTATTCCGGCCTGACGTTCCGAATGGCGCTGCCGTGCTGATCACGCCGCGCGGCGGCTACCGCTGGGTGGTCATCGACAAGGAAGGCTATGAGCTGGGCCGCTGGCTGTCGGCACGCGGGTTCACGGTGTTCGTCCTCTTCTACCGCCTGCCGGGCGAGGGCTGGGCAGCAGGACCGGATGTTGCGCTGTCAGACGCGCAGCGGGCAATGCGGCTGATCCGCCAGCGCGCGAGCAAATACGGCGTCGATGCCGAGCGGATATGCGCCATGGGGTTTTCGGCGGGCGGACATGTCTGCACCGATCTGGTCGCACGCTTTGCGATCAGGACCTATGCGGCGGTCGATGCCGCCGACGCATTGTCCCCGCGTCCCTTTTGCGCCGCGCCGATCTACCCGGTCGTGTCGATGGATCGCCGCAATGCGCATCCGGGATCGCGCAAATTGCTTATCGCCGACAGTGATGCGCTGGAGGCAGCGCATTCGCCACAGCTGAACATCGCCGCCAACAGCCCGCCATGTTTCCTGATTCATGCCGAGGACGACGACACGGTGCCTGTCGCCAACACCTTGCTGTTCCGCGACGCGCTGAAGGGGAAGGGCATTCCGGTCGAAACCCATTTATTTGCCCATGGTGGGCATGGGTTCGGCCTGCGCAAAGCCATCGGTAAGCCGGTGGCGCTATGGCCCGAGCTGTTCATGGGCTGGGCAAAAAGCGTCTCCCTAATCTAGTCCCTTTCGATGATCCGCCCATAGCGGTGCCAGGGGGGATAGCGGTTGGGATTGTTGTGGCGCGACGCAGCAGGGCGTGCGCGCCGGGGATGTCATCGCTGCAGTGAACGGGGTGGCGATTGCC
>JBMOGG010000421.1:0-1525 GCA_049318505.1 Sphingomonas sp. | reverse complement strand
GAAGAGGAAGATCCAGCCACCTATTCGGCGAAAGATCAGGAAATAAAGCGCAATTGCAAGCGCGGCAGGCAAAACAAACTGCGCTAGCGAGCTACCAAAGAAGCGCTTCCAAGAATCCTGGATGCGCACTTCGGTCAGATAGTCCTGAAGGTGCCGGACCTCAGATGGATTCACGTCACCTTCAATTGTGCCATGCCCGATCTTTCGAAACGGGACATTTATTGCCTCTCGCGCCCTACGAGACGCGAGGGGTGAAGTCCGTTTCTGGCGTGACCCGCTTACAGAATGCGGCCATGAGTCGAGCGCAGTCCTGAACGTCCGTCACCGAAAGCAGTTCGCACGGCGTGTGCATATATCGGAGCGGAACGCCAAGGATCCCAACCGCCATTCCGCCTTGGTTCAGCTGCATCGCGTTGCCGTCGGTGCCGGTTCCACCCGCTTCCACATCCACCTGATACGGAATTCCATCTTCCCCCGCCGCGCGCTTGATCATGTCGAAAACGATCGGATTTGCGTTGGCGCCGCGCATGACGCTCGGGCCCTTGCCGATATCCAAACGACCATATCGGCTCTCGTCAACGCCGGGAATGTCGTTTGCATGATTTACATCAACCGCAAGCCCAACCTGCGGAGCAATCCAATAGCTTGATGTCGTGGCACCGCGAAGACCAATCTCTTCCTGCACGGTCGCCACCGCGTACACACCGACTTCAGGATGGAGAGAACCTTCCTCCTTTAGCAGCCTGAGAGCCTCCATGACGATGTAGGTGCCCATCTTGTTATCGAAACCACGCGCCGTCGCGCGATCGCCAAGCAAGTACTGAAACTCCCACTGGTACGTAACACAGTCGCCTAGGGAAACAACGCTCCGGGCCTCGTCGGCGCTCTTTGCTCCGATGTCAATCCAAAGGTCGTAAAGCTCAGGCCGCTTCTTTCGCTCCTCTTCCGTTAAGAGGTGAATCGCTTTGCGACCGATGACGCCAGCAACCTTTTCGGAGCCGTGAACCCAGACCCGTTGACCGACAATGATCGAGGCATCGTGCCCGCCAATGGTCTTGAAATACAGCAAGCCGTCCTCGCTGATGAAGTGGACGATAAAGCCGATCTCGTCCATGTGCCCGGCCAGCATGATCTTGGTTTTCGCGTCCGGGTTAACGATCGCGGCCACGTTTCCGTGAACGTCCGTCCGAACATCATCTGCAAAACCGGCGGCGTAGTCCCGAACCACCTGAGCCGCTCGCTCCTCGAATCCGGATGGAGATGGCGTGTTGACAATCAGCTCAAAGAAGCTCTTAGACTCGGACCGCATAGGTCGGGTTATTTCACCCGATCTTAACGATCACCGGCGCGCGCGGGCTCGAAGAATGATCGCCAAAGAGTTCATGACTAGCAGAATTGCGAGCAATACAACGATCGCGCCCGCCGCCGCATCCTGAAAGCCTTTCTGGGGTCGCGAAGACCAGTCGAATATTTGGATCGGCAGAACGGTGAAGCGATCATTCACTCCTTCCGGAATTGAAGAAAT
>JBMOGG010000420.1:0-1529 GCA_049318505.1 Sphingomonas sp. | reverse complement strand
GGCTTTCAGGCCAGCCGCATCGATCGACCGTGCGGGAACGGTGAAAACTGGGTGGGGAGGAGACTGGCGGGTTTTAGGATTCCGGTGGGCAAAAGCGGACCTTCATTTCGTTGGGCCGCCGTGACCGGTGTCGGCTCAGTTTTCGCTATTCGCCGCCCTGCCTGCGAACGACAGACTACAGGCGCTTCCGCACGTTCCAATCAATTTGCTCGAGTTGAACTCTGGAGCTGATGCCTCCAGCAAACCCGGTGCGGTTCAGTCATGCGATGCGACGAAGTTGAGCAATTGCGCCGATTACGAACATTGAATACTTGGTGTAGATGTCCTATTAAATGTCCAGAATATAGACGGAGAATGGGACATGGCTGCCGCCAAATCTAAGATCGGCAAGGGCAAGGCGATCCGCGTGCATGGCCGTGACGGGCATGTTTTGACCAAAACCTCAGTTGGAAAGACCTTTTCGATCGGCCTCACCAGCGGCTTCGTAATGCATTTCATGGACAAGGGGGGCGTGGTCGATGTCGACCGTGTCGCAATTGCATTCCGCATGACCAAAGGGCAGCTGGCCGAGACTACCGGCCTTGGAACTGCAACAATCTCGAAGACCGATCGTAAAGCATCGCCGCGAACCCAGGCGCGCGTCACCGAGATGCTCGAGATCATTAGCCGCGTCCGCGAGTGGGCGGGTGGCGAGGCGCAGGCAATGGCTTGGTATCGCTCGCAGCCGATCCCCGCGCTCGACAGACGGACGCCCGAAGCGCTGGTCAAGTCGGGCCAAGCGGGCGCCGTGCGCGACTATCTCGACCATATGGCGCTGGGCGGCTTTGCTTGAGATTCGTCGGGCGCTGCTATCGCGGCCATGACCCTGCCTGGTCGTTCTCGCCGCTTTCCGGCGGGGGCGCGGCGTTCACGGGAGGGCGCTTCAATCGCAAGGGGGAACCGACCCTTTATCTGTCACTTGACGTGATGACTTCCGTCGGAGAATGCACCCAAGGGTTCAGCCAGCGACTTCAACCGCTGACAATGTGCGAATATGAAATCGACTGCGACGGAATTGCCGATCTACGCGACGATGCGGGACGTGCCGCGCTTGGGGTAAAATGGGACCAGCTCGACTGTTGTTGGCTGACGGAGCTGCGCGCAGGCCGCGATGCGCCCTCTTGGCTAGTGGTCGACCAGCTAAAAAAGGCAGGCAATAGCGGGATCCTCGTACCCAGCTTTGTGCCCGGCGCGACCTTGGAAAATAACAATCTTGTGTTGTGGCGCTGGGGACCTGATCTGCCGCACCAAGTGAGGGTCTATGATCCGAGTGGGAGGTTGCCGAAGAACCAGCTTTCTTGGCCCTGAAGGCTGGGCAGGCGCACCAATCGCTGAACTTTAAATGTTCCTCACGTGGACCGGCCGCTCGGCCCGATAATGTTCATAGTCTGCCACGTGAACGAACGGCCGGTTTTGCTGACGAGACTGGGCACTGTGAACGGCGACAACTGGAAGCGGTAGCCGTCGGGCTGCTCTTTTGCCGGACCTGC
>JBMOGG010000419.1:0-1548 GCA_049318505.1 Sphingomonas sp. | reverse complement strand
AAGTTCGCTTACAACGGAGACGGCGCGGTCGATTCGGAAATTGAAGCGGCGAAGAAGCACGGCATCGAAATCGCCGCGTTCTGGTATCCGGCACGGAATCCGCAAGTCGTCGAGGCCATCAAGCGATACGGCATCCATCCCCAGTTCTGGGTTTGCGGATCACGCGCCATCACAGTAGCGAACGAAGCCGAGCGAATCGAAGCCGAGGTGGCCCGCATCCGGCCCATCGCAGAGGATGCGGCAGCGCTTGGTTGCAAAGTGGGGCTTTACAATCATCGCGAGCCTTGGTTCGAGGAGCAGGATCATCAAATTGCCATCATCGAGCGTCTGCGCCGCGACGGACTGACGAACGTGGGCATCGTCTTCAATTTTCACCACTGGCGCGGCTCGCTGGCAGAGTTCCCCGCGCTCTTCAAACGCATCCAGCCTCATCTGCTCGCAGTCAATCTCAACGGAATGAGAGCCGATACTGCACAGTATCCCCCAGTGCTCTACATCGGCTCCGATGAATCGGAACTTGAGATGATCCGTGTCGTCCAAGAGAGCGGCTGGCGCGGTCCGATCGGTGTCATCCACGAACGCCCCACCGTCGACGCCGCCGAGGGAATCAAGGGCAACCTGGAAGGCCTCGAGTGGGTGCAAAAGGAATTGCAGCAGCCCGGCTCCGGAGGGCCAAAGCCGCAGGAGCCCGCGCCACCCAAGCCAGTGCTTCCCAAGCCAGTGTTCGCGCCGTTGGCCGCACCGCAAGCCGCCGACGATGCTCGCCTGGCCGTCCAATCGGCTGATGACGCCCGCATCGCCGCCATGAGTTCACCAGAACGCTCCCGACTGACTGCGATCTTCTCCGACGAACTCCGCTATGCGCACTCCACGGGTGCGGTGGATACCAAGGCATCGTTTATCGACACGCTTACCTCTGGCAAAACGAAGTATCGTCTCTTCGACTACCTGGAACGCGAGTTCAGCTTTCCCGCTCCGGGCATCGCGTTGATGACGGGTCGCGTCCGCATTCGCGTAGCGACTGCGGAAGGTGAAATGGAAAACTCGCTCAGCTTTCTCGCCGTCTGGCGCAAGGAGAAGGACCAATGGCGATTCCTTGCTTGGCAATCTTGCAAACTTCCAACTGCTTCCAAACCATGAAACAAACGCTCAACATTCTCCTCACCGCCCTGCTGTTTGCACCGCTGGCCGCGCTGCATGCTGCTGACGCTCCGTCTTTGCGACCGCCTCAGCATCTCGGTCCGCCGCGTGCTGATCAGGTGGTGACGAACCGAGCATTCTCTGGAATACCAAGCATGGCGGTCGCACCGAAGGGGCGCATGTGGGCCACCTGGTATGCAGGCTCGACGCCGGCAGAAGATCTCAACAACTATTGTGTGCTCTCCACGAGCAGCGATGGTGGCGCGACATGGAACGAATTGCTGACCATCGATCCCGATGCGGGGGGGCCGGTGCGGAGTTTCGATCCTGAACTGTGGGTTTCACCGGATGGCCGGTTGTTCTTCTTCTGGGCGCAGATGGAGAAAGGTCGCCGCGATGCCGAACTTG
>JBMOGG010000418.1:0-1556 GCA_049318505.1 Sphingomonas sp. | reverse complement strand
CGAACGGCGCGGAAGCGTCGGCCGCATGAACCCGGGAATCGATGGGCGCGTCGTCAATGCTGAAACAGGCGAACCCGTACCCTTTGGGGAGCAGGGACTGCTTGAGCTTCGCGCCAAGCATCTGGGTGACGGCAAGAATTGGGTCAGAACCACAGATCTTGCCCGAATGGATGAAGAAAAGTTCCTGTGGATCCTCGGGCGCGCCGATAATGCGATCATTCGCGGCGGGTTCAAGATCATTCCGGACGACGTCGTCAAGGCGATTGAGTCGCACCCTGACGTTCTCGAAGCCTGCGTCGTTGCCTTGCCGGATCCGCGACTTGGCCATGTGCCCGCCGCCGGCTACCGGGTCAGGACCGGACATTCGCTGACCGAAGAGGACCTTCGCGCCTATTTGCGGCAACGGCTGACGGCATATCAGGTGCCCACCAAGCTCCTTGCGCTCGCCGAATTCCCGCGCACACCCTCGATGAAGCCGAGCCAGCCCGAACTGAAAAAACTGCTCGAAGCCGCCTGAAGCAAATCGTTCAAGAGCAGCCTTTCGGACAACGGGACGCGATTGCAAATACATCCTGTCGGGCACGCAGCTATCGGCACGAGAGGCCGTCTCACCGCCCCGACAGGCTCACGGGCGGAGCTGGCGTTCCCGAAAACCGGGGCGCCGGTGCGGGCTGGATGATCCCGCCACTTTCGACAAAAGTCCCCCGCGCGACGATATGGGGGTCTGCCGGGGCCTCGGTCAGGCTCAATACCGGCGCAAAGCAGATATCTGTGTCCTCCATGATGGCGCACCATTCGTCGCGCGTCTTGGTGAGGAAGACAATTGCCAGACGTGCTTTCAAATCCTCCCAGCGGGCCTTGTCCATTTGAGCCGCGAATGCGGGGTCCTCGTCGAGCCCGGTTTTGGCCAGAAGCAAGGCGTAGAATTGCGGCTCGATCGAGCCGATAGAAACCCACTTGCCGTCGCGGGTCTCATAGGTGTCATAGAAGGGAGCGCCGCTATCGAGGAGGTTGACGCCGCGCTCGTCGCGCCATTGCCCGTTCGCGAGGAACGTGTGGGTCATTGCAGACAGGATCGCGGCACCATCCACCATAGCGCAATCGACGACCTGCCCCTTCCCGCCCGAACGGACACGCAGGATGCCAGCGACGATGCCAAAGGCCAACATCATGCCCCCGCCCCCAAAGTCGCCGACGGCATTGGTTGCAAAGGTTGGCTTTTCCCCCTTGCGCCCGTAGGTGTGTAAAGCCCCTGAAAGCGCGATATAGTTGATGTCGTGCCCCGCGCGCTGCGCCTTTGGCCCTTCTTGTTCCCAACCCGTCATTCGACCGATTACGAGATTGGGGTTGATGCCAAGCAAGACATCCGGGCCCAGACCAAGCCGCTCGATCACACCGGGGCGATAGCCTTCGATCAATGCGTCGGCCGTCCGCACAAGCTGCGCCGTGACCCTCACGCGTGCCGCATCCCGGCGCACGCTGCCTTCGAGGATGAAGGCAACGCCGAGGCGCGCGCCGGCGTCCCGGACGTCGAGCCCCATCCGGCCCACGGCAAA
>JBMOGG010000417.1:0-1574 GCA_049318505.1 Sphingomonas sp. | reverse complement strand
ATCTCGAGTGGCTATCGGGCCGTCCTTGTTCCGCCGGAATTGCTCTTCGAGGCTACCCGAAGCGGCCGCAACGATCCTCCACGCCCTGCCACGCCGGGCGAAGCAGCATTATGTGTTCTGGAACCCGGCCACCCGGTGGCCTATCACCGATATCGGCAACTTGTGGAGCAAGCTGCGTGACGAAGCAGGTCTGCCCGGTGTCAGCATCCATGATCTTCGGCACAGCTTTGCGAGCCATGCCGCCGCACATTCCGAAACTCTGCCGATGATCGGCAAACTACTCGGCCATACCGAAGTGCGCACGACCACCCAATATGCCCGTCTTGACGATGGGCACGTCATCGAGGCAGCGCAGCGCATCGGCGACCTGATCGAGCGCAACATGAGCGGCTCATATTCATTGAAATGTAATACTAAGTATGATAGGGAGCCGTTGCTGTATGACTGAAAACGCGCGGATCCGCATCTACGCCAACCGCTGGTTCGCCAAGTTCGCGGCAAAGGAAAAGATCAGCGATGCCACGCTTGCTGATGCCGTGCACCGGGCCGAATCCGGCCTGATCGATGCCGACCTTGGCAGCGGCCTTATCAAGCAGCGCATCGCGCGCCAGGGCGGAGGCAGATCGGGTGGTTATCGCTCGATCCTGATTTTCCGCTCGGGCGAGCGGGCCATATTCGTTTTTGCCTTCGCCAAGAGCGACAAGGCGAACCTGAGTGCGGCGGAATGGAAGGTCTATCGCAAGGCCGCCAGCATCATGCTGGAGCTGGGCGATGACCAGATCGAAACCGAAGTTGAAGCAGGCCGATTGGTCGAGGTGCAAGATAATGAGCAAGGCTAAGGCGAAGACCTACAAAAGCGAGGCGATGGCCGCCGTCCACGAGATGATGGAAGGCCTCCATGACGCAGGCAGCATCGACAAGCGCACCATGCGCGAGTTCGATGGGGCCTGCCTTGCGCCTGCGCCGGTTCTATCACCTGACGAAATCAAGGCGATCCGGGAGGCAGAGCATGTCTCGCAGCCGGTGTTTGCGCGCTATCTCAACGTGTCGAAAAACCTTGTGTCCGACTGGGAACGCGGCGCGAAAAGGCCGGGAGGGCCGGCGCTGCGGCTGCTCTCGATAATCCAGCGCAGCGGGCTGGATGCGGTGGCGTAAACCGGCACATTGCCACGCAATATCCCCAGTCAGCCCGCTAATCCTGTCTGTTCAGCGGTGGCGGCTCTGTGCCGCAAGCATTCGAGCTGCCTTTGGTAATTTGCCGAGGCCATGGCATAGGGTTACTTGAACTGGTCTCGCCAGGTACTGTTCTTCGTATGCTCGGCTTGATCCAAACCACGGACGCGGCCTTTCCCATTGCAAACCTTGTAAAGGTATTCGCGCTCAATTTGCTGTGCGCGCTAGTGGATCGTCATGCCGCCCACCACACCTGACCAGAACATACAGGCCCGGATCGTCGAGGTGCTGGTCGAGGCGCGTCACGCCGCCGGTTTGCGCCAGGTCGACCTGGCTAAGCGTCTCGCCCGCGCGCAGTCGTTCGTTTCGAAATACGAGACGCACACGCGCCCGATCGGCCT
>JBMOGG010000416.1:0-1588 GCA_049318505.1 Sphingomonas sp. | reverse complement strand
ACCTTGAATCAGAATCGGACGCTGTTGGGAATCCCCTTTGTCAACACGTCCTAGACGCCAGCGGCGCGCTCATATGTCGTGAAGCGGCGCCGGTCGACATTGATTTCGACAAACGTGTCGAGACCTGGGAGATCCAGATACTGGGTCAGCCTGTAGTGCCAATCCGTTTCCGACCTCGCCGTCGATATGATTTCAAAAGCGACCCGAGGGTGATTGAGGCAGCGCTTGGCCGAATTCTCGGGCGCGGTGTCAGCAGGATCGCAATCGATCGCCGTCACAGGCAGGCGCATGTCGTATTCACTGATTTGTAGCAGCACGTTGGGACCGAAGACCCGGCAGGGGCCTCTTCTGAGGCGGTCATGTAAACCGGCGAGGACGTTGCCACCGACGCGACTTTGGTTCGGGTAGACGTCGTCCAAGTGCACCGGAGCGCCGTCAATCAGCTCGTATCGGCCTTCGAGGGATGCGTATTCGTCGAGAAACTCCTCGACCGTTATGCGCCTGCGCTTGCCAACGGGTTCTTTCATGTCATGCCTTTCCTGACACCCGATAATATCACACCAACCACCGTCTGGTGGCTACGGAGCCATATTGCAGCGAGCAACGCTTGTGGTAATGTACCGGTGGTCTCGTAAGCCAGTCAGAAGCAACATCGCGCAAGCAGGCAGTGCGTGCCGGCGAAAGCGCAAGGGATGCCGGGAGCTGCGAATCCCGGCATCTCTTTGCCTGCCGCGCCCGGCCTCACCTGGCGTGGCGCGTACCTCAAGGCCGAGGACCTGAGATGCTCGCAATCAGTTTGACGGCTGCCAAAGCCCGCTTGAGCAAACTGAACACCGTTTCGAAGCGGGAGAACGGCTTGTGCTTATCTGGCGCGGCAATCCCGTTGCGGCGATGACGCCGGTGGTGGAGCCACACACTGGTCGACGCGCGAAATTGCGGCGAGGATCCCCTTCCGGACACCCGCAGCGTCGCGCGCGCGTTCGTTATCGCAGACATTGGCATTGCGGGGTATCCGCAGTTCCTGCACCCCTGTCGAGGGAGGCTGCCAGATGACGCAAACAGCGAAGGAAAACGTGCGGCGGCTCTTGTGGGCGCTGCTTTTGTGCCTTGCCGCATACTATCTGTACCGCGCAATCAGCTTCCGCTTCATCGAGCCCGGTCGACTTGGCCCTACCCTGTTCGACAAGCAGCTATGGTTCTTCGGTCACCTCGTGCTGGCCCTGCCGGTTTTAATCGGCGCACCTCTCCAGTTTAGCCGGCGCCTCCGCAAGGCCCGGCCCCAGCTCCACCGAAACCTTGGTCGGGTATATGTTGCTTGCGCGACGGGCGCAGGCCTGACCGCCATCTATCTCGGCGCGACGATCGAGCTCGAAGGTTCTCGCCTTCCAATCGTGTTGCTGGGACTGCTTTGGACATTCTTCACGCTTGCGGCCTGGTGGTGCGCAGTCCGTCGAGACTTCGAGGCGCACCGGTCTTTCATGATCCGAAGCTATGGCCTCGCATTGGTGCTCGTCTGGTTAAGGTTGATGGGTGTGACGTGCACCCCTGATTGGTACCGTTCAGAAGTAGAGTCCTTTGCTTTGATGGC
>JBMOGG010000415.1:0-1588 GCA_049318505.1 Sphingomonas sp. | reverse complement strand
GGGCACAGTCGGCACGCGGCTCGTGGCGCAGCCGCAGCGCATCGGGCGTGACGATATTGAGTGGCGCCGGCGGTTGCCGCTGCCGTGTCAGGATGTTGAGCACGACGTCGCAACTGACCGGGCCGCCGGTGAGCGCCTCGGCGCATGCTGCTTCCACAGCATCGACGCCGTCGCTGGTGATCGCGGTCAGGATGCCGACCATCTGGCGATCGCCATCGGCATGGCCGGCAAGCCGGCGACGGACCCGCTCGATCGCCGGCGGCAATGCCCAGTCCTTGAACGGTGCGCCGTTGCGCAGGGCACCGGGCTTGCGCTTCAACACGGGCAGATAATGCCAGGGATCGTAGATGACCTGGTCGCGGCCGAACCGGCGGGTGTGTTCGCCGACGATCTCGCCATCCTGCCGGATAACAAGGCGGTCGGCGTAGGCATGGATATCGACTGCTCGCCCCGCCGCCTTGGCGTGCACCGAGTATTTATTGTGGTCGAACCGCACCAGCAAGGTCTTCGACACCGACGCAGGCAAGGCGTGGAAGCCATCGAACGGACCCCGGTAGCTGATCAGCGCCGGACGATCCGCCGTCTCGAACACGTCCCAGACCGTCCGGTCCTTCAGCTCGGGGTGTGCTACCCGCCGGGCATGCGCCACGCAGCGATCAACCAGCCAGGCGTTCATCTCGTCGAGGGTCTTGAACCGAAGGCGCGGCGTGAAGAACCGCTCGCGCACCAGCCCGACCTGGTTCTCGACCTGACCCTTCTCCCAGCCCGACGCCGGCGTGCACGCCACCGGTTCGACCAGATAATGCCCACACATCTGGAGGAAGCGCCGGTTGTACTGCCGCTCGCGGCCCACGAAGATCGCGTCGACCGCCGTCTTCATGTTGTCGTAGATGCCGCGCTGGCAGGCGCCGCCCAGGAACGCGAACGCCTTGTCATGGGCGTCGAACACCATCTCCTGGCTCTCGCGCGGATAGGCCCGGACATAAAACATCCGGCTGTGGCAGAGCCGCATATGGGCCACCTTCACCGTCGTCGTAACCCCCGCCAGCAGGACGATCTCGTGGCTCCAGTCGAACTGGTACGCCTCGCCCGGAGCAAAGCTCAGCGGCACATACGCCGCCGCCGTCGCCACCGCCCGCTCGCGGCCCCAGGCCTGTGCGTACCGCCGCACGGCATCATAGCCGCCGCGATAGCCCAGCCCTTGCAACTCCTCGTAGATCCGCACCAGCGTCAGCCGCTCGCGCCGCGCCTTGCCCGCGTTCGCCGCCAGGAGGCCATCGAGGTCTGACGCCCAAGGCCCGAGCTTGGGTAGCGGCTGCTCGGTCCGCTCATAGGCAAACGCCGTCTCGCCCGACCGCAGCACCTTCCTCACCGTGTTGCGCGACACGCCAAGGCTCCGGACGATCTCCTTGATCGACTTGCCCTTGACGAAAAACTCGCGCCGGATCCGCGCCACCGTCTCCACGACCAGCATCCCCCGCAAAGCCCCCGCGCAAAGCGCAAGAGCCTGAACCACGTCAGTTCAGGGGGTCAATTTTGGACGCCGATCACCCCTCAACTGGGGTCAATATTCCACGCCGATTCACAC
>JBMOGG010000414.1:0-1589 GCA_049318505.1 Sphingomonas sp. | reverse complement strand
TTTCTCGTACAACGGGTACCAATAACGATCGCCCAGCGGCGGCGCTTCTTCCGGGCCATTCTCGAACGGATCGGGATTGAGCAGACAGCCACGAAATCCCAGTTGCGTGACGCAGCGCTCAAGTTCTGCCAGGCAGTTCTCAATCGGATCACCTGCCACTTGCGGTAGGCCGGCAACGCCGAAAAATCGGTTGGGCATCAGCTGGACTGTGCGGTGGATGATGTTGTTTGTCTCTTCCGTGAACCAGTGCACCACCCGCCCCGGCTTGACTGAATGGGCCATTTGAAAGGGACGCGGGGAGATTAGCTGGCGATCAATCTTGAGATTATCGAGCATATCGAGATGACCGCATGGCGCCATCTCCTTCTTGTTGGCGTAATAAAGGATGTCCTCGTCGGAAACTGGCGGCATTTTGTGGCCATGTGCACCACGATGCGACATGATCGACGCCTTGTAGGTCCAAAGCTGGGCAGGCGGGCTGACGTGGCCATGGCAATCGATGATCAAATGCAAACTCCCGAAGCGGTCCTCGTTGACCTCTACAGGACCCGGACTCCACAAGAACTATTATCAAAGGTCAGCGCGCGTGCAAGTTTATTGTGGAATTAATCTCATATAGTGAGGTTTGTACCCGTTATGAGCCTGACCTTGGAGCCAGCCTCCGCAGCGGCCCGGTAACGTGCGTGGCCATAAATGATCTCGCAGCTGTCATCGATGCCGATCGGCGTGACCATCCCAAAGCGCTTGATGCTTTTGGCGATCTACGAAATCCGCTTCTTCGCGTGGGTCCGCGCGTTATGCGGCGCGTGCCTTACGTTCGCGACGAGCCAGTACGCGATCGCGAGCTTTGCATTCAGCGTCCCACTCCTCCTTCAACGATTTGAGAATGTCTGCCGTAATCTCTGCATCGGGAAAGACGGTATAAATCCGCTCTTTCCAGTTCCAACCGTCCGGCACCTTGCGCATCAGCATCCGACGGTGCTTTTCGATGCGCGCAAGAGATCGTGCCCCACGACGTGGTGTAAGTTCGTCGGCGTGGGGCACGATCCAATATTTTGGGAGTTAAGCGCCGCCCCAAACCGTTGACGACGTATGCATGCCCGACTTTCGAACGACCGAGGCGGCTAGCTGAGTCCGCGATGCAACTTCGCGTTCGATCAACTCGGCCCATTCGCGCAGGACACGTTTGCGCGGCTCAAACAATTCGGACATGTTGTAGATACGCATGATCTTTGACGTTGTAGCGGTCGCGACGTGATTGAGGATGCGGTCGGCCACGGCGATGTCTGCGTCGAGCACATCTTTGGCTAGAGTGCTAAATGTCGTTCGCAGGTCGTGAATTGTCCAATGGAGCATCGCGACCAACGGCACACCCTCCGCCTCGGACTTCTCAATGCGGTATTCGTGAATGATCCGATCAAGACGGCGCTTCGCCTTTGCATAGCCCGAGACAGAAGTATCGCCGGTCATGCTGAATACGAACGGGCTATTCTTGGGCCTTTCGGGTGCGGCGATAGCCTCTCGTATAAGTGAGACTGCCAGGGGCGACAGCGGGACGCGCAATGCATTCTCGCGCTTCGTCCGCGCCG
>JBMOGG010000413.1:0-1600 GCA_049318505.1 Sphingomonas sp. | reverse complement strand
GGCCGTGCCTCTCCGTGAGCGCGGCATCGCCTATGAGATCGACACGGCGGTGGATCTGCCGCAGGGCGTCGACAAGCGGGGCATTCGCGAAGACTTTTCCACGGCTGCGCCTGTGTCGCTGTACGGTGCAACGAAACTCGCATCGGAGGCGCTGGCGTTCGAGTATGCCGATCTGGCGGGCGTGCCGGTGGTTGTGAATCGCTGCGGTGTTTTGGCTGGCGCTGGTCAGTTTGGCCGGGCGGACCAAGGGATTTTTTCCTGGTGGATCCACTCTTGGGCACGCCGCCGACCGCTGCGATACATCGGCTTCGGTGGTCGAGGTCTCCAGGTGCGCGACTGCCTCCATCCGGCAGATCTCGCGCGGCTGGTGATCCAGCAAATACAATCCTCCACCGGAGCCTGCCGTTCCTTGCTCAATGTGTCGGGGGGCGCCGGGTCGGCGACGTCTCTCGCGGAATTGTCCGCGTGGTGCTCAAGTCGATTGGGAAGCCACGACGTCGCCGGTACCTGTGAGGATCGGCAGTACGACGTTCCGTGGGTCGTGCTGGATCATGCGCGGGCGACATCGCTCCACGGGTGGACCCCGGAGCATCATGCCCATGCCATTTTCGAGGAGATCGCCTGTCATGCCGAACGACATCCAGACTGGCTCGACATTACCGGCGGCTGATCCCGCCGCCGTCGCAGTCGCAGAATTCAACCGCATAATCCCCCTCACCAGTCCAGCGGACAGGCCGCTGATGACGTTGTCAGTGGTGATTCCCGCCCGCGACGAAGCGGGCTGCATCGCCTCGACTGTGGAGCACCTGCACCTTGAACTCAAACTGAACGACATTCCCCACGAGATCGTCGTCGTCGACGATGGCAGCCGCGACGAGACGTACGCAATTCTCCAGTCCGCCGTCGCGAGGATTCCAAACCTGGTGCCGGTTCGTAGCCCGGGCCCACACGGTTTTGGCCGTGCAATCCAGCGGGGCCTCGACACCTACAGCGGCGATGCTGTTGTCATCATGATGGCTGACGAGAGTGACGACTGCCGCGACGTGGTCCGCTACTGGGAGATCCTGCAGGAAGGAAACGATTGCGTGTTTGGCAGTCGTTTCATGAAGGGAGGCGGCGTGATCGACTACCCTCGCGTAAAATATCTAGTGAATCGGATGGCCAATTTGTTCGTTCGCACGCTCTTCGGTATCAGGCTCAACGACACAACGAACGCCTTTAAGGCCTACCGTAGGGAAGTCATTGACGGTTGCCGGCCCTTCCTCTCGCCGCACTTCAACATCACAGTAGAACTTCCTCTCAAGGCAATCGTGCGCGGCTATTCTTGGACGGTGATTCCGATCACCTGGCGAAACCGCCGAACGGGAGTGGCGAAGCTCAAGATTCGGGAAATGGGCAGTCGCTACTTCTTCATCGTTGCGTACGTCTGGCTGGAGAAGTATTTGAGCCGAGGAGACTACCGTAAGCCGGCGACTGCAACGTCGCATGCGCGGAAAGCCTCGAGTGTCGCTGCCTGACCTGGAGGCGCCGCAGGTCAAGGCCTGCGGGCTACGACAAAAAACTGCTTGCCGAACCAGTGCCAGAGCACTGGCAACCTGAG
>JBMOGG010000412.1:0-1617 GCA_049318505.1 Sphingomonas sp. | reverse complement strand
GCATTCCCCGCCGTTACCGAGCCGAGTTTATCAAAGGCGGGACGCAGTGCCGCGAGGCTTTCCATGGTCGTGTCGCCCCGGACATGCTCATCGGTATCGAACAGGGTTACGCCTTTGCGGGTCTTTACATCTATCGGCACGATCTGCGTCTTGAACCGACCTTCGGCGATTGCCGCTGCCGCACGGTGATGACTTTCAACCGCCAATGCATCCTGCATCTCGCGGCTGATACCATAATCTTTCGCCACATTTTCGGCAGTGATGCCCATGTGAAACCCCTTGATGGGATCACTCAGCACTTCAAGCAGCGCATCTAGCATGGCAATGGCGCCCATCCTTTGCCCCCAGCGCCCAGATTTCAGGACATGCGGCGACCGGCTCATGCTTTCGGCGCCACCCGCAACAGCAACACTTGCTTCGCCCAACTGCATCATTTGAGCGGCCGAGATAATAGCCTAAACGCCCGATCCGCAGAGCCGGTTGAGTGTCAATGCCGGTACGCCTACAGCAATGCCCGCATTCAGCGCAGCCACACGCGCCAAATAGGCGTCTTTTGGCTCACTTTGTATCACCTGACCCATCACGACATGTTGAACATCGTCAATCGTCAATCCTGAGCGCGCTATTGCCTCGGCAATTACAATCCTGCCTAGGTCAGAGGGTATAAAATCTTGCAGCGCGCCGCCAAAATCGCCGATGGCTGTACGAACGGCACCGACGATGAATACGTCCTGCATCAATTTACCTTTCAATCGCAGCGTTTCACGCAGCGCCGCGAAACCCCTTGATGATCGCGGAAAAATCGAGATGGCCGGCGTCCGCTTCCGCGAACTCTTCGTAAAGCGCAGCTGCGTGCGCGCCCATCGGCACATCAGCATTGGCGTCGTTTGCGGCTGCCATTGCGAGCCGCAAATCCTTGAGCATTAGGGCTGTCGCGAAGCCGCCGACATAGCCGTTGTCGGCAGGCGATTGCGGCCCGACACCCGGCACCGGGCAATAGCTCGTCATCGACCAGTTCTGCCCCGACGCCTTCGACGAAATGTCATAGAAAGTTTGAAGATCGAGCCCCAATTTCTCCGCCAAAGCAAATGCCTCGCACGTCGCGATCATCGTTGCCCCGAGCAGCATGTTGTTACAAATCTTTGCGGCCTGACCCGCGCCGCTGTCGCCTGCGTGGATCACCGCTTTGCCCATTATCGACAATATTGGTCCTGACCGCGCAAAGCCATCATCGCTGCCGCCAACCATGAACGTCAGCGTTCCCGCGTTGGCTGCCGCAATCCCACCTGATACCGGCGCATCGACCATCGTATAGCCGACCGCTGAGGCCTTCGAAGCCACTTTGCGAGCGGTCGCGACATCAATGGTCGAGCACTCGAGCAATAGCACCGACGTCGGTGCGTGGCCGATCACGTCGGCTTCATAGACCGTTTCAACGATCGCTCCGTTGGGCAGCATCGATACAAGAGCATCGACCCCCGCCACTGCGTCGCGCACCGTTTCGAACACCACACAGCCATTGGCCTTCGCCGCCGCCAAAGCTCCAGCAGCCAGATCAAACGCGTGTACAACATGCCCCGCATTGACGAGGTTCGCCGCCATGCCGCCGCCCATATT
>JBMOGG010000411.1:0-1625 GCA_049318505.1 Sphingomonas sp. | reverse complement strand
CGGTCATGAAATTAACGGCGGCGCTTATTAGGCTGACCCGCCTTCCCTCTTGGTGGAAACTCAGTGCTGTGCGCGCGCTCGTCGTGCTTCTTCCAAGCGGCGCTCACGATAGGCGGGGTCGGTTGCGTATCGCTCGCGCCGTTGCGCGCAGATCTCGTCGCAGCGGGCAACGTAGCGGATACCAGCCGCCACAGCGTCGGCGTGACGCTGCTCGGCTGTGCGGGGCTTGCGGACGCGGTTAGGCATTGTGTTCAGCCAATAGCTCATCGGTAATAAGCTCATTCTGGTCGGCGCCGTCGATCTCCTCGGGTTCGACAACAATCGTCGCCTCAAGCGCATCAAGGCGCGAACGCGGCTCAGGCATTGCGATCACGTCGCCACCTTCAACCGGCGTTCGAACGTGCGCCATTGTCTCGTCGCGCTCAAATGCGTCGTCCAGGTCGGTAGACATCGGCAGGCGCTTTGACAGGCGGCGCATGACGGTCTTGCGGGCCATCTCGCCCCACCAGTCAACCCACGGCCCCTTGCCCGATGCGCGCCGTCTTTCAAAACTGCAATGGCATAAGCGCCGATTGCCTTGCCGCGCGGCTTGTCGAGCGCAGGCGGAACGTGGGTAACATCTTCATCAAAGCCGTAGCGCACAACGAACTCGTCGTTTTCATGCACGACATACGCGCTGATCTTTGACACCTCGCCAGACTGGCGCACCTTTTTGAGCACACCTGCAATCATCGGCATGGCGGTGGCGTTGTTGCCAAACATGACAATCGCTGCCTCGCGCCCATCGGGCAGCAATCCATCTTGTGCCAGGCGAACGATTGCGCCGAACAGCGACTTACGATCGGCATTCTGAAGCGCAGGCGTGTTGTTAATTGCCGTCATGGCAACGCGCTGGAACTTCTCGACGCTGATATGCGCGGGCAACGCGGCCTTAAACTCTGGGGCCATTGCCTGAAGGTTCTGCCGGATCACGGCGACGGGATTATCGCGGAGTTGGGTAGCCATTATTTCGCATCCTTCACTGTAAACTGGCGCCAGCCCTTGCGAGCGCCAACGTATGTCCCGACCATCTCGGGGGTGATGAGAGTGCCCTTGCTGCCCTTGGTCTGACCGCAACTGATGCGGTGCATTGGCAGCATGGCGTAACCGGCAGCGCCAATCCGAAAAAGCAATTCGGCCTTGGCAACGTCTGCGCGCAACTCGGCAGCTTTCGCCGCTTCCTTTGCCCGCATAAACTCGTCAGCCAGGTCGGTCGCGCTGTTATCGCCGCGCAAGTCGGCCATCTCGTCATTCGGCTCGCCAAGCACTTGCACAATAGCGTCGCCGTCGCGGCTAAAGTCAGGCGGCGGGGCGTCGCCCGCGCGCACGGCTTGCCAAAACTCAACAACGCGGCGTTCCATGTCGGCATAAATCGCGGGCTTAAAATCCATCTGGAACCGGCGGATCTCATTACCGCCGACCAAGATAATCAGGTCGCACCACGCGCTGCCCGACAGACCGGCATAGGCTTGCGCTTGAAGCTGATAGTGCAGCGGCGGCTCGTCGCCCCATTTTTTTGCTACCAGCCAATCGGCGGTTTTGACCTCAAGGATTCCCTGGCCGCGCTCGAGACAGTTGACGAACTT
>JBMOGG010000410.1:0-1626 GCA_049318505.1 Sphingomonas sp. | reverse complement strand
AGCTTTATCTATGCCGACGAACTGGACCTCAGCGGCCAGCATTCGGCGACCCGGATCGGTGTGTCGTGCCGGATCTGCCCGCGCGACGATTGCGACCAGCGTGCCTTTCCGCCAACGGGACGTTCGTTGAAGATCGACCCCGATTATCGCTCCGTCGTGCCTTACGGGTTCGAGTGACCGGGCCACTAACGCGGGCCTTTAGTGACCGCATTTTTTTGGTGGCTTCGCCGGGCGGCGGCAAGGGCAATGGTGCCACAAAGACGCAGCGACCCAGCCAGTGGCACAGCCGTGAGGCTGCGGCAGCGCGAGGGGCAAAGTTTATGACATTGAGGTCGCACATCGCGGTCCGGCGGGCGCGAACCGGCTGGCCAGACTGGGCGGGTACGGGCTACAAGAACCGGCAATGACGCCTGAAGCGACACTTCCCGGCTTGAACGATCCGCGCCTGATGACGGCGGCGCTGGCGTTGTTCGACAATCGCCTGTCGGAGGCAGAACCGCTGTTGCGGGCGCACCTGAAAGACGATCCTTTCGACGTCTATGCCATTCGGATGCTGGCCGAACTCGCAGGCAGGATCGGCCGATACAAGGATGCGGAATCCTTGTTGCGCCGCGCGCTCGAGCTTGCGCCCGGCTTTGGCGCCGCGCGGGCCAATCTTGCGACGTGCCTGTATCGCCAGAACAGGTCGGTGGAAGCCATTGCCGAGCTCGACAGGGTCATGATCGACGATCCCGAGAATATCGGCCATTCGAATCTGAAGGCCGCCGCGCTGGGCAAGATCGGTGGCTTCGACGAGGCGATCGAGCTGTACGGCGAAGTGCTCAGCAATGCGCCCAACCAGCCGAAGCTATGGATGAGCTATGGCCATGTGCTGAAAACCGTCGGGCGGCTGGACGAGGGCATTGCCGCCTATCGGCGCGCGATCGAGCTGGCGCCGTCGCTGGGTGAAGTATGGTGGAGTCTGGCTAATCTGAAGACTGTACGGTTTTCGGCAGATGATATTGCCGCAATGCAGACGGCGCTCGACCGGCAGGATCTGTCGGACGAGGACCGCTTCCATCTCGATTTCGCGCTCGGCAAAGCGCTCGAAGATGGAAAGAACTTTGCCGTGGCGTTTGCGCATTATGATAAAGGCAACCGCCTGCGCCGCGAATTATTGAGCTACAGTGCGAACGAGACAGCGCGGTTTGTGGATCGCAGCATCGCGGTGGCGACGCCCGAACTGTTCGCGGCAAAGGCCGGGCTCGGCTGCCCGGTGCGCGCCCCGATCTTTGTCATCGGGATGCCAAGGGCGGGATCGACGCTCGTCGAACAAATATTGTCGAGCCATTCGCTCGTCGAAGGCACGTCTGAACTGCCTGACATTCCGGCACTTTCGCGGTCGAAAGACTATCCGAAAAGCATTGCCGCGCTTTCGGGCGATGACTTGCGCGGACTGGGCGAAGAGTATCTCAAACGAGCCAGCGTGCAGCGGCGGACCGACAAGCCGTACTTCATCGACAAATTGCCCAATAACTGGGCGCATGTCCCGTTCATCCACCTGATCCTGCCGGGTGCCATTATCATCGATGCGCGGCGACACCCAATGAGCTGCTGCTTTTCGAACTTCAAACAGCATTTCGCGCG
>JBMOGG010000409.1:0-1626 GCA_049318505.1 Sphingomonas sp. | reverse complement strand
CTCCGAACTGGAGGTGGCGGATGTTTTCCGTCGCCATGGTCATGCCTATCGTGTTGCCCATGACGGCCATCTCGGCCGTGTCGAGCGTCGCGTCATGTCCGCGATCGAACTCTGCCGGACGGCAGCGCTTGGCGGTCACGTCGAGGCCTGCGAGGACTGCGCACATACCCGGGTCGCCTATAACTCCTGCCGCAACCGGCATTGCCCCAAGTGCCAGAGCGCAGCGCGTGAACGCTGGCTCGCCGATCGTCAGGTAATTACCCACCCCCTTGTCATCGGGGTAAATCCCTGAATCCATGATGCTATGGATCGAGGTGATTTGCAGCAGCTCAGCAAAGAGCAACTGATCGAGTTGGTGCTGCGGCTTCAGCGGCCCGACAAGAATTCGCGCACCTCGTCCAAGCCGCCTTCCACCGACAAGAAGGAAAAGCGCGAGGGCTCACGCCCCGGCGGAGCGAAGCTCGGGCATGAGCCGCACAATCGGCGGCTGGCCGATGACCCCGACGAATTCCGCGACCATGTGCCGGGTGTTTGTGAGCAGTGCGGGGTAACTTTCCCGTCCCAGGCCCAGAGGGAATTGATCGGCGAATACGACGAGATCGAGATCCCGCCGGTCAAACCCTATATCATCCGCCACCATCGCTTTGCTTGCCGGTGCGCGCATTGCGGCATTGAGACGAAAGCGCCGGCGCCGGCCGCTGCGACGACGACGCCGTTTGGTCCACGCATCCACGCCTTGGCGATTTATCTCAAGGGCTTTCAGGCGCTCTCTTATGAGCGGCTGAGCGGCCTGTTCCGTGATGCTTTCGGGCTTAGCGTCAGCGAGGGCGCGTTGATGAATATGTTCATCCGCTCGCATCCCCGCTTCGAGATCGAGGCTGAAAAGGCCAAGGCCATCGTTCGTGCGGCTCAGGTCGTGGCCAGCGACGAGACTGGCGTCCGGATCGAGGGGACGAACTCTTATCACTGGGTTTTCCACTGCAAGGACGCGGTCGTGCATCAGCCCGATTACTCCCGCGCTGCCCGCGTCGTGGACGAGATGATGGATGGACATGTGCCGGCGGTGTGGATTTCGGACCGCTACTCGGCTCAGCAAAAGCACGGCGAACGGCATCAGACCTGTCTGGCGCACCTGGCGCGCGACACCGCGTTCGCACTGCAGCACGGCTCGGACGATATACCTTTCCGGTTCAAGCTCTGGTTTGGAAAAGCTTTCGATCTGGCCAAGGGCGTCGCCGACTTCGCCGCCTCCACGCTGGGGAGAAAGAAGCGTGAATTGGAAAAGCAGCTCGCGGCGCTTCTGACGGCGCCATCGACCTGCGACCTCGCCCGGGCGTTGCAAGCCAAGATCGCGCGCGCCCGCGATCAGTTGCTGACGTTTTGCGACTTCCCCGGCGAGGTCGAGGTCACCAACAACGGCTCGGAGCGCAAACTCAGACCCTGCGTGATCCAACGCAAAGTGACCAACGGCTACCGGGCCATGTGGGCCGCAAAGGCCGAGGCGGACGTGCGAACGACAATCGACACCGCGCGGCTCAAAGGCGCAAATCCCTTCGACGTCATCCTCGCTACCCTCGCCTGAACGCGCCCAGAACGGTCAAAACGCGGCCTGCCGAAGGGGTGGGT
>JBMOGG010000408.1:0-1649 GCA_049318505.1 Sphingomonas sp. | reverse complement strand
GGGCGTGCAGTCTGATCGGTGTGGCGCGGCGGGTGGTTCGCTATGAACCGACCCGTCCAGATGATGCAGGCCTGCGCCTCAGGCTGCGCGAGCTGGCGGGCGAACGGCGGCGGTTCGGCTATCGGCGCCTGGGCTATCTGCTGGCACGCGAAGGGCTGGTGCCGAACCACAAGAAGCTACTGCGTATCTACCGGGAGGAAGGGTTGAAGGTGCGCCGCCGTGGCGGCCGCAAGCGTGCGCTGGGCACCAGGGCGCCGATGACGATGCCGCAGGGGCCGAACCAGCGCTGGTCGCTCGACTTCGTATCGGATGCCTTTGCGTGCGGCCGGCGGTTCCGCATCCTGTGCGTCGTCGACGACTTCACGCGCGAATGCCTGGCGCTGGTGGCCGACACGTCGCTGTCGGGTGCCCGGGTCGCACGGGAGCTGGACGGCGTGCTTGCCGCACGCGGCAAGCCGCTGACGGTGGTCAGCGATAATGGCACGGAGCTGACCTCGACCTCGATCCTGCGCTGGTCGCAGGAACGGCACATCGAATGGCATTACATCGCGCCAGGCAAGCCGACGCAGAACGCCTTCGTGGAATCGTTCAACGGCAGGCTGCGCGACGAATGCCTCAACGAGACGCTGTTCACCTCGCTGGCACACGCCAGATCGATCCTTGCGGCCTGGAAGCACGACTACAACACGATCAGGCCGCACTCGAAACTGGGCGGGCGCACCCCCGCCGAGATCGCCGGCCAACGGGGTTGGGGGCATGCCCCCAACCCCGTTGCCATCACATCAACCATCAGCCATCAAAGCAAAGGACTCTACTTCTGAACGGTACCAATCAGGGGTGCACGTCAGCCGGCGCAATTTTGCACGGAGCTGGCAGCATGATCAATCCGGCCCAAGCCGGAAATCGTCGTGCCCGCCCATACGAACCTACACCACGAGGTAGGACACAACCACCCGTACGGGCTCTGAAAATGATATTCCTAGCGCTCTAGGGGCTATGAGTTCTGCCTCTGAACGGCCGCAACACCTTGATCTGGCATCTGGCGGACAAAGCAAACTAAGCCGGCGCCATCGTAGTTAGCCGGATTTGCCGCTCTCGGCGGCGAGCTTCAGTCCACAAAGCCGACATCTTGTTATCACAGATCTGCTCGACGTTTCCAGATACTGGTGCTTAATTTTGTGCCGCCCGTTGCCCCATTAGATTTATGGCCGAATTGGCAAATTGGGCAGGGCCCAAAGCCGGGTCCGTTGATTTTCAGAACAAAGAAGGAACGGATTCCGGGACTGTTCCGGGGAGTTTTGGCCCGAAGTCGCCGGAAGTGGACGTCTCCTGTCCGGATTGCTGCCTTCGCGGGGTTGTATTGTTCAAGGGCTTAGCCTAGCGGAAAAAGCAGTTCGGGGAGTGGCGCAGCCTGGTATCGCATCTGGTTTGGGACACGAGGATCACAGGGATCGATCCGCAGCTTTTTCTTCCAGAACGATCGAAAATGGACAGCAACTCCGTATTCGATGAATGCGTCACAAGTCCTTGGAAACGCAGGTCGCCGAGGTCCAGAATGGCTCCGGTGCAAGTCCGGTGCAACTCAATCGATAACCAGCGTAAAGTTGCAGTTTTGGTCGAATTCCGGCCCCAATCGAAACATTTAACTC
>JBMOGG010000407.1:0-1650 GCA_049318505.1 Sphingomonas sp. | reverse complement strand
CATCGTGCGCAGGTGGATAGCGGCGGTGTGATTGCGCACGCCGTCCCAGATCGTCCGGCCGTCACGGACAAGGTCGTCCCACGCGTATTTATGCGGTTCGGATTTCACCAGCCAATATGCCATCACACTGCCTTTACATCGTGCCGCGCCATGAACAATCCACCCTCTGCACTCCAGATCACCGCGATCGAGAGCAGGCCGGCACCCGTGATGCTCAAATACAGCGGGATCGTGGTGCCGTCGAAGCTGGTGCCGATCAGCGTCCCACCGATTGCACCGGCAATCGAGGTGAATGCCCCCTGGATGGAACTTGCGGTCCCGGCAACCTTGCCCATGTTCTCCATCGCCATGGCGCCGAAGTTGCCTGCTGCAAAGGCAAACCCGACCATCATCAGTGACTGCAACACGACGAACGTAACCAGCTGATCTCCGTAAAGCGCGGTCAAGCCGACATGCAGTGCCGCAACCATCGTCATGCCGATAATCGCCGCATGGCCGATCCGACGCATGCCAAGTCGTTTCACGATGGCCGCGTTGGTAAAGGACGCTGCCATCATGCATCCCGCCATGATCGCAAAACCGACCGGGAGCAGACGCGGCTGTTGCAGCGTATCGGCAAAGATCAGCGTCACCGAGGTCAGAAACCCCATGACCGTTGCGGTCAGGCAGGCGTTGGAGACCGAATAGGCCAGCGATTGCCGGTCGCGCACCACAACCAGCGCGGCTTGGCGAACTGATGCAAATGATATCGCACGCCGGTTTTCGGGGTGCAGCGTGTCTGGCAGGCGCAAGGCAACCCACAAGAACACGCTTGCCCCGATGAACGCCAGCACGACGAAGATCCAGCGCCACGGCGCCACCTCGAGCACGGCCTGCCCCATGAACGGCGCGAGAATCGGCGCGGCCATGAAGATCGCCGAAGTGAAGCTCATCACCTGCGCCATGTCGCGCCCTTCGAAACGATCGCGAACGACAGAGACGGCAAGCACGCGCCCGCCCGCAGCGCCGACGCCTTGCGCCATCCGTGCTAGCAGCAACAATTCGAAGCTCGAGGCAACGGCGGCGATGATGCTCGTGACTGCATAGGCGACGAGTGAAATCATCATGAGCCCGCGTCGCCCGTAACGGTCGGATATCGTGCCGACGAACAGTTGCGCGATGCCAAACCCGAGCGTGAACGCCGTGACGACAAGACCGAGGCGCGTTTCATCCGCAACCTGCAGGCTGCTACCGATCGCCTTCAGCGCTGGCAGCATCGAATCGATGGCGAACGCGACGATCATCTGGATCGTGGCGATCAAGGCAATGAATTCTATCCGGCCCGGCATCTTCATTCGGCAGCCCTTATGCTGCGCTGCCGCAAAAGCCTAGTCAGCGAAGAGCAATACCGGCGTTTCAAGCAATTTGCGCACGGCTTGCACGAAACTTGCCGCATCCCAGCCATCGACGACCCGGTGATCGCAGCTGATCGACAGATTCATCAGCTTGGCGCGGCGGATGTCATCGCCGTCAAAGACCGGGCGTTCGATAATCCGGTTCGGGCCGATAATGGCGACCTCAGGCCGGTTGATCACCGGCGTCGTCGCGATGCCGCCGAGCGGCCCGAGCGAGGTGATGGTCAATGTCCCGCCCGACATCTCCGCACGCGTC
>JBMOGG010000406.1:0-1650 GCA_049318505.1 Sphingomonas sp. | reverse complement strand
CCACCTGCAAGGAACTGATCGACCGGATCATGAACCAGGCGGAGGAGATCATCACCGAACGGCTGGGGAAGATGCGATGAGCGACAGGGAGTTGCTTTACGGGGTCGAAGCTGGCGTCGCAACGCTGACATTCAACCGGCCTGAAAAACTCAATGCGTTGACACCGTCTATGCTCAGCCATTTTTTCCAGCGCGTCGCCGAAGCTGCTGCCGATCCGGCCGTCCGCGTCATCGTCATCACTGGCGCTGGCAGGGGGTTCTGCGCGGGGCTCGACCTTGGCATTATTGCAACCGGGGCAAGCGCGGGTGTCGTCACCCAGGGCGATCTTGCGCCGCAATGGGGCGATGATATCGGACCCGAACTCCGGCGGTTTTTCAGCGGCGGGTGGAATGGCCTGATCACAAGCCGCAAGCCGACGATTGCCGCGATCAATGGCCCAGCCTTTGGTTGGGGGCTGGTCGTGTCGCTGCACTGCGACATCCGCTTTGCTGCGCGATCGGCTCTGCTTAATGCCACTTTTGCGCGCCTCGGCATTCCCGGTGAAAAGGGATCGGCCTGGCTGCTCGCCCGTCTGCTCGGCACCGCTCGAGCAGCCGATCTGCTTTATACGGCACGCCGTATCGATGGCACCGAAGCCGAGAAGATCGGCCTCGTCAACGCGGTGCTTGAAGATGAGGCGCTGCTCCCGCACGTGATGGCATATGCACGCGGCATTGCGGCCCATTCCGCCCCGCGCTCGCTGGCCGCGATGAAGGCGCAGATCTGGACGGCAATTGACGACCATTATGACGTGGCGTTTGAGGCCGCCGATCATGAGCAGGATCTGGCCATTCAGACCAAGGACTTTCGCGAAGGCATCGACAGCCTGCGCGAGAAACGAACACCGGTCTTCACCTCCAAATGACGAACTGAACAAAATAAAAATGGAGCAAGCGAGATGATCTGGCACTTTGCCGATGTATTCGAAACAATCGCGTCGATCGTTCCCGATCAGACCGCCCTGATCAACGGCGGCACGCGGCGCAGCTGGCGGGCATTTGAAGACCGCGCCGCGCGGCTCGCCAATGCGCTCGTCTCGACAGGGATTCAGCCCGATGCCAAAGTTGCAATTTACGGCCACAATTCTTCTGCCTATCTCGAAGCGCAATTTGCGGTATTCAAGGCGCGGGCGGTACCGATCAACGTCAACTACCGCTATGTCGAGCATGAACTGCGCTACCTGTTCGAAAATGCCGATGTCGAAGCGGTGTTTTTCGATGCGAAGTACGCACACAGACTGGCAACGATTCGCGATTCACTGCCCGGGCTGAAACACTTCATCCAAATTGACGACGGCAGTGATGGTAGGTTGCCGGGTGCGGATGATTTCGAAGCGCTGATCGCTGGCCACGATCGCCTGCCGCGCCTCGATTATAGTGAAGACGACATCTACATGATCTATACTGGCGGTACGACCGGCATGCCCAAGGGCGTGATGTATCGCCAGGGCGATTTTGCCGCTGGCATTGCCGCAAGCCGGCTTGGCCCTGAGGTAGCGGCGACCCCACAAAATCTGATCGCACTGGTCGAGCAGATCAAGGCTGCGCAAATGGCACCGATCTCTTTACCAGCCTGCCCCCTGATGCACGCCACAGGCATGTGGCTCGGTGC
>JBMOGG010000405.1:0-1655 GCA_049318505.1 Sphingomonas sp. | reverse complement strand
TGCCGATCAGCGTGTCGCCGCGGTATTCGGCGATCATCTGGACTTTCAGATCGCCAACATTGACCGCATTGAGAACAGGCTGCCGCATCCGATACCCGTCGGGAATGCTCGACGTATACATCGCCTGGACAAGCTTGACGGCGGCTTCCTGCGGGTCGGCCGAGGCGGCAGCAATCCGCGTGTCGCCCTCCTTTTCGCCCGCGATAGCCGGATTGGCGACAAACACCTGCTGCGCTTCGGCGCCGGTGAGACGACACGCAAACTTGTAGACATACCCCTTTTTCGACGTTGCAAAGAACGACAAGACCTTGGGGCTGAACCCTTCGGGTACCGAGACATAAATGTCACCGCGCACAGGCTCGTTGACGACCGAGAAGTCCTCACTTGGATTGCCAGTCTGGAGCTTCGAGACGCTCGCGATCTCGTCACCGACAAGACTGATGCGCGTCAGGTCGCGCGACGAGGCGATGCAGTCGACCCGGCTGTTGTCGGCAGCCATGATGGTCTGGTCGGCCATTGCCGGCGTTGCCGCCAACAGAAGCGATGTCGCAACAAGCCCTGCGCCAAGGGATCGGCCGCCAAGATCGAGCGGGCGTGACAAGAGAAGGGTGCCAGCGGCGACCCCCCAGCAAGAGACCAACTGGTTCATGAGGACACCCTCTTTTTGGGATCGACCTTTTCGACCATCCCGAACTGGACGAGTTTGAGGCTGAGGCCGTTGTAGACCCAGCCATAGTGAAAGGTTTTGGAGGTGGCCGAGACCTCCTGGCGGCCGACCATCGTGTGGAGCACGCCGGTTACTTCCGACGTCAGGCCTTCAGGATCGACCTTCAGCGATTCAATCGTGAAATACTGCGCGATCGACGAGCCGCGCTGATCATCGACGATCTTCATGAGATCGGCCTTGACCTGTCCATAGGCGCTCGGATGCACCATCTCGAGGACAGCCTTTGTCCAGTAGTCGAGGCTTTGCGGTGTGCGATTGAGCGTCAGCACCGCCGCGTCACGGGTCACCGCTTCGAGATATTCCCGGCTGACCCCCGCACTCGAAAGCGTCAGAGGCGTCCGCAAAACGGGTTGGAGGACGACTTCCCGGTCGCGGGAGGCTGCAGCGAGACCGAGCACCGCAGAAAGACACGCAAGGGCAAGGCTCGTAACGAGCAGAATATTGCGCTGCTTCAAAACCCGCTGCGACTGCGTGTGCGAATATGCCAGATCCATGGTGCCCTACCCCGCCATCAGTCGAAGAAATGAAGGTGGCGTGGCGCGAAGACCGACAAAGCCTGCTGGCAGATGCCAGTAAGCCAGATGCAGCAACCATGAACTGGCGCGACCTGCTTTTGCTTTCCGCAGACCCCACCAGGCACCGAAACCGAGGATGATCCCGATCACGATATGCTGCGACAACACACCCCAGATAAATGGCAGGACCATCGCGATGAACTCATCGAGCGTCCAAAGCCCGATGAGCTCGGGATCGTCGAGCCGTGCTGGAATTGCGTATTTGTCGGCCATCTCGCCACACCACCTTCAGATAGACCGGCTCCAGCAAGGAGCGCGGTGTTCGAGGTTCAGATTGTCGCCGTGACGGCAGCGGTAACGATCGGCACACCGGTGCCGGCGCCGACGCCAACACCCACCGGGATCGCAACCTG
>JBMOGG010000404.1:0-1669 GCA_049318505.1 Sphingomonas sp. | reverse complement strand
CACGCCCCAGGGTGCGCAATCCCTGATGTCACTCATCAGCGGGTCCAACCTCGATTCTTCCTCGCTCGGCAACCTCGCCAGCCTCTTCGGCGCTGGCGGCGCGGGCGTCAGCAGCCTGCTGCAGGCGGGCACGAGCAGCCTGGTGCCGGCGTTGTTCGGCGACAAGGGTGGCGCCGTCGTGCAGGCGCTGTCCGGATCGAGCGGCATCAAGGGTTCGTCGGCGACGAACCTGATCGCGATGGTCGTGCCGCTGGTCATGGTGGTGTTGAAGAAGTTCATCGGCGACAAGGGCCTGAACGCGAGTTCGCTGTCCTCGCTGCTCGCCAGCCAGGGTCCTAACCTGCAGGGTGCGCTCGACAGTCGCGTGACGAGTGCGCTGGGCTTTGCGAGCCCCGCGGCCTTCCTGGGCGGACTCGGCGGCGAGACGGCGTATGTCGGCAGGCGTGCCGGTGACGCTGTTGCGGATACCGCAGCGGTCGCGACGACCGCGACCAAGTCGGGCCTGATGCGCTGGTTGCCGTGGCTGATCGGGGCGGTGGCGCTGCTGTTCCTGTGGAACCTGCTGACGGGCAAGTCGACCCCGACGCCTGCACCCGCTCCGGAGGTGATCGCGGCACCGACACTGGCTCCGATGCCTGCCCCAGCCGCTACGGCACTGCTGGCCAAGGTCTACTTCGACGTCGGCGCAGCCACCATTGCCGTAGACGGCAGCGAGAAGATCGCTGCGGCCGCCGGGATGATCAGGAATGAGAACCTCAAGGTCGCCTTGACTGGCTACACCGACAGGACCGGCGACGCCATGAAGAACGAGGAACTCGCCAAGAGTCGCGCCGCCGCCGTTCGCGATGCGCTGTTGGCCGCTGGCGTGGCGGACGCAAACATCGAGATGAGGGCGCCGATGTTCGTTGAAGTCGGTGGCGCGGGCGGCGATGCGGAAGCGCGCCGCGTCGACATCGTCAGGCCGTAGCGTCCTGGCCAAGGCGCCGCTCGGTCCCGGGTCCGGGGGAGCCGAAACGCCCACGCCAAGCGGCTGACCTACGCCGTGAGACTGCCCTGGGTGCCCGCAAACGAGGGGCAGCAGGGCAGCTTCTTGTTCAACACCCAACCGAAGGGGTACATGATGTCCTCGATTCTCGAATCGCTCTCGTCGTCGTTCAGCAATGGCATGGTGGCCAGTCTTGGCAAGGCACTGGGAGCGGACCCGTCTGCGATCACGAAAGGCCTCGGCGTCGCGGGTCCACTTCTGCTGCAGGGAATGTCGAAGATGGCGGACACCACCGGCGGCACAGAGTCGCTGATGAAGATGCTGCCTCAGGACAGCAGTGGTCCGCTCGGCAGCCTGGGCAGCATTTTGAGCGGCCTGATGGGCGGTGGCGCAGCGGCTGACGCGATCGGAGGATCCAGCGTGACGTCATCACTGCTGGGACCGGGGGCCAGTGCGATCGGTGGGTCGCTATCGCGTGCGCTCGGCTTCAACGTGACACCCCTGTTGGCAATGGCCGCCCCGGCGCTGCTCGGCTCCGTGGCGAAGATGATGAAGTCCGACAACGTCGACGCCGAGGGCATGGCCCAGATGCTGAAGACGCAAAGCGCTGCGTTCAAAGCTGATCCCGCCAACCGCGAAACAATGGCGCTGATGTCTTCGGCCACCGCTGCGGGCGACACGGCC
>JBMOGG010000403.1:0-1669 GCA_049318505.1 Sphingomonas sp. | reverse complement strand
CCGATTCTTCGTCCGGTCTGCGCGCATCCTGTCGCCAACCTCGGCGATCGCGGCGTCGAGCACGTCGTCGGGATCGGTGAGGCCACACTTCTTCTTGAGAAAATTGTTGCGGACGCGCGCGAGTTCTTCCGGATCGCTAAAGGCGACCAGCGACGAATCGACATTTTGCAGCGCAATCCCGCAATAGCGTACGATGCCCGCGATGACGCCGTCATCAGCATCCGGCGCATATTTCCTGACGTCGCTTGCCCAGTCCTTTGCCATCTTCACTCCCTCCTCAGTCGCTGTACCCGCGTGTTCACCTGCACAGCTAGCCGAACGGTTGCGAAAAAAAAGCAGGAATCGTTTCGGGATGCCACCCACAAAATTATGTTACGGTTCCGGGCAGTTGGCGGACAGATCAACTACCCTTATTGATTAGTTTTTGCAGCGCGCAGGGGAAACTCAGGATGGACCAGCCACTCGATGTATTTCGGTCCTCGACCTGGGGATGGCTTCGCGGCACGCTGGCGGGGTGGGCCACGCTCGCGCTGTGCCTTGTCGGCGTCGGGCTGATCATCGTGCTGATCAAATGGGTCGAGAACTTGGGCACGACCTACGAAATTTCCGAGGACCGGTTGATCCTTCGCAAGGGTATCTTCGTCAAAAGTATCGACGAGGTCGAGTTGTATCGGGTGAAGGACGTCCGGCTCGATTTCACGTTGATCGCCCAATGGGCCAACATCGGCACCATCACCGTCACGTCAAGCGACGAGACCACGCGCGACGCGCCGCTCGTCATCCGCGATGTCGATAACGCCAACGAACGACGAGAGGCGTTGCGCCGCCTGGTCGAAGCGGCGCGCCAGAAACGGCGCGTGCGTGAACTCGATGTCGGGCACGACAGCCCAGTTTAGGGCGTATTTTCGACGCTGCGGCACAATGAAACGTTAACCAATAACGGCCACCCTTGGGCTATGACATATCCCTCCGAACCCCTTGCTGCCGCCGCCGAGATCCCCACGCCGCAGGACGTGACGAAGCTGTTGCGCAGCTATGCCAAGACAGCTCGCAAGGCCCACCGGGGCGCAAGCTACCCACGGCGGGCCGAGCTCATGACAATACTGACCGATGTGCGCGCCCGCATCGACCGCATCAACGCGCCGACCTAGCCTGCTCGCGCGACGCCGACCATGGCCGCGCGCAGCAGCCGGTCCTTGATCATGTAGCCCGCCTGCATTTCCTGCACGATGGTGCCCGGTTCAAGATCGCTCGGCACTTCCATCATCGCCTGGTGCTTGTTGGGGTCGAGCTTTTGGCCGACCGACACGATGCGCGTGATGCCGTTGCGTTCGAACACCTTTTCCAGCTCACGCCCCGTTGCGTCGAGACCGACGACCAGTCCTTTGAACTTGTCGTCGTCGCGCAGGTCCTGCGGTATGGCGTCGAGCGCACGCGACAGATTATCGGCGACCGACAGCACGTCGCGGGCAAAAGATGTCGCGGCATAAGCGCGCGCATCCTGCGTGTCCTTTTCCATGCGGCGGCGGACGTTTTGCGTCTCCGCCTGCGCATAAAGTACGGCGAGCTTAGTTTCGGCGAGCTCAGCCTCGAGCTTTGCGATATCGTCGTGAGACGGCAGGGCATCGGCGCCGTCGAGGATGACGTCCTCTTCGGTAACAGGCAGGTC
>JBMOGG010000402.1:0-1673 GCA_049318505.1 Sphingomonas sp. | reverse complement strand
ACGTGCAACCCGGCGACAATGTCGGTATCCTTTTGACGACACGCCCGGAATTCATGGACATATTGTTCGGAATTGCGATGGCCGGGGCAATTTGTGTGCCCGTCAACGCCCGCTATCAACCCGGCGAGCTGGCCTTCCTTGTCAAGGATGCTGATCTTGTTTGTCTGGTCACAACGGGACGGGTCGCCGATTCACTCGATTTTGGAGAGCGGCTGCTTGTCGCCTTGCCGTCGCTTGCCGATGCAACTGGTGGCGAAGGCCTCGCGCTTGCTGACGCCCCCAAGCTGCGATCGATCATTTGTGTCGACGATCCGTGCCCCAAGGCGCTGCTCCCTGCCGCCGCTGCGCTGGCAAAAGGCGCTGATGTGCCCGATACGCAAGTGGATTCCCGTATCGATGCCGTCGATCCGCAAAGCACAGGCCTTATCCTCTACACATCCGGGACGACCGCAAACCCCAAAGGCTGCATGATCCGTCACCGCGGCATCATCGGCAACAGCCGGAACCTTGGCAGCCGCTATGCGATTGGTGCGGGCGACCGGTTCTGGTCTCCCTTGCCGATCTTCCATATTGCCGGCATTCTGCCGATGGTCTCTATTGTGGACGCGGGGGGGGCCTATCTGACCATCCCCAACTTTGATGCAGGTCTGGCGTTGGAAATGCTCGAGCGGGAAAAGGCCACGCATGCCTATCCCTGTTTTGTCACGATTATGCAGGACCTGATCGCTCATCCGCGCTTTGCCACCACCGATCTGTCCAGCGTTCGCCTGATGAACGCCAATTTTGCCGTTCAACCAGACTCCATCCGCGATGCAATGTCGGCCGCGATGCCGCACACAGTCATGGTCAGCACTTATGGATTGACGGAAGGTTCCGGCACGATCTGCACCAGCCGCATTACCGACAGCTGGGAAGCGCGCGGATGGCGCTTGGGTGTGCCGCTGGACGAATGGGACGTACGGATCGTCGACATCGAGACCGGCCTGCCCTGCCCTGTTGGTCAACAGGGCGAGATTGTCGCATGCGGACCGAATATGCTCGCGGGCTATTACAACGCGCCCGAAAAAACCGCAGACGTCATCGACAAGGACGGCTGGTTCCACACGGGTGATATCGGCTCGTTCGATGACGACGGGCAGATCATGTTCCACGGGCGGACGAAGGACATGATGAAGGTTGGCGGCGAAAACGTCGCCGCCGCCGAGATTGAAGCGGTCCTGCACACGCATCCTGCGGTCAAGCTCGCTCAGGTTACGGGCATTCCGCATCCCCGCTACGTCGAAGTGCCGGCGGCATTTGTCGAACTTAGGGACGGGATTACAGCCAGCGAAGGCGAACTCATCGATCATAGCACGGGCAAGCTCGCATCGTTCAAACTGCCGCGCCATGTTCGTTTCGTCGACAGCTGGCCAATGTCGACTTCGAAGATCCAAAAGTTCCGCCTGCGCGATATGCTTGTCGCCGAACTGGAAGGAGAGTGAACCGTTGAGAAAATCATTCATCGCAAAACTTGTCGCCAAGCCTGAAAAGGCTGCAACGCTGGAGGCTTTGCAGGTCGAGTTGCGCAGCCTCGTTCACCAACAGGAACCCGATTGCGAGCTTTACGAACTGTTCAGGTCGACCGAGGAACCCAACACCTATTTTTGCATCGCGACCTTCAAGTCTGAGGCGGC
>JBMOGG010000401.1:0-1687 GCA_049318505.1 Sphingomonas sp. | reverse complement strand
GCTCGTGTTCGTCATCGTCCATGCGTCGGGCATCCAGCCGCTGCGCCCTTCGCAAAGGGCGACAGTAGCCAGCACTTCTCCCGTGACGAGAAGCGGCAGCCAGCGGGATTTTTGCGCGGCCGATCCGGCCAGCGCAATGGCCAGCGCCGCCAGCGCGTGACCCAGGAACGGCACCGGCGCGGCGGCTTTGCCCAACACTTCGGCCACGATCGCCAAATCGACAAGCCCGAGGCCAAGGCCGCCATGGTCTTCGGGTACCATGATCGCGGGAACACCCATTTCGCACAGAGACTGCCACAGATCGGCATCGAACTGTGCTGCGCCGGGCATATCGAAGATCTTGTGCACGCGCAGCGGCTCGCACTTGTCACGCAGATGCGCAGAAACGCTATCGACCAGAGCGACCTGATCGTCGGACAGCAGGAAATTCATGCCACGGCTCCCTGGGACTTGTCACGCGGGAGGCCGAGGCTGCGCTCCGCGATGATGTTACGCTGGATGTTCGACGTGCCACCAGCGATCGACATGGAGAGCGAAATCATGAACCGCTCGATCCACTTGGACCGTTCGCCCCCCATATCGACGAAGTCGTTCTCGATGATATCGCGCGCCAGCTTGGCAATGCGTCCGGCGAGGTCGGTCATGTACACTTTGGGCATCGTCTGAAAAGCGCCGATATCGCGCCCATGCACGTCGTGGGAAGTTGCGCGATACGTCGAATAGGTCAAGCTCATCAGCTGGCCCTCGATAGCTGCAAGTTCCTCGCGGATGCGAGGTTGTTTGATGGCAGGCCGGCCGTCGATCTCGACCTCTTTCGCCAGCTTTACGAGATCGCGGAACATAGACAGGCTCCACGTCATCGTGGCTATGCCCGAGCGTTCGTGCTTGAGCGTCGAGCGCGTGACGTTCCAGCCCTTGCCGCGCTCGCCTACCAACATATCCGCCGGGGTCTCGGCATTGTCGAAGAAAACCTCGCTGAATTCCTTTTGGCCGGTTATCTGCACGAGCGGACGGACGGTGATGCCGGGCTGGCGAATGTCGACCAGCAGATAGGATATCCCGGCGTGCTTGTCGGCATCGGGCTCGGTGCGGACAAGACAGAACATATGCGTGGCCTTGTGCGCATAGCTGGTCCAGATTTTCTGTCCGTTGATGATCCATTTGCTGCCATCTGCCGAGAGTTCGGCGGTCGTCCGCAGGGCGGCCAGATCGGACCCGGCATTGGGTTCGGAAAATCCCTGTGCCCAAACGATGTCGCCTCGCAAGGTCGGCCCGATCCATTTCTGCTTCTGGTCTTCGGTGCCCCATTCCATCAACGTGGGAACGACAAGGCCGTTGCCGGGGATGCGGCCCGCCGGGGCCCGCGCCTTGGTCAATTCCTCACGGATGATTTCCGCTTTGACGATATCCGATGGCTGCCCCGACCCGCCATAAGCCTTGGGGATGCTGCGGTGCATAAGGCCGCGCTCGACCCCGGCGAGCACAAAGGCGCGCTCGTTTTCGCGCGATTTCAAATTGCCGTCTGCAGGTGGCCAATGCGCCGCGATAAACTGGCGCACCTCATCGCGGAACCCATCAAATTCACTGCCGAAGGCCAGTTCCATTGCGTATTCCTCTACCCAATTATGGTTGCACCTCAAAACCGGTTGCCCCACTGAGTCAAGTTTAATCCTATAGCGAATTAAGC
>JBMOGG010000400.1:0-1703 GCA_049318505.1 Sphingomonas sp. | reverse complement strand
GCGGCTGGGCGATGACGTCGCCAAACGGCGCGAAGGCGGTGGCGTCGATCGGCTCGGCCCGGATGGTCACGGCTTGGCATGGGACAAGGCGGCGCATGCGGTCCTTCCTACACGATTGCAGCGGCGATGGGCGGTCGAGCAGCGCCATTGGGGGTGAGGTAGTCCCGGGCCGAACAAACGGGCTCAGGGGTTGCAATACTGACAATGGCCCGGCTCAGCCGTGTCCAGAACGTATCGCAGCCTTGTCCAGCTTTCAAAACGGCATTCTGCACATCGGATTGTTTTGGCAAAAGCGAGTTCCGTCGGCGCGCCGCACCAGCCACAGGGCAAGCCTCTCACGATAGCGCGAATGCCGAAGCCCGGCGATTTGCATTGCGGGCACCGGGTTGCCAACCGATTGGCCAGGCGGTGGCCGAGGGCTCGGATCACCGCCATGCGGGTTGGATTGAAATGCGCCCGCATATCCGTCGTCAGACGAACGTTGCGATCCGGTGAAACAAGCGCTTCCCGCGCAATGGCTTTCTCCAGTTCGTCAATTGAAGTTATGCCTTTGACCGGCGGCATGCCCGATACCGCAGGCTCCGGTGCGACGACGATGGCGTGCCGGGGAAATCCGGTCGCTGCGAGAAATTCGGAAATATCGTCGCCGGCGCGGCAGACAAAGCTTTGAAAGTTCGTTCGATGCGTCGTGATCGATTCGTAAAACGCCACTTCATTCTCTTGGTCGATAAAGAACAAGACTTCGGTGCAACGCGGCACAAAAGGGATGTAAGGATGCGGTCCAAAGCTGCCTTCGCTCGCAAGACCGCGGCGAAGCCCGGTCGCGTTCATTCCCAGCAAGGCCTTCGCGCGGGCTGTCTCGACGATCGTGCCGGCTCTCGGGATTTCGCCGGTGAAGGTGCCCAATGTGTCCGTATCGATTCCGGGCGGGACCACGATTGCCGCACCAAGCTGGCGCCGGAACGGCTTTGCCAATGCCAGCTCCTTGCGGTGCATCGTCGCCAAGGCAATAGGCATGTCCCGATATGTTCCGCCGCGTATCGGCATGATGCCGAGCTTTAGAATCGATCCGGCCGAACGACGAACACGTCCGAAATCGTGACGAAGCCGATCTGGTGAGAGATCAGGTCCAGCAACGAACCGAGCAGGTCGTCGACCTTCGACGCGTCGGCGATGCAGACGATCGATACCATCTGGGTGGAATTGCCGATCTGGCCTTCCGCCGTCCATGAATTATCCTGGCCACGGCCTGCCACGATCGGCATGACCGAGTATCCGGATACGTTGGCTCGATCGAGGCAGTCTATGATCCGCTGCTTGAGCGGTGTTTCAACGATGAGGTCGATGCGTTTCTTCGGGTGCGTCTGCATGACGGTCCTCTGTAAAATGCGCGTCGTTCACTGTGCGATACGGGTCGCGACGGCGATGTAGAGCGGTATACCGAGCAGCAAATTGAACGGGAACGTGACGCCGAGTGACAGCGTTAGGGCAATTGCCGGATTGGCCGCGGGCAGCGCCAGTCGCATGGCGGCCGGGACCGCGATATAAGAAGCCGACGCTGCCAGCGTGATTAGAACAGCAGCGCTCCCCGCCGACAGGCCGATCGCGACGGCCAGGGCGGTGGCCATGGCACCGCCGATCAGGGGCATGACGACGGCAAAGGCGACAGCGGGGACTGAGATATAACGTCGCCCCTGCTTGAG
>JBMOGG010000399.1:0-1716 GCA_049318505.1 Sphingomonas sp. | reverse complement strand
ATGGTCTTCGATGCGCTCAACCAGGCAGTTCAGGAGCATGGCACCGTGACCGACCATGTCGGCCAGCGTCGAGACACTGAGGCTCATGCCTTCAGCGGCGTAAGTCTCGCTTTGACGGTTGAGCGGCTGATGCAGCCCAAATTTGTTGAAGAGGATCATCGCCAGAAGGTTGGGGCCGACAGATCCACGCGGAACGGGATGGAAGGGCGCGGGCGGCTGGGTGATGGTCGTGCAGGTATTGCAGACGAACTTCTCGCGCACCGTCTGCAAGACGATCCACTGGCGGGGGATGACCTCGCGGCTCTCGGTGATGGTCTCCCCGATCTTCCTGAGATCGGCACTCTGGCAGCATGGGCAGGTCTGCGGGCCTGGGACGACAACCCGATGCCGCGGGTGGTCGTCTGACAAGGGTTGGCGTGCTGGCCGCTTGCGGGTGAACGGTCCCACTGGAACGCCTGCCACGTGCGCTCTGGCGACGGCCATCTCTGCGGCGATCTCATCCTCAGTGGCGGTGGTGACGACGTCTTCGAGCTGCATCTCGAGTTGATCGATCAGTTGCTTATGGCGCTCGGAAGACTGACCCCATTTGTCATGGCGCGCCTTGGCAATGCGCAGCTTGAGCTCTTCGATGACCGCCTTGGCATCGGCAACTTCAGCCTGGGCGATGGCAGCAAGCGCTGCGGCCTGAAGGAGCTCGGTGCGGACCGCGAGGACGTTCTGGCGCTCGACAATGAGCAGCGCTTTCAGCGCATCGAGATCATTGGGAAGGGCCTCGGAAGACGTGTCCATCGAGGCTCATTTTACAGCAGAAAACCGCCAATTTGTCGAGGATTATCGCCTCGGAAAAGCCAGCAAACTGCACTTTTTTAGCCAACCACCTCGGGTCGGAAAGTATATTGCGGGTTCCTCCAGTCGATGCCCTCGAGAAGGAATCCGAGCTGTCCCGCCGAGATCGAAATGACCCCATCGCAAGTTGCTGGCCACGTGAATCGGCCGCGTTCCAGACGTTTTGCAAAAAGCGAAAATCCGAGGCCGTCATGCCATAGAATTTTTAGCAGATCGCCGCGGCGACCGCGAAAAACATACAGGTCACCAGCGTGAGGGTTGCGACCAAATCCCTGCTGCACCTGCATGGCCAGAGACGACATCCCTTTGCGCATGTCAGTCCGACCCGTGGCAATCCACACCCGCGCACCACTTGAAATCGGGATCACCGCTTGAGTTCTCGCAACGCGGCGACCAGCAAGCCGGTGGAAGCACCGTTCGCCACGCGCACGGTCGCGCCGCAAAGCTCGATCACCATCGTGCCGGATGTGTCGGGATCGTGTCGATCGGACACTGGATGCACGGCAACCGCCGCGAAACCCTCGGGCTTCATGCCCGCGCCGACGAAGATCTCGCGCCGCCATCGGTAGATCAGCGAAGGCGTCACATCGGCGCTACGCGCAATGGATAACACCGACGCGCCCGGCGCGGTCGCCGCCCGGACCAATGCCAACTTCTGATCATCACTCCAACGGCGACGCCGCTCAACCCCCGAAATTACAGTGATCTGCGACATCGTCACGCCCTTAAACACCGTGCAAAACACGGTGCTTGCACTGTGGCTAAGCTGTCAGCTCATCCCCCCGTCCGCTAGATGACCTTCGCCGGATGCATACCAAATTCTCGCGGCAGCAGTCGTCGTTGATCGCCAGAATGCGGAACTTGCGCGAG
>JBMOGG010000398.1:0-1724 GCA_049318505.1 Sphingomonas sp. | reverse complement strand
CAAGTGGCCAGCGATTTCGCCACTCGGCCCGACATAATCCCGATTGCGCTGCCCAATTTCAGCGGACAGGTGACTGTGCCTTCCACGCTGCAAGTCCTCGTCAACGGCGTCAGTAACTTCAGCCAATCGCTTCAGCCTGGACCATTCGAACTGCGCAGTCTCCCGATCACGGTAGGGACCGGCGATGTGGTCGTGGCGCTCGAAGATGCCACGGGCCAGCGCCGTCTGATCGCACTCCCCTTTTTCAGCAGTCCCCGGCTTGTGGCCCCCGGATTGGCTTCCTATTCTTTGGAACTCGGGTTCGTGCGAAAGGGGAGCGGCTCTTCCGGTTCGGTTTATGCCGGCTGGGCGGGCAGCGCCGTTGTCCGCAAGGGGTTGACCGATTGGCTGACGGTGGAAGCGCACGGCGAAGCTACGAGCCGGATAGTGATGGCGGGGGGCGGCGCCACGGTGCGGCTTGGTGGGCTGGGCGCGCTAAACCTTGCGGCGGCGGCCAGCTATGCGAGCCGGGTTGGCTTTGCTCTGGGCGAGGACGGGCAGCCCATACCGGTTTCGGCGCCCGTGGCAACCGCTCACCCGGCGGCCGTCGGCGGTCTGGTCGCAGCGCAGTTCGAGGCGGGATCGCGTGCGCTGTCGCTCCAGCTGGGTGCAACGATGGCAAGTTCAACCTATCGCGACATCGGCACCGACTATGGTGAGGGAGTGGCGAAATACAGCTTGAACGCGGGGATCAGCTTGCGCATGCGGCATCTGGGCAGTTTCAATCTGAACTGGATCGGGGCCTCGGGCATCGCGCGCAGACCCAAGACGCCGTTTGACCCGGCATCGGGTGGCCGGCGGGCGCTGTTGAACGCGGGATACACGGTGTCGTTCAAGCACGACCTTTTGTTCCGGGTAACTGGCGTGCGCGATTTTGCCCAGCGAACGTGGGGGATTGGCCTGAACCTGACGAAGAACTTCGGAGCCGCGCAGGCCAGCGCCGGTTACGACCATTCGAATGGCATTGGCAGCTATACCTTCAGCGTCTTCAAACCGGCATTCAACCCCGGCGAATTTGGCGGTTCTTTCATCAATCAGGAGGGCGAGAGGGCGCGCCGCATTGCAACACTGAACTACCGAGGCGCCGTGGCCAGCGGCAGCATTGAGGCCGCGCAATCAGGGCGAGCCGTGGGCATGCGAGGCACTGTGTTTGGCGCGCTTGTCCTAACCGCCAGTGGCCTTGATTTTACCAACTCGGTCTACGATAGTTATGCTTTGGTTAAGACCGGTGGGATCGGCGGTATCCCTGTCCTGTATGAAAACCGACCAGTTGGCCTCACGCGCTCAAATGGTACACTGATGGTGCCGTATCTCAGGGGCTTTGACAGCAACCGCCTCTCCATCGACACCATCAATCTGCCCGCGGATGTCGAAGCAGACCATAGCGAAATGTTCGTGCGGCCGCAGTCGAACAGTGGGACGGTGGTTGATTTCGGCCTGCGGCGCAGCATGGCGGCGCTTGTTAAGTTGCACGACGCATCGGGCAAGCCACTACCGCTTGGCGCAGCCGTGAAACTGAGCACCGGCGTCGATGCTGTGGTGGGCAATGATGGCACTGTCTATCTGACCGGCCTTGCCAAGGAAAACGCATTGACCGCCGAATTGTCTGATGGCGCCCTATGCCGCGCCACGTTTGCCTATCACGCCATAGCCGGCGACATCCCGGTGATTGGACCCATCCCGTG
>JBMOGG010000397.1:0-1731 GCA_049318505.1 Sphingomonas sp. | reverse complement strand
TGAAGCTCGTAGCCCGAGCAGCGCAGGAAGCAGGCGAGATAGAAGTCGCGCGTCTCGAACGCGGCGGGCTCCCGCTTCTGGTCCTCAATTTGCCTTCGTTCAGTTGACACTTGACGATCTCCTCAAAAAAAGGTTCACGCGCCATCGGTGAGAAGGCGCTGCAACGGCACCGTGCGGTGCAGGAGCCCGAGCCTTTCGAGGCGAATGCGCATTGCGATCGGCGAAACGAGAAACTTTTCGGCGAACGGCTTGGCAAAACTGTCCAAAGCCTGATCGTCGGTTTCCGTGAACTCGGCACCGGGAATGCGGCACTCGAAGCGGGCGATTTCAACGAAGGGATGGTCGATTGGCGTCGCGGGTTGAAGCACCCGCTGCTTGCGGTCGGGGAAAGCCTTATCCCAGGCTGCGAACACCAGTTTGCGCGGCATCAGCACGCAGGAGGCATACAGATCGGCTTGAAACTCGATCCGCTCCTTCGCCTGGCTGGTTCGACAAACGACACTCGGCGCAGCATTCGGTTCGAGAAGCGATGTCTGCGCCGGGTCTTTGCCGAACAATCCGCGATGAAGCCGCCAATGGCCGACTTCATGTGCCGTCGTGTAACGATAGCGCCCTTCCTTGGCGGGATTGGCGTCGGGATCGAGGCTTTCGTCGATCACGATCCGCTTCTGGTCGAAGAAGATCGCGCCGAGTATATCGGGATCGAAGCCGATGCCGGAACGCGGCACGCCGAACAGCCGGTGCGTGTCGTCGAACTCGATGCCGATCTTGAGGTGCTTCTCGATGATGTCGTCGATCGGGACCGGCGCTTCGATCGGCATCCCGCGTTCCCGCGCGTAGTCGGCAAGGAGCGCTTGCGCGTCCTTCTCGATCGCCTCATCGGACATATAGGCAACTTTCAATCCCATCGCGTTTTCATCCTCATCTGCATCGCTTCAAAGCCCACCACCGTTCCGGCGTTCACTTGTCCTTTGTCTTCTGCGCCTCGCGGGCCAGCCGCGTGAGTTCATCCGCCGTCAGGCCCTTGGTTGTCCGCAGCAGCGCCGCGACCTCGACCGGGTTGCGCTTGATGATGTCCGAAAGA
Organism: Sphingomonas sp.; assembly: GCA_049318505.1. Lineage (GTDB taxonomy): Bacteria > Pseudomonadota > Alphaproteobacteria > Sphingomonadales > Sphingomonadaceae > Sphingomonas_O. The sequence continues at coordinate 647 of JBMOGG010000397.1, read as the reverse complement.
TCAGTGGCGACCTTGCCCGCCCGTGCCAGAAGCTCATCAACGTCGCAGCCGATCACCCCGGCAATCAGCCGAACCTTGTCCTCGGCGGGCGGCGGAAACTCGTCGCGCTCGACCTTCGAAACATAGGTCGGGCTTACGCCGATCATTTTTGCCATCTCACGCAAGCCGATCTCCTTCGCCTCGCGCCGCGCCCGGATGAACGCGCCGAACTTCTCCCCTGACATGCTGGCTTCTCCCGTTACCTGTTTATGAGGCACTTTACACTCGATTCGCACGCCGCCGTCAACTGATATCTAAACATTCTTAAGCGGAGCGCTTATGCCGCAAGGCCAAGCTCGCGAACATCTTCCAGAATGCGCCTGAAATCAGCGCTCGGCGCTAGGCACATGGTTCGATATCGGGTTACGAAGGGGAGCCATTGCGCTGATTTTTTACGTTATTTTTCAAGCACCTAGATCCCTTTCCCCTCCTCCGGTTCAGCGTTTCCCCTTGCGTTTCCCCTTTTGTGCAGCGTCTAAACGCGAACAAGGGTGAACAGCGACGACCAGTTATCCACAGGTTTGGAGTTTCTGGGACACTGGATCAGGCGAGCGTTTCGACCCGCCCTTAGACCTTTTTTGAGCCCGCCAACTCAGGCAACGAATCGA
>JBMOGG010000396.1:0-1745 GCA_049318505.1 Sphingomonas sp. | reverse complement strand
AGGCGTCGGGCATCCAGTCCTTCGGCTCGATGAAGGCATCGGCCGCGACACGAGCCTCGAACGCAGCGACGAGGGCGGGATCCTCGCTGCTCAGCGCGACGACATTCTTAGTGTCGGGCTTGTCCATTTCGGTCGTGTACACAGCGCATCTCCCGGTAGTTGCGATCCTCGATATAATAAGCCGACCGAACGGTCAACGAATTAGATACGTTCTATCGCCAGCGCGATTCCCTAGCCGACGCCGATGCACGTCGTGCACAAGGCATAGCGCGCGGCGCGGCAGTGAAGCTCCTCGTTGGCAGTAAGCGCGAGCCGGGCGCCTGACATGCCGAGCGGGTGGCCGAGAGCTATCGCCCCGCCATTGGCATTCACATGGGCGTCGTCGTCGGGCAGTCTGAGTTGCCGCAAAACCGCCAGGCCCTGTGCTGCGAACGCCTCGTTCAGTTCGACGACGTCGATGTCGCCGATCGACAGCCCGAGTCGCGCCAGGAGCTTGGTCGAGGCGGGCGTGGGCCCGATCCCCATGATGCGTGGTGGCACGCCCGCGACCCCGCCGCCCAGGATGCGCGCGCGCGGCGTCAGCCCATGACGCCTGGCACCTGCCTCGCGCGCGATAATGAGCGCCGCTGCGCCGTCGTTGGCACCCGACGCATTGCCCGCCGTCACGGTTCGGTCCGCCCGCACGATCGGCTTGAGCCTGGCCAGCGCCGCGACACTGGTTTCGCGCGGATGTTCGTCGCGATCGAAGATGACCGGATCATCCTTTTGCTGCGCGATGGCGACAGGGGTGATTTCGGCAGCAAGGCGGCCATTGGCTTGGCGGCGGCGGCGCGACGCTGGCTTTCGACGCCGCCCGCGATCATCAGTTCGGCCCACTCGGCTTTGATCGCGCGCGCTGCGATGCCGACAGCTTCGGGTCCCGAACCGCACAGCCGGTTGACAGTGCTGCCGGGCGCACTGTCGCCGAGGCCTGCGAGCAATGCTGCTGTGTGCGCGACATTGCGATTGTCCTCGCTTGCCTGATTGGCACAGCCGTTGACGATGTCGTCGATTGCCGCCCAGTCGATGTCGGGGTTGCGCGCCTTGAGCGCCGCAAGCGGAATTGCCGCGAGATCGTCTGCGTGTATGCCGGCAAGCGCGCCACCATAGCGCCCGATGGGCGTGCGGATTGCGTCGCAGATGAACGCTTTGGCCACGCTTCACTCGCCTGCCTGCTACAAGTTTTCCGTCGATAGCGACGATTTTGGGGCTTGCCAATAATAGACCGACCGGGCAGTCTGTGAATAAATCGAGATCGGGAGGCTGGACATGGCGTATCAGACGATTTTGTTCGAACGCCACAATGGCGTCGCGCAGCTGACCTTCAACCGTCCCGACCGATTGAATGCCTTCACAGCCGAAATGCATGGCGAAGTCGCCGAGGCATTGGCGCTGGTAGCCGAGGATGGCGATGTCCGCGCCGTTCTGCTTACGGGGGCGGGACGAGGCTTTTGTGCGGGGCAGGATCTGGCCGACCGTGCGGTCGCGCCGGGTGGCGCGCCGGTCGATCTAGGCGATTCGGTCGAACGCTATTACGCCCCGCTGATACGGCGACTGGCAACTTTGGCCAAGCCGGTCGTTTGCGCGGTGAACGGGGTTGCGGCCGGGGCGGGTGCCAATATCGCACTCGCGTGCGACGTCGTGCTGGCGGCGCGTTCGGCAAAGTTCATTCAGTCGTTCGCCAATATCGGCCTGATCCCCGATTC
>JBMOGG010000395.1:0-1747 GCA_049318505.1 Sphingomonas sp. | reverse complement strand
CATGCCCGGCCTTGTGCCGGGCATCCACGCCTTACTAGGCCGCGTACTCATTAATCGAGGTCGGTGAGCGCCCGTTTGTCCGCTTTGCTCCAATCGCGTCCTAAATGGCACAACGCGGCGAACGCCGCGTTGTGCCATTGGCGACCAACGCAGCAGTTTGTACGCCGCAAACTTTTGATGCCAGATGGACGGTCTGGCGGCCCCCCCCCGGGCCCTCGGATCGATTTGCGCGGAATCTCAACCCATTCTACGGATCTTCATCACCTCGGCTGCCCGGCATCCAGCCCATTCGCCTTCATGACGGCAATTGCGGCAGACGAGGTCAAGTACTTGATGAATTCATTCGCCGCCTTTGGCTCCTTTGCTTTGGCTCCGACAGCAGCCGTGAACACAAGCTTTTGATCGAATTCGCTGGGTACCGGACCGACATAGTCGACACCAGCCGCTCGCAGCCCGTTACTGATGAACAGAGCGAGTTCCGCATCGCCCTTTGCGACCGCCCCAGCCACATCGGACGGCGCCTTCTGCGCCACGATCTTCGCCTTCATCTCCTCGCTGATGCCGAGCCGCTCGAATACGCTGATGAAATGCTTGCCGTTGACGCTTTCCGGCAGAATGGAGACGGATTTTGCCTTGAGCAGCGTTTGCTTAAACCCTTCCGGCAAACTGATATCGGGCTTCGGTGCGCCTGCGCGCATTGCGACTCCGAGGCCGACGGTTGAAACGACCGGACGCTCCCCCTCAGCGAAAAAGCTCTTCTTCGCCGCTTCGTTCATAGGGCCGTTGACGGTCACGGCCACATCGAACGCCTCGCCCGCCTCAATGTTCTTGATCGCGACCGGCGTTGCATCATATTTCACGGTCAGCTTGTGACCGGATTCGCGCTCGAACTGCGGGACGATTTCCTTGAACGAATCGATGTGCGCACCGGTCGCAAGCACTTTGAGCTCGGCGGCATGCAGTGAAGCGAGCGGTGACAATGCGAGCGCCACTCCCAATGCGCCTGCGGTGAGTAAAGAGTTTTTCATGGTCGCCCCCGATAATTGAGTTGTTAAGAGAAATGCGCGGCACCGAATGGCACCCTCGTTGGACGCTGCTTCGATTTCAGGTGCTTGCCTATCGACGGTCGCGGCTTTCTGTTCTTGAATGGCGACGTCACGTTTTTTGGAAAGTTTCCTGGCAAGCAGCTCGCTTAACCGCGCAAGTACGGTACGATTCTTTTCCCGGGCTGGCTACAGCCAAATGTCGCAAGTGGGTTAGATTCGGAATACTCACGGCGAGCAGACCTTTTGTGCGGCTGTCGCGGTTCGATTGACCGTTGTGGGTCAATCGCTGCGTAGTTTTTGAGCCTCCGGGCTGCCGTTTGTCGGCTATTGCTTCGATAGCGACCGCCGTCACTGCAATGCAGCGAACGCAGCAACGTGCCATTCGCGTCATTTTGCATTGCAAACTTCATCGATTGCGCTTCGCTAATCCGCCCCCACTCACCCCGCCTTCATCCCATTCGCCTTGATCACCGCAGCAGCCTCAGGCGTACGCCGAAAATCGATAAAGGCCTTGGCAGCTTGCACCTGCTTGCTATCGGTGGCGACGGCAGAGGTAAACACCAAGTCATTCTGCAAGTCGCCGGGGAAGGGGCCGACCAGTTCCACGCCGGGGCCGATCAACACATTGGTGAGAAACACGCCGAACTCAGCATCGCCCTTAGCGACCGCCTGTCCGATCGCGGCCGTCGCGGTCTGCGGCT
>JBMOGG010000394.1:0-1748 GCA_049318505.1 Sphingomonas sp. | reverse complement strand
ACGCCACTCGGCTTATAGGCTGTAATCATCGTCAGCCAGCGTCGTGCCGCGATGGCATCGGTGGCGGGTAGGGTGACGCTGTACGCGCCAGTTCGTTCGACGCCCGGAACAAGCTGAAGCAATTCGGGCTGCGGCCGGTCCACAAATTCTACTTCTAGCCGTTTCACCGTCACATCGAGCAGCGCAACATCGGCGCGTGTGGCAACGGCGCGTTCCGCCCCCTCGCGGATCCGTGCTGCGGCAGTCACTGGCGCAAGGGTCGCTGAGGCTGTATATCCAATGTCACGTTTGGTCTCGACCGCGACGATCGGCCCCAGCGCGGCGCGTGCCTCTGCGGCTGCCGCCGCCCCACCGGCGACGAGCACGACCGGAATGCCGTACGCCGCCGCGACGCGCGCATCGAGCTCGATTTCTCCGACCGGCGTGCCGTCGATACGTACTTCTCGTATCGTCTCCCCCGACACCGTTTCGGCGAGCGCCCCCTCGCGCGAAAGGGCGCGCGCTCTTTGGCCGAGCATTATGGCGGCCGCGATGCCTTTGGACTGTACGCCCTCCATCTGTCCCAATGGCCGCGGCCAGCCGCGAACGACGCGTATGTCGTCGGGAAGCTCGTCGAGCAGGACCGAAAAAGCGCCGATGCGATCGCCGACCTCTATGCGGCCGGCCCCGGCTGCCCGCGCCCCATCGATTGCCGCCAGCAGCTCGGCGGTTGCCCAGCGCCGGGCATCGGCGAATTCGAACCCGTCGCGCGACAGTGCAGCCTGATGGGCAACCCCGCCGACGCCCGTCGCCCCCACGGCTATGAATACGCCAAAGCTCATCCGATCTTCCTTTGACCATATTCGACCGCGCCTGCACTCTGGTAGAAGGCAAGAAACGCCAGCATCCGCATTAAGCTCGGCGCGTCGGTGGCCCTGATGGCGATGCTGTGCGCGTCGATGCGTTCGAACCATGGGAGATAGTCGAGCATCTCCGGCTGGCTGCGCGTGGCAAATTCGATCTCTAGGGCAAACTCCTGTGGCTGCGCCATCACGGCGATGTCGCCGCGTCGCGCCATCCCGTCGCGGACGCCCTCACGAATGCGCGCGCACGACACCGTCGGCGTAAGGCAATCGGCGGCAGTATAACCCAGCGCGCGCTGCGTCTCGACCGTCGCGATACCCGGCAATATATCCGCGATATGCGCGAGATAGTCGTCGTCGCCGCTCGCGAACACGGTTGGCACACCGTAGTGCGCCGCCAGCAGGGCGTTCAGCGACGTCTCCGATTGCGCAACGCCATTGAGCCGGATTGCACGGAACGTCAGCGTGTAGGTGTGCGACAAGACGCCAAACGCCGATTGCGCCATTGCGTGATGGCCGATGAAGACACAGGCATCGCAGTTGCGTTCTATTCCGTCCATCTGCAGCAGCGGGCGCGGCCACGAGCGGACTATCTCGACGTCGTCGCCGAAACGATCGACGAGCAGATTGTGCGCACTGCCATGACCATCGGAGACGATGAAAGATGTGGCACCCGCCGCGCGCGCGCCGTCCATCGCGGCCAGAACCTCGTCGGTCATCCAGGCGCGGCCCTGCGCCCATTCGTACCGCCAGGGACCCGTGGTCGGCAGATGGACGACCCCCGCCACGCCTTCGATGTCCGCCGAGATGAAGATGCGCATCAGCCGATCGCCACCACGGCCTCACCCGCCAGTGTCGTTGCGTCCCCGTCGATGACGGCCACGATGCGCACCCGGGCACGGCGTT
>JBMOGG010000393.1:0-1760 GCA_049318505.1 Sphingomonas sp. | reverse complement strand
AGAACGCCACGGTTTTGGCGAAGGCGTCTTCGGCCGCCGTCTTGTCGTAGGCCTGCCCGGTGGGGTTGGCGAAGGCGTGGTTGGCATTCGCATACACGTTGATCGTCACCGAGCGGCCGCCCTTCTTGATGGCGGTTTCCATGGCGCGCAAGCTGTCGAGCGGGATGCCGGTGTCCTTGCCGCCGAAGAGGCCCAGCACCGGCGCCTTGAGTCGCGCAAGCTGCGCCGCGTCGGTGATTGGCGCCCCGTAGTACATCACGACGGCGTTAAGGTTGGCGCCGCCCACGAGGCCGGTGCGTAGCGACCAGTGGCCGCCGTAGCTGTAGCCCACGGAGCCAATGGAGGTCGCGCCGGCCTTCTTCAGGTACGCGATGGCCTCGCCGAGGTTCTTTTCGCCACCGGCGATGTCGGCCATACCGGCCTGGTACAGCTTCATGGCGGCATTGGGCGTGGTGGCCACTGCTCCGACGCGGGGCCTCGTGCGCCCAATGGGCGACCATGACACAGGCACTACTGTGGGCAACCAGCACCACGTCGTGCGTGGTCTCTTGCATCACCTGCGACACTCGCTCCACCCAGTCGCGGCAACGCGGCGACGCCCAGACTTGCTGCACCACGCGCTGTACCGGCAAGGTGGCGGCCTGCGCTTGCCAGAGCGACTGCCAATGCGCCGGACCGGAGTCGTACAGGCCGGGTAGCAGCAGCACCATCGCTGCGACGTCAGAGGGCACCGATGGCCCTCGCCAAGATGGCAGGATCGATGTTGCCGCCGGTGACCACGACCATCGTGGTACGGTCGCGCGTGTCGAGTTTGCCGGCAAGCAAGGCGGCCAGCGCTGCCGCACCACCCGGCTCCACCACCAGCTTGAGTTCGCGCACGGCAAAGGCAATCGCCGAGAGCACCTCGTCGTCGGTCACGGTAAGACCGGCGCCGACGCGCGGCTGGTTGATGGAGAAGGTGAACTCGCCGGGGATCTCGGTGACGATCGCATCGCAGATCGAGCGCTTGCCGGGGTCGTTGGCCACACGATGCCCAAGTTGCAGCGAGCGCGCAGTATCGTCGAATTCGGCCGGCTCACAGGGGTGTACCACCGTGGTGGGCGACAGCGCGGCCGCAGCCAGCGCGCAGCCGGCGGTGAGGCCGCCCCCGCCGCAGCACACCAACAGCGTGTCGGGTGTATAGCCCATGGCCGCCGCCTGCGTGAACGCCTCAAGTGCCAGCGTACCCTGACCGGCCACGATGTGCGGATCTTCGAAGGGCGGCACAATCGTGAGGCCATGCTCCTGCGCGATCGCGCCACCAATAGCCACGCGGTCTTCGGTATAGCGGTCGTATAGCGCCACCTCGCCGCCGAAGGCACGCGTGCGTTCGATTTTGAGCGCTGGCGCGTCTTTCGGCATGATGATCACCGAGCGCATACCCAGCAGCGAGGCGCTGTACGCCACCGCCTGCGCATGATTCCCCGACGAATACGCCACCACGCCGCGCGAACGTTCGTCGTCGGTGAGTTGCAGCAGGCGATTGAGCGCGCCGCGCAACTTGAACGAGCCCGTATGCTGCAGCACTTCAGCTTTCAGCAACACGCGGCCGCCGGCGCGCGCGTCGAGCGCTGGTGACGTCAGCAGCGGCGTGATCGCTGCATGCGGGGCGATACGTGCCGCGGCCGCACGGATGTCGGTGATGGTGGGAACGCGAGGTAGTAAGGGGGTCATGGCACCTGAGTCGGTAGAGGGTGTCCAGCCTGATCCGTGATGGCGCT
>JBMOGG010000392.1:0-1761 GCA_049318505.1 Sphingomonas sp. | reverse complement strand
GCAAGGTGAAGCTGAAGTTCGAGGCGAACATCACGCGGTTCAGCGACCTGGCCGACGAGGGATATTACGCCGACCCGCACTAAGGGTGGGAGGTAAGGTTTACTTGATCGAAGAGGGGGCCTCTTTTGTTAACAGTGGCCTTTGAGCCCGCAGCTGTAACAGCGTTGCTTTGACAGGCATTGGAACGCTTCTTGCCATGTTGACTGAATGTAATTTTGCGCTATCCGTTTGATATTCATTCAACGGGGCATTCTGTGACAATTCTGCATTCAGGGACTTCAGAAGCAGGCCGGATAGGTGAACTGGCCGACGCCGGTGAGCGTATGGTCGAACGTCTTCGGCTGCACGCTTTCCTTCCCGATGCGCGAAAGTCGCTCGGCGTTCGGTACGGCATTGCAGAAGCCGCGGCCATGCTTGGGTGCTCAACCAATCGCATCCGAATGGCCGAGGATGATGGGCGCCTCCCCTCCCCTGCGGCAACCGATACTGGCCGCCGATCGGGTTATTCGATCGAAGACATGCTCGTCATGCGCCGTGTGCTCGGTGCCGAGCCACACCGCGCGAAAGACGATCCACCTGCGATCATCGCGGTCCAGAATTTCAAAGGCGGTGTCGGCAAGTCGACCGTGACGACGCACCTGGCCCATTATCTCGGTATTCAAGGCTATCGCGTCCTCGTTGTCGATTGCGACAGCCAGGCGACAACGACGACGTTGTTCGGGTTCAACCCCCATTTCAACATCACCCGCGAAGAGACGCTATACCCCTATCTTGCGCTTGAGCCGACGCAGGCGGACTTGCTTTATGCGGTCAAGAAAACCCCCTGGCCTAACGTCGACCTCATTCCATCAAACCTGGGACTATTTGACGTCGAATATGAGCTGGCGGGCTCGAGCGGCGACGGGCGCGTGCTTGCAGCGCGTTTCCGCAAGCTCAAACAGGGTTTGCAGGACATGGCGCGTGACTATGACGTCGTCCTGCTCGATCCTCCCCCTGCACTTGGCACGATCAGCCTGGCCGTCATGCAGGCGTCAAACGCATTGCTCGTTCCGCTCGCCGCCACGACCCCGGATTTCTGCTCGACGGTCCAGTTCCTCAGCATGATGGATCAGGTCATCGAGCAGCTCACCGAGAGCGGCATTCCGGTCGAACTCGACTTTGTGCGGCTGCTTTGCTCGAAATTCGATGCCGGCGACCCAAGCCATGCGCAGATGCACCAAGTGATGAACCAGGCCTTCGGCCCTGCCCTCCTCCCCATACCGCTCCTTGAGTCGGCCGAGATCAGTCACGCGGCACTTCGGATGATGACCGTCTACGAACTCGAACGCCCCGTGGGCTCCGCCAAGACACACAAGCGCTGCCGGGCCAATCTCGATGAAGTGTTCGGACAAGTCGAGACATTGATCCGTCGAGGATGGGGTCGCCCACCGATGTTCCGGGCACAGGAACTTGCCGATGTCGCATAGCACCTTGAACCTGCATTTCATGTTCTTTGTTTGTTCTGATAACGGGCATAGCAATGGCGCGTAAGCAAAACGATTATCTGGCCAGTCTTTTGGTCGATACGCCGGCGACAGCGACCGACGCCGAGACCAGCCCTCCTGCCCCGCTGCGCCCGCGCGAGCGTGGGCTAAGCCTGCTCAACCGCGAAACTGCGCTTGCCCGGGTCGCGTCGGGCGAGGTGCGGCAAGTGACGCAGCTTGCGCTGGATCCGGCACGCTGCAGGATCTGGAACGGCAATGCTCGCGCATATGACCGCCT
>JBMOGG010000391.1:0-1781 GCA_049318505.1 Sphingomonas sp. | reverse complement strand
CAACCATGGGCAGGTCATCGGCGCGAATAGCCCCCGCGACAATCGATTTGCGCCCATCCGACACAATCATCTGGGGATGCCGCTGGGGATAGTTCTTGGCAAGCGCGCGGCAATCGCACAAAGCCCTGTACACAATGCACGATTACGACGACGAGCGCCGGATCTCGCACATCACACTGGATGAAACGACGATTATCTGGCGTAATGCCGATATCGAGCAGGAGCGGCGCATTGCGATCTTCGACCTGCTGGAAGGCAATTACTTCGCGCCCGTACGACCCTTGGCAGAAGGATATACCGGCCCTTTTCGCGTAGGTCTGAGTGTGCCGGATGGTCGTCTCGCCGTCGAGATCGCCCGCGAGGATGGCACGCACCTGGAAACGCATATCCTCGGCATGGGCCGGTTCCGTCGCCCGATCCGCGACTATTTCGCGATCTGCGACAGTTATTTCCAGGCGGTCAAACAAGCGACGCCGCAGCAGATCGAAACGATCGATATGGCCCGCCGGGGTGTACATAACGAGGCTGCGGAGCTGTTGAAGACCGCGCTGGAGGGTAAGATCGGGCTCGATTTCGACACCGCGCGGCGGCTGTTCACGCTCATCTGCGTGCTGCATATCAAGGGATAATGGACGCGTCCCATGCCCTAATCGACGCCGCCCGCGATGCCGCGACCCGGGCCTATGCGCCCTATTCGAACTTCCACGTCGGTGCCGCGGTTCGCCTGACCGACGGCCGCATCGTTACCGGTGCCAATGTTGAGAACGCCAGCTATGGCCTGTCGCTTTGTGCCGAAACTGTGGCGATCGCCAAGATCGCGAACGAGGGGTTGCTTGGCGAGGTCGTGGAAGTTGCCGTGATCGGCGGCACGGGCCCTGCGACGATCAGTCCCTGTGGTCGCTGCCGCCAGATCCTGAATGAGGCTGCACAATTGAGCGGGCGCGACCTGATCGTCCATTGTGCATCGGGCGACGGCTCCGCCGTTGAGAGCCATGCCTTGTCGTATTTGCTGCCCAAGGCCTTCGGCCCGGCCGACCTGATCTGAAGGGGAAAGAATGTCCGTCCAATCCGACCGCTGGATTCGCGAGCAGGCACAGGACCACGGCATGATCGAGCCGTTCGTCGAAGCTCAGCGACGCGATGGCTGCATTAGCTACGGGCTCTCCTCTTATGGCTATGACGCGCGCGTGGCCGACGAATTCAAAATCTTTACCAATGTCGACTCGGCAATCGTCGACCCCAAGGACTTCGCCGCCAACAGCTTCGTCGATCGTAAGACCGACTGCTGCATCATCCCGCCCAACAGTTTTGCATTGGCGCGAACGGTCGAATACTTCCGGGTGCCGCGCGACGTGCTCGTCATCTGCCTCGGCAAATCGACCTATGCGCGGTGCGGCATTATCGTGAATGTAACGCCGCTCGAACCCGGCTGGGAGGGGCACGTGACGCTGGAGTTCTCCAACACGACGCCGCTCCCCGCGCGGATCTATGCCAATGAGGGCGCGTGCCAGTTTCTGTTTCTCAAGGGCAACGAGCCTTGCGAGGTCAGCTATGCCGACCGCGCCGGCAAGTACATGGGGCAACGCGGCGTCACGCTGCCCAAATTGTAGAACGGCCGCCGCCTAGCGCGGCGACGCTAAGGTTACCATCGCGCCCAAGCCAGCACGGGCGACATCATGAGCCCAGCGCGGCTTGCCGTCGACTGTGTCCAGCAAGAAGTTATCGAGCGCCAGCACGCGGCGATAAAGCTCTGTTGCATCGCTGACCCGGCCCTTGTGCCG
>JBMOGG010000390.1:0-1790 GCA_049318505.1 Sphingomonas sp. | reverse complement strand
CGGGAACGACGATTGCACCGAACGCCTTGCGCCAGCCGGTTGTCGCACTCATTGGATGCTCTCTTTCGCAGGTGCCAACTTGCGTTCGAAAAAGTTGAGCGTTGCTTCGCCGACGCGCAACCAAGATTCGTGTCGGCGCCAATCATGACCTTCACTAGGGATCAGCAGCGTTTCGACGTCCGTGCCCTGCTCACGCAAACGCGCTGCGAGGTCCGTAGACTGGTCCACGTCAACCGCTTCATCGTCATCGCCACTAATGAGCAACACCGGCGAGCGCCATTGTTCTATCGCGTCAACCGCGGAGGCCCGCCGCAAAGTCTCGATGAAGCTGGCGGAGAATACCTCGGACTCAAAACCAAACTGCTCAAAGGCGAAGCGCGGCCAGTCATGGACGCCGTGGATATCAACGCCCGCTGCAAACACATCCGAGTTGTGCGCTAGCGCATAGGCCGTGACGGTGCCACCATGCGATCCGCCCCAAAGGCCGATGCGGCGCCGATCAGCTCCGGCCTCGCGGACGAGGAAATCAGCGGCTGCGATCAAGTCAGCATGCTCGGACGCACCTCTCGTGCCTTGCCCTGGCGCATTGCGGAACGCCTCTCCGAACCCGGTGCCCGAGCGGTAATTAATCACCAAAGAAACAAAACCACGCTGCGCAGCCAATTGGCTCAATGCGTAGGCGTTGCTGTAGTACTTTAATTCATGCCAACCGGGCAGCATCTGGCGGTGCGGTCCGCCGTGCGCGAAGATGAGTGCCGGCAGGCTTACGCCGGGCTCTGCTCGCGGAGGTGAGAAAAGGTAACCGTGAACAATCTGTCCATCGGCGGCAGTTATGCGAACCATGCGCGGAGCCTGAAACAGCTCAGTCGCGAACGTCGGCGTTTCATCGAACGGTGCCAGGCGCCGGATCGCCCCTCCGTCCGCGCGCGTTATCACGCTGACTGCCAAGGGCGCGCGGAAGTCGCCGCCGAGGAACGCGACATGATCTGGGCCAGCTGCGACGGGCGTGAGGTCCGTGCGCTCTCCGCTGGTGAGCTGGTGCCATTGCCCTGAAGCGATGTCACTCGCCCAAATGTGGCGACGATTGATGTCGCCGCAGTTATTGGAGGTAAGCAACTGACCACCTCCGCGATTGAGAGTTGCGTGCTCAATTTCGCAACCGCTCGGCGTAAGCGGCGCATTGGCACCGGTCGTTGAATCGAGCCGATAAGCGCGCAGCCAACCATCATGTTCAGATTGAAAAACGAGTGTGTGATCGTCAGCCCAGGAGAGCGGCAATCCGGTTTCTTGGGCAAAGCCCCCGTCAGCGCCCGACGAGCGCCAAACTTCGCGCCCACGCCCAGTTGCGACATCTGCTACCCACACGGCAAAACGCCAAGGTGCCAGCACAACCGGATAGTTGTCGTCGAAACGGCGTCCGGCATAGCGCAGGAATGCGATGCTTCGTCCATCGGGCGACCATGTCGGCAGGGCGTCATGCGCCAGATCGGGCGCGATCCAGCGAACGGCGCCAGTCGCGAAGGTGTAAACTCCGACATAGGATACCGCACGATGGTTCAGAACGATGGCGATCGACTCTCCGGTAGGAGAAAAACTCGCCTGCCCGGCAGTCCCCCGCATAGAGATCAAGACACGCGGCTGTGCGCCGCGACGCGACAGATCAAGGCTCAAAAGGCTGGTGCCCCGCTTGAACACCAATGTCTCGCCATCGGGCGAGAGTACAGGGTTTGTGCCGTTGGCCACGAGCCGCGCCTGGCCACGCCGGGGGCAAACCCAAATCTCCTCTGCCG
>JBMOGG010000389.1:0-1793 GCA_049318505.1 Sphingomonas sp. | reverse complement strand
CGAGCGACTGGTTCTGGAAGCGGAAGCGGCCTGGCGGCTTCCGACAAGTTTTCGGTCATGACCAAGGTCGAGCGCGTACCGCAAAACTTGCCGTCCGTTTATCCTTGACCGCGCCATTTATTGGGTGCACATTAATGTCGCGAAGTTCGAGTTTGATCCTGCCAAGGACGAAACCAATCGCAAGAAGCATGGTGTGTCGCTCCAGGCAGCAGTCGATTTTGGTTGGGACACCGCGCTCGAACGAGAAGACGACCGTTTCGACTATGGCGAAAGGCGGTTCGTTGCCCTCGGCCTGATCGCGAACCGGCTGCACGTTCTGGTGTTCGCCGAAGGCTCTGATGAAGACGCTGTTCGGGTCATCAGCCTGCGATTGGCGGAGAAGCACGAAATGAAGTTCTACTATGGATAAATTTGACCCAGACGTTCACGACGAGAATGCGCCGCTTGACGCCGCGTTCATGAGCAGAATGAAACCGTCCGCGCGTGGCCGTCCCAAGCTCGACGCGCCAAAGGTCGAGGTAAAGATCAGGCTCGATGCCAAGACTGTCGAACATCTTCGCGGCAGCGGCCCCGGCTGGCAGACGCGCGTCAATGCAGCCTTGGGTCGGCTCGTGGCGGGTGGTCGCATCTGACAGCGTCCACGAACGACAACTTTGCGGTCGTTGGTTCATCGAATGTCAAAACCTGAAAGCGGACGCAGTCTGAGCGCGATTCTGAGCCAGCGGAATCGCGACCTCTGGGTGGATTCCGGACTGTCTGCAATTGGGCCGCGAATTTCGACCCCGCGCCACAAGGGGCTTGTTCAAGCCGCGACGTTTGACCAGCCTCGGCCGCGACACTATCGTCGGCAAGCCCCTAAGCGTAGATGGAGCAGCCTATGCTATCCGAACAGCAGCAGAAAATGGTGGACCTTTTCCAGTCGCACGTCGGCGCCGAACTCGACGGCGATCTCGACACGACCATGGCCACCATGAGCGCCGAGCCGCACCTCAACCATGTCCCGACCATGGCGGGTGGGGTCGGTCGCGATGGCGTGCGCGCCTTCTATTGCGACCATCTCGTCGGCAAGTTCTTTCCGCCGGATGTTGAGATTAAGCCCGTCTCGCGCACGGTAGGCGAGGACCAGATCGTCGAGGAGCTGTTCATCAGCTTCACCCACACCACTGTGATCGACTGGCTGCTGCCCGGTGTTGCGCCGACCGGCAAGCCGGTGGAGATAGCGGTCGCCGTCGTCGGGGGGTTTAAGGACGCCAAGATCTCCCACGAGCACATCTATTGGGACCAGGCGGGCGTCCTGGTGCAGGTTGGGTTGCTCAATCCGGCGGGTCTTCCCGTGACCGGCGTCGAGAGCGCACGCAAGGTGCTCGATCCCAAATTGCCAGCCCGCCGGATGTGAACCGCTAACCGATTCATCTGATTATGGTTTGCCCATGCCGCGCTGCCACTTCGATCAGTTGCTCTCGGTTGGGGCTTTCCCAATCCATGCCCTGGTCGTACTCGGTGAACATTGGTGATGCGTGGCCCCTCCAAGAACGTGCACCAGGGTGCCAACACGGGCCACCGTTTCGATGCCGTCCACGCCACAATGAAGTTCACCTTTCAGGACGTAAAAGGACTCATCCCAAGGATGAAAGTGAGGTCCAGGACCTTTGCCCTCAGGTCCGGCCTGATGAAAAATCTCATAGTTACTAGCGTCGTTCCTTGACGCCAGCACGGAGATCATGAACCCCCCGGCATTGAGCGGCACGGGGCGATCGCTTTCAGGCATTACGATAACGTTAGGCATGGCGTGG
>JBMOGG010000388.1:0-1793 GCA_049318505.1 Sphingomonas sp. | reverse complement strand
GCTGGCCAGACGGTGCCGCTGATCGATCCCGAGACGGGCGAGATCACTCAGGCACAGATCTTCGTGGCATTGCTTGGCGCCTCGTCGCTGACGTTTGCGATGGCCAGTTCAAGCCAGCGGCTTCCCGACTGGATCGACGGTCAATGTCGGGCGCTGACCTATTTTGGTGGTGTTCCGCGTTCCATCGTCTGCGACAATCTCAAGTCCGGCGTCGTGAAGGCGCTGTGGTTCGAGCCGACGCTGACGCAGACGTTTACGGCGATGGCCGAGCATTACGATACGACGATCTTGCCGACGCGCAGTCGGCGTCCGCGCGACAAGGGCAAGGTCGAGGGCGCGGTGTTGATCGTCGAGCGCTGGATCCTGGCGCGGCTACGCAACCGGACGTTCCACTCGCTGGCCGAGCTCAACGCCGAGATCGCGCTGCTCGTCGAAGACCTGAACGCACGACCGATGCGCCATGTCGGCCAGTCGCGGCGCGCGCTGTTCGAGGACATCGAGCGCGCGGCGCTGGCGCCGTTGCCGGCGACGGCGTTCGAGTACGCCGAATGGAAGCGTGCGCGGGTTCATCCCGATTACCACGTCGAAGCCGACCAGACGTTTTACTCGGTTCCACATCGGCTGATCGGACGCCAGGTCGAAGTCCGGCTGACGCATCGCGTCGTTGAGGTCTTCTATGATCATGCGCGGGTGGCAAGCCATGTCCGGCGATCACAGCGCGGTGGCTATGTGACGGTTGCCGAACATATGCCCAAGGCGCACCAGCGCTATGCAGATCGGACGCCGGCCAGCCTGATTGAACAGGCTGGACGGGTTGGCAATAATGTTGCGCTGCTGGTCGAGCAGCTGATGCGTGACCGTCCGCATCCCGAACAGGGCTATCGCTCAGCCATGGGTGTCCTGTCACTCGCCCGCCGGTACGACCGCGACCGGGTCGAGGCGGCCTGCGACCGCGCGCTTGTCATCAACGCGGTGAGCTATTCGTCGGTGAGCGCCATCCTCAAGACCGGGCTCGACAAGGTTGCACTGGCCGCCGCGCCGGCGAAGCCGACACCGGCGCACACCAACATCCGCGGCGGGAGCTATTATCAATGAAAGGACCCAACTGATGCTGACGCATCCAACTCTTGAGCAGATGCAAACACTTTGCCTTGGCGGCATGGCGGCCGCCTGGCGCGATCTCGCCACGCAGGACCGTGCCGGCGAGCTGAGCCGCGAGGAATGGCTCGGCCTGATGCTCGATCGCGAAATCGCCGTACGCGCCGATCGACGCCTGTCGAACCGCATGGCGGCCGCGAAGCTGCGCTTCCCCGATGCCTGCATCGAAAACATCGACTTCGCCACGCCGCGCGGGATCGATCGCCGCGCCGTCCTGTCATTGGCGCAAGGTGGCTGGCTCAAGGCCCATGAAAATCTGATCATCACCGGGCAGACCGGTACGGGAAAGACTTGGCTTGGCTGTGCGTTCGGGCGGCAGGCCGCCCGCGACGATCATGCCGTGCTTTACATGCGCATGCCGCGCCTGTTCGAAGATCTCGCGCTGGCCCGCCTCGACGGCCGCTTCCCGCGGTTGGTCGACAAGCTCGCCCGCGTCCAGCTGCTCGTTCTCGACGACTGGGGAACGCACACGCTGAACGATCAGCAGCGGCTCGACCTGCTCGAAATCTTCGAGGAGCGATACCGCCGCAAATCGACGCTGATAACCGCCCAGCTTCCCGTGTCGGCCTGGCACACCATGATCGGCGAACCCACCATCGCCGACGCCATCCTCGATCGTATTATCCACAATGCCC
>JBMOGG010000387.1:0-1794 GCA_049318505.1 Sphingomonas sp. | reverse complement strand
GGATGATCATGAGGGGCGGAACGAAGAAGTAGGGTGGACCATCCGCTGCGCAGGGGTTCCAGGCGGTGGCCTGTTTGTTGCTCGGGTTTCTCGTGTCATCATCGTCAGGTGATTCTCGCTGGTCGGTTCACTTCAACGATTTCAGATGGACAACGTCGACAGTCTCGTCAAGCGCCTCGAACAGCTGGATGACATTGGGGCATCGCTGTCGGGCGAGCGCGACATTGACCGGCTGCTGGGCAAGATTCTGCTGGCGGTCAAGGGCATCACGCATGCGGATGGCGGCACGTTGTACACGTTGGCGCCGGACGGGCGGCACCTGAATTTCCGCATCGTGCGCACCGACTCCCTGGGCATTGCCTACGGTGGCAAGGATGAGGCCCCGCTGCCCGCCCACTTCAAGGACCTTCCGCTGTACCTGGAAGACGGCCAGCCGAACGACCACATGGTGGCCGCGCACGTGGCTTTGAGCGGGCAGACGGCCAACATCGCCGACGCCTACGAAGAGCGGCGGTTTGATTTTTCCGGTACGCGGCGCTTCGACGCCGCCACCGGCTACCGCTCCACCTCGTTCCTCACGGTGCCGATGAAGAACCACGAGGGGGAAGTGATCGGCGTGCTGCAGTTGCTCAACGCACTGAGCCCGGACACCCGCGCGGTGCGGGCCTTCTCGGCGGGGGATCAACGGCTGGCGGAGTCCCTCGGTTCACAGGCGGCCATTGCGCTGACGAACCGGTTGCTGATCGGGCAGTTGGAGAAGCTGTTCGAGTCTTTCGTGCAGTTGATCGACACGGCCATTGACGAGAAGTCGCCCTACACGGGCGGCCACTGCGCGCGGGTGCCCGAGTTGACGATGATGCTGGCCGAGGCGGTGAACAGCAACACCGAAGGCCCTTTGGCCGGCTTCACGCTCACCGACAAGGACCGCTACGAGCTGCGCATCGCTGCCCTGCTGCACGATTGCGGCAAGGTGACCACGCCCGTGCACGTGGTGGACAAGGGCACCAAGCTGCAGACGATCTTCGACCGTATCGAACTGGTGGCCACGCGGTTTGCCGGGTTGAAAGCGCAGGCGCAGGCCGACATGTGGCGGGCCGTGGCCCAAGGTGAGTCCGAGGCCCAGGCTCGGGCGGGCTGCGAAGCGCTGTGCCGCCAACTGGACGAAGACCTGGCCTTCCTGCGCCACGCCAACAAGGGCAGCGAGCGCATGGACGACGCCGCGCACTCATCGCACGCCTCGATCGAACGCGCGGCTGTCGCGCGCGCAAGTTCCGCTGTCGCGCCCGATTCCGACCTCGCGCTCATCTCCGCCGCCCTCTCCGGCGACGCCGCGGCTCTCGCGCGAGTCTGGGAACAAGAGCGTCGCTGGGTGGCGGCGGTCTTGCTCGCCCACAAGCCGCGCGAGGCGGACCTGGAGGACCTCTTGCAGGATGTCGCCCTGACACTCGTCTCAAAGATCGGCGATGTGCGCGACCCCGAGGGGTTCCGCCCGTGGCTCCGCGCCGTCGCGATCAGCCTCGCCCGCACGCGCGGCAGGCGCCAGCAAGTTCGGCGTCAGGGCTTCATGAAGCTGGTGTCGTGGGCGCGCGGCGAAGCGAACGGCCTCGCCGCACGTTCCACCGGTGAACACGCCACCACGGGCTTCGACAACGGACTCTCAGACGCGCGTGATCGTGCGAGCTCGCACGCCATCGAACACAGCCGCCACTTGTTGGACCTCTCCGCTGACCTGCCCGACGGCTATCGCGAACCGCTGCTGCTCAAGTGCGTGCAAGGGATGAGCTACCGCCAGAT
>JBMOGG010000386.1:0-1797 GCA_049318505.1 Sphingomonas sp. | reverse complement strand
GCTGGGCCCGGCAGGCCAACACTTAGCGCCGTCATTCAATGACTTGAATTGGCTAATGTTTAGCAAAGCGACAACGCGGTTCCGCGGCGCGCAACTTGCGATGGCTAACCCACCGGACGCGATAAACCAAGACACTGACGAAAACCCTGTAAAAGGTAGCGAAAGTGCCTGACGTGGTGGGCCCGGCAGGACTCGAACCCGCGACCTAGCCGTTATGAGCGGCCAGCTCTAACCAACTGAGCTACAGGCCCACGCATTGCTGCGGTAGCGGAATTGGGCCGTGCAGCGCAAGGTTCAGGCAGGCTGGACTTCGGCGCGCATATCGGGCGCGGGCAAATGCAGCGCGAAACTGTCGGGCAGGATCGTCAGGCTGCCGCCCGCTTGTGTCGCAAGCCGCGCGACCAGCCGCAATGTAAAACCAAGCCCGAGCAGCGGGGCGTCGGGCCAGTCGCCATCAGGCCCATAGCCGGGGTCAAGCAGTGCGGGTTCGTCGCGCGCTGCAAGTGCCAGCGGGCGTGTCAGTGAAAACGCGGTACTGCCCGCTTGTGTCCCCACAATCGCGGACACAGTCTCACCCGGGGCCGCAACGGCACTGACGGCCGCCAGCAGTCGCGACATCATGCGTTCAACCGACGTCGTTGTCGCCGCAACGGGCGCCGCAAACGTCGGGGCATCGAGGACCAGCGCCACATCGCGACTTGCCAGCGTCGCGCCGTGCTGCGCGCAAATACGTACCGCGATCGCAGCCATATCTGCAACTTCGGCAGGTTCGGGCGGCAAGCGCCCGCTGTCCAGCCGCGCGCTGGTATCCAGATCATCGACCATCGCGACCAGCCGCTGGGCTTCTACCATGATGGCGCGCGCGCGGTCGCGGTAACGAAAGGCGGCGGGGCCAAGGATTTGCTTGTCGATCATCTCGGCAAAGCCTTGGATCGCGTTGAGCGGCGTGCGCAGTTCATGGACGAGCTGCCGCAGCGAATCCGGGGCGATGCCGCCGACGGTGCTTGGCCCGCCGGCGCGCTCATCGGCGCGGGGGCGGCGCGCCGTGCCACGATAGCCACAAAAGCGCCCGTCCTGGGGGTTGAACAGCGGTGCGGCAGAAATCAGCCAGTCCCCGCCTGCCCCGCCCACGCCGGCAACGAGGAGCCGGGCGTCGCGGAACGGCGCACGACGACGCCATGCACCTGCAGCCTGGCCATCGACGCCGGCCACGCCGAAGCTTGCCGGTTCGGCAAGGCTCATGCCGACAATGGCTTCACGCGGGGCCCCTTCGATCCAATCGATCGTGCCGTCGGCCATGGTCTCGAAGGTAAACCCTTCTGCCTCAGGCGCGTCTTCATCCTGGGGAGCACGTGGGTCCGCCGCATGCGGCAACGGCACGCGCTGGCGATAGGCCGCGATCCGGTCGACGAGCTCGCGGATCTGGGTCACACCCGGCACCAAGCGATCGACAGGCGCAGTGTCGGCAGAGACGGCCTCTGGCCCCGCATAGGGAGGCAGGGTCAGATCAGCCGATGCAAAGCTGCCGAGCATGGCGACAGCTTGCTCGGGGAGGTCGCGCCGGTTGCGCAATATGTTTCTTGCCGCAGCCGGCATAGCGGGGATGGCTTGGCGCCAGTCCTCAGGGCTCAGCTCGACCCGGACGAGAAAAGGGGCTGCGATCGCCGGCAGATCGCGCGCAAACATCACGGCCAGCACGGGGTCGGCCGTACGACCCGCGAGGCTTCCTGCAGCCATCCGCCGATCCGCTGGCGGCACATGATCACATAACGCCCCCAGCCGCTCGAACGCGGCCGC
>JBMOGG010000385.1:0-1814 GCA_049318505.1 Sphingomonas sp. | reverse complement strand
ATTGCACCTATCCAAGGTGCGTGGGGGGAGGAAAGAACTGTGTCGGCTGCGATCGATTTCACATATCAGTACGCCTTCCCGTCAGGTGTCGATGCAGCGCCCTCCGGGCGACCCCAGCTGTCGCTCGCGACCTGCAACGCTGATTTGCAGCGCCCCTATTTTTTCGAGGGCCGCGCACGGCAGCCGCGGATACTCGGCGAGATGCTCTACACGCTGAGCGACGTCGTGCGGACGCACTTCTTCCTGCCCCGGCCTGCGACCCTCGACCCTGTGCTGACCAGCAATGAGGAGATGCTGCGGCTGGAAGGCTTCAGCGGTTGCTGTGGCGTCTATGCTCGGGTTGACTTGCCGGCAGAGGCGTTCGACGGCGAATGCCATGGGCGCGGGACGACCAATGTCGACTTCAACCAGCCGATGCGCAATTCGCTCCTGCGTCTTCGCGATGAGGACGATGTGCAGTTCGCGGTCGGGGCGGACGAGGTGGTGCTCAGCAAGGGCAACGAGAAGACCATCGAGAAGAAGGTCAAGCTTCCGCTGCGCTGGATCAAGGGGTTCAGCGAGGTGCAGGCCTATCAGCCGCGACTAAAGCTCATGATGGAAGTCAGCGCGGCCGAGGCGCTGCGCTTCGTCCGGACGCTGCCCAAGGCGGCCAAGCCGAGGATGCCAAGCTATTCGGTCTCGGCGGGGCGGTCGATCCGCCTGAGCCAGCGGCCGCAAAAGGGCGCGGTGCCGATCCTGGGGACGCATCGCGTCAAGGTGATCGAGCCACTGCTGCCGCGCGCGCAGAGCCTGAGGATTTGGTGTGACGAGGAAAGCGGCGCCAGCGCCTGGGAAGTCCGCTACGCGGTCGGCTCCTTCTTCCTGATGATCAGTCCCGAAGTGTTTCGCGGCTTTTCGGGCGAGGGGCAGATCCTCGCGACGCTCGCAACGCCGCCGGAGGACGCGGCGATCGCGAAGGTGCGCGCCGGACTGATGTGGCAATCGCAGGTGGACGCTGCGGCACTGGCCGGCAGCTTCGGCCTGGACACGGCGGACGTCGAGGCCGCACTTGCCGTGCTGGGAAGCAGAGGGCTGGCCGGGTTTGATGCTGAAACACAGCGATATTTCCACCGCGAACTGCCGTTCGATCTCGAGAAGGTGGAGGAAATGCAGCCGCGGCTCGGCAATGCGCGCAAGCTGGTTGACGGTGGACTGGTCCGGCGCCTGCCCGATGCCGACCGCGCGGTCGCGACCTTCGAGGTGCAGGGCACCGGCACGCTCCACCGCGTCCGTATCGGCGAGGACCATCAGAGCTGCACCTGCCCTTGGTTCAGCAAGTATCAGGGCCAGCGTGGCCCGTGCAAACATATCCTGGCGGCATCGATTGTCGCGGAACATGCGGAAGCGGTGGCCGGATGACCTATGACGAGCTGGAAGCGCTGGTCCTCGACCCAAAAGACGGCTGGGCATTGCAGCGCGCGCTTGCGCCGCTCGATGAGAATGCTCGCGCCAAATTGTCGGCGCCGGTTCAGAAGCTCTACAAGCAGCTCTACACCAGCGTGGCGGACAAGGGCGCATCAGACCAGCTGAAGGCGGTTCTGGCGAGGCGCACGGGCGACAAATGGAACTACTGGAAGGCGGTCGAAACGCGCCATGCAATGTTGGCACTGTTCGCGGTTGGGCCTGTTTCGATCGTCAAGAAGCCTCAGGTTCATGTTTGGCACGAACAGGCGCCGCTGCTCGACCGCATCCTGCGTGATCGGCGCCCGGCATGGCTGGACGAATGGATCGCGCATGAACTCGAGGCGGAATTCACGCATGTGAATTTTGGGACC
>JBMOGG010000384.1:0-1840 GCA_049318505.1 Sphingomonas sp. | reverse complement strand
GAAGGGCGAATGGGAGGTAGATACACTCTCGGCGACGGGCACGCGCAACACGTTGAGCGCGACGATGCTGATCAGCGGCGTCGGCGCATTCAACAAACCGCGCATCCCCAATGTGCGAGGGCTCGATCGCTTTTTGGGGCCAAGCGTACACACGGCGCAATACCCTGAAAGCGGGCTTGATCTCGCCGGGCGCCATGTCGTGCTGGTCGGCAATGGCGCGAGCGCGATGCAGGTCGCACCCGCCATTGTTGATGAGGTTGCCTCACTGACGGTCATCCAGCGCACGCCGCAATGGGCGTCGCCTTTCCCCAAATTCGGGCAGGATATTTCAGCGCCGCTCCGCCGTTTGCTGGCGGAGGTGCCCATCTATCGGCTCTGGTACCGGCTCCGGCTTAGCTGGGCGTTTAACGACAAGCTCTATGAAGCGCTCACGCAGGATCCGGATTGGGACGGGCAGGGGCGCTCGATCAACGCAATCAACGATCTCCATCGCAAGGGATTGACCGCCTATGCCAAGTCGGAGCTCGGCGACTCGCAGCATTTACTGCCCGCAGTGCTTCCCGACTATCCACCTTTTGGAAAACGAATGCTGCTCGACAATGGGTGGTTTCGTACGCTGGCGCACGACAAGGTGACGTTGGTCACCGATCGGGTCACCGAAATACTACCCGACGCCGTGGTCACCGGCGACGGTGCAGTTCACAAGGCCGATGTCGTTATCTGGGCAACGGGTTTTGATGTGGCCAATCTGCTGGCGCCCATGAAGGTTGTCGGGCGCGGCGGGCGTGAATTGCACAAGGATTGGGATGGAGACGATGCGCGTGCCTATCTTGGCACGGTGGTGCCGGGATATCCCAATTTCTTCTGTCTTTATGGCCCCAACACGCAGTTCGGGCATGGTGGTAGCCTGATCACGGTGCTGGAGCGCCAGATGCACTATGTCATGTCGCTGCTGCGCCAAATGTTCACCAACGGCTATACGCAGGTCGAGGTGCGTGAGGATGTGCATGACGCCTATAATGCAAAGGTCGACGCGACGCATCAGCAGATGGTGTGGACCTATCCCGGCGTTGAAAGCTACTACAAGAACAGCAAGGGGCGGATTGTGATCAACAATCCTTTCCGGATACTTGATGTGTGGCGCATGACCGAGGTTGCTGATCTCAAGGAATATCATTGCACGTCGACCACTGCCCCGCGTGCACGGGCTTCAGCGTTGCGATGACCGATATGCCTGTCGAAATTGAACTGATCGATGCGACGCTTGTTATCGCGATCAATCGACCTGCGCAGCGCAATGCGGTCAATCAGCAAGTGTCAATCGCAATCGCCGCTGCGCTTGACCGCCTCGATGCTGATCCCGCTTTACGCGTAGGCATCCTCACTGGACGTGGCGGTTCTTTTTGCGCGGGAATGGACCTTAAGGCCTTTCTCGATGGCGAACGGCCCGAGCTTGAGGGGCGTGGCTTCGGCGGCGTGACGGAAGCGCCGCCAAAGAAGCCGCTTATCGCCGCCGTCGAAGGCTTCGCGCTTGCGGGAGGGTGTGAATTGGCGCTCGCGTGCGATCTCATTGTGGCGGCGGAAGACGCGTGGTTCGGCCTACCCGAAGTGACGCGCGGCCTTGTTGCAGGGTCCGGGGGGCTTGTGCGTTTGCCGCGCCGGATTCCCCCAGCCATTGCGCTCGAATACGCATTGACCGGAGAACGCATGAGTGCGCCTACGGCAAAGCATTGGGGCCTGGTGAACCGGATCGCAGCATCGGGTGAAGCGCTGAAAGAGGCGCTGGGGCTCGCGGCGCTAATTACTGCCAATGCCCCCCTATCGACGCTGATGACCAAAC
>JBMOGG010000383.1:0-1852 GCA_049318505.1 Sphingomonas sp. | reverse complement strand
CAGCAGCAACAGGGGCCGTCTGATTATAAACTAAAGCAGGATTATATTGAGGAACGTACGTTACGGTCGGATCCACAGAAGCGATCGTAATCGCATCCCCCATGGTCGATACCGTCTGCTGCGATGTGCTGACAAGATTTCCCTGATTCTGCGCTTGTGAGCGCTTTCTCTGAACCGAATCAAGAAGATCCGATTTCTGATTTTGATAGGCCTGCCCCAGCAAAGAGGTCCAGCTGGTCTGCTGGTAAAGCATATTAATAATCGAAGGATAGTAAGCCACCGCAATAACACTGGGGTTCCAAAACTGAAGGGCTATCTGTGACGTATCGCTGTTTAATCGAAGCCAGCCAACTGCTTCACTTATCTGGTCCGGATGAGTCGCCGCCTGAAAAATATCAATCAGCAGGTTGTCAGGATAAAGGGCCACCGGAGCAACGAGAGAATCCAGCTGGCTATCCGAGAGGAGCTGATAGCTGCCGTCGTTGTAATAGTCATCGGCCATCGCAGGCATCAAATGAAAACTTGCGTTTGCCATAGCAAGCAAAAACAGGAGCCTCATAGACAAGCCAGCCAACTTATCGATCTTGAATATCATAACCTGTCCTCTGAATTTTTCATGTCTCAGTGTTAACTTGAACGCCAAGCCAGTACTACGGTAGCATATTCATGGATTTCCCAGAAACGCACAATCTATAGTTAGGCGCTGTGTCGACCGGGCATGAAGCGAATTGATCCTCCTACTCATCGTGAATAATCGACCGCAAGGCCCACTTCCTAGGCGAAATAAAGGCTATTTTGAGGGAGTTGGTACTGCGCCAACTCCCGTTCCAGCGACTGGACCTGGAACAAATGGTATGCCTACTTTTCCGGTATCACGAAGAATTTGCAAATAGTATGCGGCAACAACCTGATCGTCTGGTACTCCCGCTGTCTTTAACGCCCGCAAAGACTCAATCGTAACATCGATCTGCTTCTTAGTGATGTCAATCGACATATCAGCAACTTGTCCTTGAACTTTCAATAAATCGAGCTTTCTCTCCTCAGCGACAATTAATTCTAATTGGCGATTAGCATCAGACGATAGCCCGACACCTGAAGGAATAACGCGCATAATTCGCAAATAGGTGTATCCGCCACTATCGAGGATTTTTTGGAGTTCACCCTTGATTGCTTCCCCGGTTTTCAAATGATCATCGAGTTTAATTGCTGATGGGTCAGGGTTATCGGCAGTTACCGAAGAGCTGACATTGCGATAGACATTAATAATCGCGGGCACAGCAAATTTTTGCAAATACGGAATTATGTCCTGAACTTCATCGGCTTTAAGTTCAGTATAAATTGTGCGAAAGTTGGCATCCTGATTTTCTATCTCAAACATAATGTCGTATTGTCCATAGACTCGCGCCTGTTCTTTCGTCCTAATATTGATATTGCTATTCTCCTATGCATCAACGACCGCGGTCTGTAAGAACTTAGGTAATTTGGTGTATTCAACATGAGGCAACCAGTCGTCGAACTTGATTCCCGGCTTAACTTCTGCGTCAACGAGCGATCCTCTAACGGTTTTATAAGCAGCATCTCTTTCCGTGACTCGCGTTGAACAACCATAAAAGGTAGCGCCGGCAAGGCCGCTAATTATCGTACCGATCGATGCTGCCGTAAACAAAAATCCTCTCTCTTGACTTTGTGACATAAAACTCCTTTTAAAAGTAAGAAATGGCTTTCCTGCGCACAGCGTGGCGAGAACGCATTCATCTTTATCATGAACTTAATCTTTGATAGTGTCTGATTAAACTAATTCGATTTGGCCTACGATGCGTCAAATATAGCAACCGCAAAAACATTTGACCGA
>JBMOGG010000382.1:0-1874 GCA_049318505.1 Sphingomonas sp. | reverse complement strand
TTGCGCCAGATTCACTCACACCTCCTGCACCAGAATCACCAAATGGGCTTGCTGCGCGTCGCGATCTGTAGGAAAGACAGAAATCCCTAATGGTTAGGAGAAAACGGAAGTGATCACCCGGATCCGCGAAGTTCGCCGGTCGAAAGGGATGACCCTGCTTGACGTCGCCCTCGCCTGTTCGCCGCCCACTACGGCGCAGACCATCGGTCGGCTGGAAACGGGCACGCGAACCGTTTCGGTGGGCTGGCTCAACCGCATTGCGACAGCGCTTGGCGTGACCGCTGGCGATCTGGTGGAACTGCCCGACCGTGCCGACCTGCCCGTCGTTACCCTCCTTGGCCGTGATGGGGCGCAGGCCCCGCGTCATCCCTTGGTCGTCACGCCGCCCCTGCCCGAGGGCGACATGGTGGCGATCCGCGTGGAGGACGGGATTGGCGACTATCGGCGCGGCGACGTCATCTGGTGCGCAAAGGTCGCACCGGATCGCTTCGCCACGATGCTTAACCGCGACGTCTTGCTTCCCCGCCCCGCAGGCCGTTTCATCTTCGGTCGCCTCATCGGGCGCGAAGGCGACCGCCTGCAAATCCTGCCGCTGGAGCCAGGCGGCAAGCAACAGATCGTGACCGATCCCGCCTGGGCGGCATGCGCAGTCAAGCTGGTCCGCGAGCTGTAATGACCCTCGAACGCATCTTCGGCCTCTGCTCGCTGCTCGCGCTTGCCGGCTGGATCGCCCTTTTGGCTGCCCCGCTGGCCCGCGTGCCGCTCATCCGGACAGCGCGCCTGGTCTCGACAACGCTCGCATTGGCCTATGTCGTCCAGATGTTTACGATCACCCAGCCGGTTCCGGATGGCAGCTTTTCCACCCTCGCGGGGGTCTCGGCGCTGTTCTCGATGCCAGGCAATGTCATGCTCGGCTGGACGCATTTCCTGGCACTCGACTTGTTCACGGGCGCCTGGGAAGTGGAGGACGCGGGCAAAATCGGCCTGCCACATTGGGTGGTGCTGGCGCCGCTGGGGCTGACGTTCCTGTTCGGCCCCATCGGCCTGCTGACCTATGGCGCGATCCGGACGGCCCATCTGCTGCGCACGACAGGCCGGATGTACTGACGGGTTGATGCCGCGCGCCATTTGCGGCACTGGGGCAGCGAGCGGGCGATTAGCTCAGTTGGTAGAGCGCCTCCTTTACACGGAGGATGTCGGCGGTTCGAGCCCGTCATCGCCCACCACCTCCGCTTGCAGGAAGCCCTGGCGGCGCCAGGGCGACGCTCAGGCAATCGGACCGGCCGGCGACACGGGCTTGGCCCATGCCCCTTCCCCTACCACACGGCCAAGCAGCTCGTCGCAGTCGATGATGACGCGGCCCGTTCCGACCGCGACCCCATGATCGCGAAATTGACTGAACAGTCTCGACGGTCCGAAGCCGTAACGGATCGACGGCTCCGTGCCCTTGATCGGTCCGATGTCATGGCCGGGCCATGCGAAGCGGTTTGCCTCATCGGCGATCACCCATGAGCGTTCAGCCGACAAGCCGAGTTGGGCGCGCCCCACCTGAGGCACTTCGATCGCGACCTGGTCCTTGTACGGTGCTTTGGGGTCATGGGAGTGACGATGACTTGCGTTATCTCATCGACTATATGACGGCCGAGTACGACGGCGACGGGGCGATCCAACATGCCTTCGTCGCGGCCTTTGCGGTACTCGCGTTCTCCCAGATAGCTGAAGTTGATTACCTCGCCCGGCTCAGGAAGCGGCAAGCTGCCTTTCGACTTCGTCGCAGACGGACGCTGGTTCGGTCGAGCGGATGGCTTCGAGGATTTCATCATCAAGATCCTCCACGCGCTCGGCGACGCGTTCGCGGCGGCGCAGACGCTGAT
>JBMOGG010000381.1:0-1879 GCA_049318505.1 Sphingomonas sp. | reverse complement strand
TTCCGGGCGGACCGCCAATGTTCTGGCCGGCCCCCGAGCGGCTACGCCAGTTTTGGGAGACGACGGGGCGGGGAATGACGCCCCGCTATTGCATGTTGGCCTATCGGAACAGGCCGAGCAGGACCGAAGGCGACTGGTTGGCGATCGACAGAGCCTGCACACCCAGCTGTCGCTTGGTCTGCAGCGACTGCAGTCGTGCGCTTTCCTTGCCCAGATCCGCATCGACCAAGTTACCGACGCCAGACTCCAGCGAATCCTGCAGCTTGCTCACGAACTTCAGGTGGGTGCTGAGGGAGTTGGAGCCGGTGCCCAGGCGGGCCAGAGCAGCCGCAACGTTGTTGATCGACATGTTGACCTGCCCCAGCGCGGCCGAGGCTAGGAAGGCGGTGCCGATGGTCGTCGTGACGGCTAGGGCCACATTGGCGCCGCCCAGCGACAGGTGCTCGGCGCTCACCGTGATCGTCGAACCCGAGGTGTTGGAGAGCGCCTTGAAGCCGACAGTCATCGGGTTGTTGGTCAGGTTCACGCCGTTGAACGTCGCGTTGCTGACGACCCTGGTGATCTGGTCGCGGATGGTCATGAAGTCTTCGTTCAGGGCTTGGCGGGCCGAGGTCGTCAGCGACGTGTCGCTGGCGGTCACGGCTTTTTCCTTCAGCTGGACGAGCAGGTTGGAGACCGACTCACCCGCGGCGATGGCCACGTCGGTGGCCGACTGGCCACGGAGAAGGCTGTCCTTGACGGCGTTGAGAGCACCGATTTCCGAACGCTGCCCCTGGGCGATGGCCCAGATGGCGCCGTTGTCCTTGGCGCTGGCGACTTTCTTGCCGGTATTGACCCGCGATTGCACCACACCCAGTTCGGCACTGGTGGTTTGCAGGTTCTGCAGGGCGATCATGGCCCCGACGTTCGTGTTGACGCTGTTCAGCGACATGACGAAAGTCCTTGGTTCAAGGTGTTCGACCGTCATTTTGACCGTCGGGAGCGTTTTGCCCGACGGTCAAATATCCGCCAGGTCATAAAATAAAATAAATCGACTCTAAAATAAGAACGGTGATTTTTGAGAATCTTGATATTTAAGCAGCTCAAAACCGTTACATTCTGGTCACTGATGTAATTCATCAATAATCATCACGTAATACCCCGCTGAGCTAAATCGCATTAGAGGGGGGGTGCCTTCCCGATTGTGCGGGGTTGATGAGGTCGCCGCGATCAAAGGTGCGAAATAGCCACCGGGACTGCCGGCGGCCGATCTGGCCGAGTTAGTGCGACGGCTGGCCGCGGTCAGTCGAGGATCCTGAGACCGGCTGCTGTAATGTCCGCTAACCACCCATAGCCGCCGTTTGGAGCGTCCGCTTCGCGGTCGGCCCGCGTGACGCTCTGCTGACAATCCGCGAATCCATAGTCGGGTTCACGGAAAAAACTCGCTTCCGATCAACGCCCTCGCAGATTCTCAAACGGAATCATTGGTCGCCCTCAGACCGCCCCCATAATTTCCCCGTTCCGTCGCAGGGAGGGGCGCAAGGCCTTGCGATCTTGTCGCGGCGGGAACGGGATGAGCGGGAGGGGGGACGAACCTCGATGCGCACGGCTCGCCAGATGGCCTTTGGGCCTCAAGCAGCGAGCCGCCGCGCGGCGAGCGTAGGCCCCCCACAGTCCGGCCTCAAGTCGCGAGCCCCCGCGGGGCGAGCATAGGCCGAACGTAAAGGGCGATGGGCAGGGAACCCGCGCCGTTCCGGGGATCGGGTTCGCAAGGCTCCGACCCGCCCGCCGGAGGCTATGTCGGCAAGGCGTCAAGAGCGCCGCTGGTCCTGAAGACATTCAGGCCGACAGCTCCCGGTCAGACATCTCGTGCGGAGCGACGACGCGAAGCCGAAACACA
>JBMOGG010000380.1:0-1886 GCA_049318505.1 Sphingomonas sp. | reverse complement strand
AATTCCTGTCCGCAGGCCAAGGACGCCGTCGGTGGTATGTGCTGTCGCCGCCACGAACATTGCCATCGCAATAGTTTGGCCGAGCGTGCGTGGCTGGATCAGCCCGAGGAGGAGTCCGAGGATGGCGAGCAGCAGCACCATGCCCTGGATCGCATTGATACCATCGAGCAGCCCCGACACCTTCTCGCGACTGACCTGGCGCAGCAACGTCGATGTCAGGAATAGGGGCCGTGCACAGCGCGGGCACGGTGCGATCGCAACGCCGGTCCAAGGGCCCCACTGGGTTCGGCAATAAGCGCAGACTAGCTGATCGTGCGACGGCCCACCGTTTTTGACTGATCTGCCTACGCCTTTGAGCGCCAGGGGGGCGTTCATCGTTGGGCGCCCCCTTTGCTCGCTGTCCCGAGCTCACGGACGGCAAACACGCTTTGCCCCCTGCCCCCTGTGACAACACCGTCTTCAAGCCGGGCTTTAAGCCGTGTGATGAGTCCGTCTGCGCTAGCAGGGTAATACCATCCGGTATCTGGTTTTGCGTGTCTTGGGTGCGGCGTGATGAAGTCCTCGCGCGCTTGCTCGCCATCGATCTGGTCGCAAAGTCGATGAAACAGCGCGAGATATTGTGCGCGGTTCGCCGAAAGTTCTGAGGGTCCGAGATAGGTGCGCGTGACATAGACCACACTCGATGTCACCGCTCGGCCGGCGACTGTGTCGACGCTCGTGAGATATTTGTTGAAATAGGGTTCCGTCATCCAGATCTTGCCATTTTTGGCGATCAGTCGTGCTGAGGTCCAATGGTCCTCGGCGAAAACATCGACCATCAGCCGGCTATCGACGATCACGAGGCCGTCGCCGAACGGCACGGCTGTCTCCGTCGCGTGTACCCCGGTCGTCAGCTGGATGGCATGGGCAATGCTGAGACAATTGATCGTTGCCATGACCGCGTCGCCGAGCACTTTATCGAACGTTTCGAGCGTGCATTTCCCTCTTGCATAAAGCCGCTCGAGCCCGTGCCGGTTGATTGCGAAATGTGCTGGCGAGTCGTGAAATTCGATCCGGTTGTGCATGACCGTCAGTTCCGAGCGGCGTACGAAAATCACGTCTTCGCAATAGCTGCGATGTGAATCTTCGTCTTCGCCTTCGCCTTCGTACGTTTCGAGCGTCACTGCTTCGCCTGTATAGCTGACGATGCGGACGGCATGCTTCCCGAGCCGGCTCGTCGCTTGCATGTCGATGCTATAGCAAATCTGCCGTTCGAGCAGCGCTCGGTAGCTGTCCGCGACTGCGCCGATTGTCCCCCGATCGAGCGGCCGCTTCGTTCGTAGGGCCTCATGGTCTAGCCAGTCTTTGAATTCGCGGCTTCCGTTTGCGAAGGCGGTCCGGGCTCGTTTGATGTAGTTTCGGACCGCATAGACCGGTCCAATGTCGGTTGTTGCACTGTGC
This sequence comes from Sphingomonas sp., assembly GCA_049318505.1. GTDB lineage: Bacteria > Pseudomonadota > Alphaproteobacteria > Sphingomonadales > Sphingomonadaceae > Sphingomonas_O. The sequence continues at coordinate 446 of JBMOGG010000380.1, read as the reverse complement.
GTCGGCTCGACGCGACCCGGCAAAGCGTCCTCGGAGTCTTTGTTTTGGTGAGGCGCGGCGATCATTTGTCGTTTTGAGATCTGGTCGGAGCGACCGACTTGTACTGCCGGCACCGGTCTTGGCGGTCGTAGCGCGCCCAGCGCAGCGCGCTGCCACTTGCGATCATCTGGCATGAAATGTCCTGACCGTTCGGGAGCGTGCACCACGCGGCGGTTCGATCGCCCTTTCCTGAGCCCATCGACAAGCATTTCATCGCGGGCCCAGCGACAACGACATGCCCTTCGCGACTTAGTCCACGCGGGCCTCCGAGCAGCGCGACGAGCCTATCACGTGCGGCTGTTCCGCTCGCCGCTGGGCAAGGCTGTCCAGGTCGACATGTTCCATCAATCTCGCGCGCTGCGATGCCGGCGAGCCTGAGCCTGGGTCCCTCTGCGCACCACAGGGGC
>JBMOGG010000379.1:0-1889 GCA_049318505.1 Sphingomonas sp. | reverse complement strand
ACTGCTGTGCGGGCAAGACCAGTGGCCTCATCCCGGCGGCCGCCGGGTTTGCGGCACTTGCCGCCGGCCCTGCTGCGATCGCGGGGCTGGCAACGCCGTTCCTGCAGCTGTTCCTCTGCTCTCCGAAGGAAATGGAGCTCGACGTCCGCGACCGTATGGGGCTGTGTCACAGTCTCGGCGCATGGTGTTCGGAATCCTTTCTCGGCATCTGCACGACCAAGCGCAAAAGTTCGTGCTGCTTCCTCTCCAAGCTGACCCGCATCCTGCAGGAACAGGGCCGCGCGCAGATCGCGAAAAGCTGGGGCACGCCCAAGACGCCCGACTGCTCGGGGTTTACGATCGAGGAGTTCGCGCGCCTCGACCTGTCGCAGATGGATTTTACCGAGGTCTACAAAGAGTTCGTCGAGGCAGCGAAGCTCCCTGACGAAGCGTCAACGATGACCAGCATCCAGCAAAAGATCATCGATTATTATTCGAGGAAGGGTCCCTGATGCGTGCAACGACGGCAGCTGTGGTCGATGCGATGTCGCCCATTCCGAACCTTACCGTGCTCGAGCTTGCCGTCGTGGTCGTGTTCGCGCGGCGTCCCGGCAGCGAGTTCGCGTATGTCGCCGAAGAGATTGGGCGCTGGTTCAAGGTTGACCTGCTTGCGTCCGACCTCATGCGCTCGGTCCAGCGCCTGCAGGAGCATTCGTGGCTCGTCCACGAGGGGACCAAACTGCACGTAACCGAGGACGCACGTGCGCGCGCCGAACGCGCGGTACGCGGCATCGTCCACCTCGCAATTCGCGACAGATACTTCTTCGACGTCGGCAAACTGCTCGATGTCACCATCGTCAGGGAGGATAGCCGCCGTGATCATTGACCGTATTTCCGCAGCGCTGATTGTCTTCGCGCTTGTCGTGTGCGCGCCTTTCGCGGCATTCGCGCAAACCGCTGATCTTGCTTCGGCTGCATCTTCGGCCGAGCCCGCGACGTCACAATCTGCTGTCGTTGAGCGCGGCATCGATAGCGACGAAGGGCAGGGGGGTGATCTCTACTGCCGCCGTAAGCTCGGCACCTGGTTCTACTGCGAAAAGCCAAAGGCCAAACCGCGTGATCCTGCGGCATCGCCCGCGCCGACGCAGACGGCCGACGCCAGGTTGAAAGAGATCGGCAAGCAGCTCGACGAATTGAAGGCGCGCGCGATCCTCGAACCGACGTCGGAGAACGTCATCGCTTATATCCGCTTCCAGCGCGAACAGCTTGATCGCTCGTCGACCTTCGCTGACGTGTGGCAGCGCGCTCTCTGGCAGACCCCCGACATCGACTACACACTGCAGCGTCCCGTCTCGACAGTCGGCAAGCGTGCCTGGCTCGATACGCGGTCGGCCGCGCGGAGTGCGGCAATGGCCAAGCTCTCGCAACGTTACGGGCTTTTCTATTTCTATGCGCAGAGTTGTGCTGCCTGCGAGATTCAGTCGCCGATCCTGAAATCGCTCGCCGATACCAACCGGATGTCGGTTGTTGCGGTCTCGATGGATGGCGGGCCCAACCGCGTGTTTCCCAACTACGTCGTCGACACGGGGCAACGCGCGCGCATGGGGCTCGAAGGTGCCGCAACGCCGGCGCTCGTCCTGTTCGACACCGTCACCAAGCGGCCGATCCCGATCGGCACCGGTCTGATGGCGGCAGACGAAGTGATCGATCGCATCTTCGTCCTCACCAACACCAAGCCCGGGAGTGACTTCTGATGGCAAACACCCCGCATGACGATAACGCGACACCCCTGCGCGTCGGGGCGTCTACACGTCTACGCCGTGCACTCCTCAAAGGCGGTGCGTCGCTCGGCTTGCTCGCGGCGGTCAACGCCGCCGTCCTTACACCTGCTGCTGCGGGCGTCGGCGCCG
>JBMOGG010000378.1:0-1899 GCA_049318505.1 Sphingomonas sp. | reverse complement strand
CAGGTTTGGCCCGGGCCGATGATGTCGCTGCCAAGACCGACGAACTCCAGAAACTTGCTGCAAAGCACAGACTGCGTGCCATCGGCCCGGTGTCTTTGGCTCAATATGATCCGCCGTGGACCTTGTGGTTCATGCGGCGGAATGAAGTTTCGATCCCTGTTTCGCGTTGATCCTGCCGGTAGCCGGCACCTTTCACGCTGGGCGGCGACGGGACAGAAAGATCAACCGGATGCCATGTCGTTTGTCAGAACGATCGTGCAGGTCTTATTCATCGGTTAAATTGTTCTTCAATCGTGTAATCTGGGCAATGGTGAGGTCCACCAAGCAGGCTGTCTTGTTAACGCTGCCGCCTGGAGCCACAGGCGTCAGTTCCTCATATGAACACCAAGTATTTCTGTAGGCCAACCAGGCCCGCTGACCCTTCACTAGTGCTTGCTTCAGTTCTGGCGTGGCGGCTTTCTGAACCTTCTGGTAGACGGCATTGAGTTGGCCGTCCTGTCGTTTCAGTTCGGCCTCATAACAAGCCGTCCATTGGGTGTTCTTGAAGGCTGCAAGATCTACAGCGTCCATACACTTCCGAAACTCCGGACTGAGCTCCGGAATTCCTGTCTCCGCTTTCGCCGCCGACACCAACGGTGACAGCGCCAGGAGGCTGGTTCCGGTCAGAATAGTCGCCAAACGAGCCTTCATTTCCGTGCCCTTAAGCCGAGGGGTATTCAATTTGGAACAGCCTAGATCACCATCCAGACCGTCGTCGCCGCCATCCGGCACCACGACCACTCTATGCCAGCCGGCCAATCACGCTGTCGCTCATCGGCCTTGAGCGGAAAATCTCGCGCCGGAAAGTGGGCTGCTCGCACCAGCTTGCTTCAATCAGGTCGAGCTCTGCGCTAATATGACCGAATTAGATTATCGTTGACGTTGTCTTGAAACTGACAATAGGTTTGCCCACCGGGATCACGTTTGCAAGCGTCTTGAAAAACAACGGGGCATGTGCCGTCTGCGGCCCTATTGCCATTTACTCGCGCACGATACCACTGTCCATTCATCCTCGAATAAGCTTTTATTTGCGCGCCGTTAACACACAACGTCGATGATGAAATTGGCTGGGTGTTTGGTGTCGGAGTGCTTAGTGTCTTGAGATATTCTAATTGCGCCTTTTGCTGCAATTGCAGATATTCAAATTCGGCTGTCTGTTGCTGTGCTGCTATTGCAGCTCGGGCGTCGGCGTTGCGCTCCGCTTCCGCCCTCTGTCGACATTCCGCATAGGCCGGTGTTCCAATTTTTAGTCCATATGACAAACACTTCGCTTTTTCAGCGTCATCAATTTCGGCGTCACGCCTTGCTCGAGCAGCTTGTTCTGCCCGAATAGCGTCTTCGCGGACAGCAAGCTCCTCCCTCGACTCTGCGCACCCGGCAATACTGAGTCCAACGATCGCCAAGCTCAAGACGCTGACTACGATTGACTTCATCTTGGCTCCAAAGATTTTCGAGCAGACATAAGCAGATCGTGGGATTTATTTATATTCTCCCTTTTTATATAGAGATTTCCCGGATGACAAGGTCTCAACGACCTCCAGTTGGAAAAATATGATGGGTTGCGCTCTCTAGAAACATCCTTGCTTTCTTTTCAGCAATCTGTATCGCCGCAACCATGTCATTCTGTCTGTGATCAACGAATCCTGTGCTCAGTTCTGTTTCATTAATTCTTCGAGTTGACGGGCTCGGTCGACCGTCGCCTGGTACCGACAGCCGCTTTCGACCAGTGATTCGCCGGTGCCGCCGAGCATCGCCGTCGCCTCCAGCAAGCAATTGGCATCGCGAAAGGCGATCCACGCCCGCTGGGCAACGACGAGGCGCTTCTTGCGCTCAACTGCTCCAGAATCGTCGCCGGTCCAC
>JBMOGG010000377.1:0-1904 GCA_049318505.1 Sphingomonas sp. | reverse complement strand
TCGGACGATGGACAGCTATCACCGCTGGATGGAAGGCATGGCGCTGGCGACGCTCGCGAGCACGCAGGGCGCGCGTGCCACCGTGCCGCCATTGCGAGCGGCGCCCGTTCTCTCGATGCGTGACATGGGGATGAACCATGGCAGCGGCGGGATGGATCATGGCGGCATGGACCGTGCGGCGATGGGCCATGCAGCGACGGGTGATGGCGCTGCACCAAAGGTCAAGGCGGAAGCCCGCATGAGCATGGACGGCATGAAGATGCGTGACACGTCGCTGCTGCCGCCCGATGTGGCAATCGGACCCGGTATCGACATGGTGTCCATGGCCCCGGTCGACAAAATGGGCGATCCCGGCCTTGGCTTGCGTGATGTTCAGCACCGTGTGCTGAACTATCGCATGCTGGCGGCACGTAATCCACATGCTGAGGCCAGGGAACCCACGAGACTGCTCGAGCTGCACCTGACTGGCAACATGGAACGCTACATGTGGTCGTTCGATGGGCGGATGTATTCGGCGATCAGCGACGTGCCGATCCGGTTTGCCTGGAACGAACGGGTCCGCGTCAAGCTAATCAACAACACCATGATGGCACATCCTATCCATCTGCACGGCATGTATTTCGAGATGGTCAATGGTCAGCCGGCCGCGCTGCAACCACGCAAAAACACGATGATCGTACAGCCCGGAGCCAGCGCACAGTTCGATCTGACCGCAAATGAGCCTGGGGACTGGGCGTTCCACTGTCACCTGCTTTATCACATGCATGGCGGCATGATGCAGACCGTCACGGTCATGGCTCCTGGAACAGCGACTTGATGCGCCTTGCGATTGGCGCGCTATCGGCAGCATTGGCGGCAACGCCCGCGCTCGCGCAGGACCACGGCGCCCATCGGGACCCCGTACAGGTGACACCTACTTCCCGCGTTATTCTCCCATCGACTTCCAGGCCCGCGCCCGGCCCCCACGCCGGACAGGCGATGCCCAGTGTCGACCTAACCCCGGTGCTCCGGCCGAACCCGCAAAGCCTGCGGCCCAGACCGAGAAACCCTCCGACATCCCCAACGCGCCTTCGCCAGGACCCGATCTGGAAACGCCAGCGCCCCCCGAAGCAGGCGGTGGTCCGCCAAGAGCGGCCGATGCGATCTGGGGCGCTAATGCAATGCGCGGTTCCCGTCGCGCGCTCCAACAGATGCACGGCGACTACCCATTATCCTGGTTCCAAGTCGATCGCGCCGAAGTCCAGGTACGTGACGGCGCGGATGCTTATCTCTGGGACCTCCAGGGCTATTATGGCAGCCCGACCAGCCGATTCTGGTACAAAAGCGAGGCGAAGGGCAGTTCGGCCAGCGCGTCGACAATGCCGAATTCCAGGCGCTCTACTCCCGCGCGATCGCTGCATTTTTCGATGTGCAGGCTGGCGTCCGTCAGGACGTGACCGGGTCAGACACAACTTATGCCGTGCTCGGGATACAAGGACTCGCGCCCTATATGTTCGAGCTGGATGCTGCGCTATTTCTCTCACATCGCGGCGACCTGACCGCGCGTATCGAGGTCGAACTCGATCAGCGGATCACCCAGCGGCTGATCGTGCAGCCGCGTGCCGAACTCAATCTTGCAGCTCAGGACGTGCCCCAATTGGACATCGGTGCGGGGCTCGACAGTGTCGAGATCGGCGTACGTCTACGCTACGAGATCGTCCGTGAGTTCGCGCCCTATATTGGTGTCGAGCAAAGCTGGAGGGTCGGACGCGGCGTTGATTTGGCCCGTGCAGCTGGCGATGCACCCCGTTCTACAAATCTTGTCGTTGGTGTTCGCCTCTGGTTCTGATTTCTGACAGTCTTGAAAGGAATATGCAGTGCGTAGTTTTACATTTCCCGCCGTTGCGGCGGCAGCGGTTTGCGGA
>JBMOGG010000376.1:0-1911 GCA_049318505.1 Sphingomonas sp. | reverse complement strand
CAGGCAGAAATGCACTTATCCCACTGTCCAGTTTTGCCAAGCCACCTCTCCCGGCGGATTTGCGAGGGTTTTGAGGGTGAGGCCGGGGGCATATCGTGCCGTCCGGTTTTTGACCCCCTGACGCGGTTTTGGATGCAGGCGGGGATGGCGGCTAAAGGGGAGGTGTTGATGCGCCAAGTGCGCGGGCGCGCCTCTGCGGGCCGTGGCGAGGCAGGTATTGGCAGATATGCGAGCGCGGCCCGTGACATAGCTTTGCTGTGTGGCCTGCCACCCTGCGATGCGTCAACTCTGCGCTTGATCTTTAGGCGTCAATGACGTATATGACACTTCATGCAGACCCGCCCGATTACCGTCGCCGAGACACACATGTTCAGGCGGCAAGCTGAGAAGATATGGGACGAGGCGGAGCTTTCGGCGCTGGTCGATCATCTGGCGCTCAACCCGGAAAACGGCGATGTGATCCCCGGCACGGGCGGGGTTCGCAAGCTGCGCTGGGGCAAGGCCGGTATCGGCAAGCGAGGCGGCGTTCGGGTGATCTATTTCTACTACCGGCCCGACTGCCCGCTCTACCTGCTGCTGGCCTACGCCAAGGCGCAGGCGAGCGATCTGAGCGGGGACGAGAAGAAGGCAGTGGCCGCCTTCGCAGCGACGATCAAGGCCACGGTGGAGTGACGGTAAGGAGCATGACGATGAGCAGCTTTGGCAAGGACCTGATCGCGGCGATGGAAGAGGCCGCCGCGCACGCGCGAGGGGTGGGCAAGGTGGCGCGCATCCACACCATCGAGGTTCCCGACGTGCGCGCGATCCGCGAGGAACTGGGACTGTCGCAGCAAGCCTTCGCCAGCGCCTATCGGATTCCGCTGGCGACCTTGAAGGGCTGGGAACAAGGCCGCCGTCAGCCCGATGCCACCGCCAGCGCCTATCTTTCGGTCATCGCCCGGTTGCCCCAGCAGGCCCGCGAGGTGCTGCGCGCGGCCTGACCATTCGGGCCTGTTTTCTGGATCGAGAAGAGGCATCGATGCTGCGCATCGAGCCAGCTATTCAAATACACACCTCGCACACTGGTGCATGACGGTTTTCTGCGGTTTTTGGAGAGTGCTATGCGCGCGCTCTTGCTGTGAGCGCAAAGAGGACTGGCAGGATTCCACCCAGACCAAGGCATTCGACGGCAGCGGCGTGATGCAATCCGAATGAGAAGCCGCCGGTCTGCTCACATGACGAGGACGTCGGTCAAGGGTAATTGTTGGGTTTACATTGTTCATCTCCTTGGTGTCAGATCCAGGCTTGCCCGATGCATGACGCGGCTCGACGGTTCGAACCTTATCCAGCTCACATACGGTCGCCACTTTGGGTGGCTGCACCATTATCCCGCTTGCGGCGGTTACGGGCTCAGGAAAGCGGGACCAGTCTTTCGGGCGGCGCTGAACGCCAACTGACCGTTCGGTTCGCTTACCTGGGTCCGCTCGATGATCAGCACTTGGCGCTCACGGCAAATGCGGCGTCGATCTTCCTCTTCGACGCTGGGTGGCCTGACCATCGCACACACGCGTGGCTCGCCGCGCTTGTAGGCAAGCAGCGCACGAACCAGCGCTTCGCCATCGATCTTGTCGGTCTTTGCCCGGCGGCGTCGGCGCGAAGTCGCAATCGACGCCGGGTCGACGACATAGCTCTCGATCCCTTCGCCCTCCAACACGCGGCGGATCCAAAAATCCGTCCAGGCCGGCCTCCTGGATAACGATGAAGCCGAACTCTTGCCCGGTCCGCACCCGTGCCTTTGCGCGCAGCAGTGCAAAACGGTCCATCAACCCGGCAACATCACCGGCACGCACAACATGCTTCGACATCCTTGTCGCCAGCCCCTGGCGACAAGGACGTGACCAGCCACGTCGATTTACTCAGTTCCATCGAAAC
>JBMOGG010000375.1:0-1917 GCA_049318505.1 Sphingomonas sp. | reverse complement strand
AACGTACCTCCGAATTGGACAAATCCACTACCCGTGATTAATGTCCTATTTTAGATCGGATTAGTTGTGCAGTTTAGATTTATTCCATCATTGATAGTCTTCCTCGGGTCGTACCTGCCATTAGCCCGGAAATCTCACACTGAGGGGTGCATCGGGGCTCTGAATCTGAGATAATTCTTATGAAACAACGGGTTATCGGATAGCAGAGGAGTTCCCCGATGCCGACAGAGTGTAACGCGAAGTCGTTTGAGTTTGCACGGGTAGAATCGCGGCGTGTGGTGGCGTCTTTTGATGGCGGTGCCGTAACCAGCGATGCGGGCAGCCTGCTGCTCGGGGCGACGGACCGGACGATTGGGCTGGTGGAACGGTTTGCCGGATGCTTTGCGGATCATCGCCGGGCAGACCTGATCGAGCATGACGTGCGGACCCTGGTGAGCCAGCGGATATTCGGGATCGCGCTGGGCTACGAGGATCTGAACGACCATGACGAACTGCGCCACGATCCGGTGATGGCGACATTGGTCGGTAAGCTTTCGGCCGGACGCCGGGACTGCGCGCCGCTGGCGGGCAAGAGCACGCTCAACCGGGTGGAGCTTTCGCGGACGGAGCCGACCCGCTATCATAAGGTCGGACACGATCCTGAGGCGATCGAGAACCTGTTCGTGACGCTGTTTGTAGAGGCGCACAACAAGGCCCCCAGGCAGATCATCCTCGATCTTGATGCCACCGATGATCCGATCCATGGCGATCAGGAAGGGCGGTTCTTTCACGGCTATTACGACAGCTATTGCTATCTGCCGCTCTACATTTTCTGTGGGCGGCATCTGCTGGCGGCCAAGCTGCGCCGTTCGAACATCGATGGGGCGGCCGGCGCCCGCGAGGAGCTCGAGCGCATTGTCGCGCAAATCCGGCGTCGCTGGCCGCGCACCCGCATCCTGTTGCGTGCCGACAGCGGCTTCTGCCGCGAAGCCCTGATGGCCTGGTGTGAGGCCAACAAACTCGATTACCTTTTCGGCCTTGCCAAAAACCAACGCCTGATCGCAGAGATTGAACACGAACTCGCTGAGGCTACCAACGAAAGCCGCCAGACCGGCAAGCCGGCGCGCCGCTTCAAGGACTTCATGTGGCAAACGCTCGACGGTTGGAGCCGCAGGCGCCGCGTCGTCGGCAAGGCTGAGGTGACCCAGGGTGACACCAATCCGCGCTTCGTGGTCACCTCACTCAGCCGCGCCGCAGCCGAGGCGCGCCATCTCTACGAAAAGATCTACTGCGCCCGCGGCGAGATGGAGAACCGCATCAAGGAGTGCCAGACAGATCTGTTCGCGGACCGCACCTCATCGGCCACCATGCGGGCCAACCAGCTGCGCCTGTGGTTCGCCTCTATGGCCTATGTCCTGATGTGTGCGCTGCGCCGCATCGGCCTGCGCTTTACCCAGTTCGCCACTGCCACCTGCGGCACGATCCGCCTCAAACTGCTCAAGATCGGCGCAGTCGTCACCACCAGCGTCCGACGCGTCAGGATCGCCATGGCTTCAGCCTACCCATGGCAGAACGAGTGGGAGCTTGCCCATGCCTTCCTCCGCGCTGCCGGCGGCCGATGACGAAACAGACAGCGCACAGTCCGAAATCCGTCGAAAATGCCGCTCCCGCTTCCGCGGGCCGTCGCCGCGCGTTCCCACGTCGTCAAAAAGCCAACGCCATCGCACCAAGCAGACCAGCAATGGCCAAATCCCCTCCGCCCGCCTTCATACCCTGCCAACAGCGCGGAGCTGTGAGATATCCGGGCTAGCGCTGCACCCCTGACCATCCCCCATCACCTCTTCATGACGGAGACCACCATGGCTTCGAATACCCAGACTCTGCCTATCGTCAGCCCCAGCCCCCAACCCGGCCCCACGACCGGATCCATCCTCGCCC
>JBMOGG010000374.1:0-1919 GCA_049318505.1 Sphingomonas sp. | reverse complement strand
AAGACCAGTACGCGTTGTCTATTGTCCGCCATTCCTTTGCTCTGAACCATTTCTCAGGACGCCGCAATAAAAACAATCATGTCTGATTGTTTTATGGGCTGATGATCAACGCATTGTCGATCAGAATTTCGGCGCCGTTTACAAAGCGTGACTCATCTGAAGCGAGGTACAAGACCAGCCCGGCAACGTCTTTTGGCGCACCAACCGCACCTGCTGGCAGTACTCCTTCCGGAATGGCGTTCTCGTCGCCCGGACGTCCTTCGGCGAACTGAATCATCGGCGTTTCGATTGAGGCGGGTGGATCGAATTGCAGCGAATGCCATACCCCTTTGCCTGGCAATGGATGGCAATCGATTTGGTCATGGCGCGGACCGCGCCTTTGGCGGCAGAATAGGCAAAGAAAACGGGGTAACCCAAATGGCTTGCGGTCGACGACATGTTGATAATTGATCCGCCGCCCGATCTTGCCATCAGAGGTATCGCATATTTGCAGCCAAGGAACACGCCCTCCGACATGACGGCATTGGCTTGACGAAACTGTTCGAGGGTCGTTTCTTCAGGATCGGCAATGACAACGATGCCCGCATTGTTGACGAGGATGTTCAGACCGCCAAAAGCCGCTTCGGTTGCAGACAGCGTGGCTTTCCAGCCGTCCTCTGATGTGACGTCATGCTGGACCGCAATCGCGGCCGCCCCGATCTCCTTGGCAACAGCCTGAGCCGATGCAAGATTGATGTCGCTCACAACAACCCGAGCCCCCTCGGCCGCCAACAACAGACAATCGGCCTTGCCGAGCCCCGAGCCACCGCCGGTGACCAACGCAACTTTGCTGTCAACTCTTCCCATCATCAAATTCCCCCACTACCGAGCGCCAAATATTTAGGCGCTGGAATTGGTTGCCTGTCAAAGAAAAAACAATCATGTTTGTCGGTAATAATTCAAGGTTCATGTTGGATGGCGCGCGTCGCATTGAAAACGTCAAAAGCGGTCAGGGTGACTGAGCCAACCGTGCAGGCCGCCAAAAGTGCCGCCACGCGCGCACGATTGATTGATGCAACCATTCGCTGCCTCATCAAATATGGCTATTCGCGAACGACGACACCGCGCGTTGCCGAGGACGCTGGCATGTCGCGTGGTGCGATGCTGCACCATTTCGAAAATGGCACCGCACTCTTGCAAGCGGCCATTGCAGAACTCCATGAGAAGCGCTTGCGCGCCTTTCGACGCAGCGCCGATTCGACAATCCACGAAGTCCACACGCTCGTGCGCGCCTATTGGAAGCAAGTGTCCAGTCAGACCTTCACTGCGTTTCACGAGCTGGCGCTGGCGGCACGAACCGACAAGGACTTGGCCCACATCCTGGTCCCCGCGCAGGATGAGTTTCGCGTCCGCTGGCATGAACAGGCCATCGAGCTTTTCCCCGAATGGCAGGGGAACCGAGCCGGCTTCGATCTTGCGCTTGGACTTTCGCAAAATGTGCTCGAAGGCATGGCGATCAACCGGCTGACACATGGCCTGAACGAAGCGATTGTCGAGCCGATTCTGATTGATCTTGAACGCCAGATCGAAGCCCTCAAACCGGCGACAGCCAAGCCAACCCTTCAAAAAAAGCTAGGCTGAATGCTCAAAACCCCAAATGAGGCTGCGCCGAAGCAATTCGTAAAAGATGGGGTAAGACCAGCTGCACCGTTCGGGGTGAGGATTGAACGCCCGGATCGGCGCGAGATCATAATGCCCACGGCAATGCCCCAGCGTCAGATACAAAACGCTGCCGGCGCCAATCTTGCGTTCGTACAGAACGGGGACTTCAACTTCATCCCAATCACTGTCCGAAAATTCGGGGCATGTGCCGGAAAAACTGGTATGCATCAGCACGTCGATTTCGGCGGGGATCTCGGCTGCGTCGCGGTCGATGGTCT
>JBMOGG010000373.1:0-1932 GCA_049318505.1 Sphingomonas sp. | reverse complement strand
ACCATAGCCGGTCGTCGCGGGGCGTGCTGCGCGGGCTTCATTTCCAGATTGAAAGACCGCAGTGCAAGCTGGTCCGGGTGCTGGCGGGTGCCGTATTCGATGTCGCCGTCGATTTACGCCGCAGTTCCCCCACATTCGGCAAATGGGTCGGTTATGAACTCTCGGCCGAAAACTTCCGGATGCTCTGGGTGCCGCCGGGCTTCGGGCACGGCTTTGTCACGCTGACCGACCAGGCCGATTTCGCGTATAAATGTACCGAACTTTATGCCCCCGCGCTCGAGCGGGCGGTGCGCTGGGACGATCCGACATTGGCGATCGACTGGCCAAAGGATGTTCTGCCGCCTCTTCTGTCCGCCAAGGATGCCGAGGCGCCGTTGCTCGGCGACGCGGAGATCTATGCGTGACAACGCTCGTTATTGGTGCAGCGGGCCAGGTCGGTCGCGCGCTTGTTGCGAGTGCTCCGGGCCAGGTCGTCGGCTGGGCGCGTGCCGACCTCGACCTTGACGATGTGGCGGGTATCGCGTCGCGGATCGAGGCGGTGCGACCGGCACTTGTCGTGAACGCCGCGGCTTATACCGCGGTCGATATGGCCGAAAACGACGCGGACGCTGCCTACCGCATCAACCGCGATGCCGCGGGTGCCATCGCGACAGGGGCCGCCCGGACGGGTGCGCGGATGGTCCACATCTCGACCGATTTCGTGTTCGACGGGACCGGATCGACTCCTTATGCGCCAATGGCAGAGCGCCGCCCGATCGGGGTGTACGGGGCGTCGAAGGCGGCGGGCGAAGATGCGGTCATGGCGGCATGTCCGGGCGCGCTCGTCGTGCGCACGGCATGGGTTTATGGGGCTGGAGGCAAGAACTTCGTCGAAACGATGCTTCGCCTGATGTCGACGCGCGACAGCATTTCGGTCGTGGCCGACCAGGTCGGAACGCCAACCCATGCGGCCAGTCTTGCGCGCGCGCTGCTCCGCCTTGCCGAGCTGGAGATTGCCGGGGTGCACCATTTCACCGACGCGGGCGTCGCCTCATGGTACGACTTTGCGGCAGCGATCCATGACATCGCGCGCGCGCGCGGGGTGCTGCACGCCGACGTGTCGGTGCGACCAATCGCCACGGCCGATTATCCGACCCCCGCACGCCGCCCCGCCTACAGCGTCCTCGACAAGGCAAGCAGCTGGGCAGCGCTCGGGGCACCCGCGGCGCATTGGCGGGCCGAGCTCGAAAACATGTTTACCGATAGGGAAGCACTTCATGCCCAGTAAGATGCTCGTGACTGGTGGCGCGGGGTTTATCGGTGCGAACTTCGTGCGACGGCGCGCGGCGGCAGTTCCGGGCGTCCCCCTGATTGTCCTCGACGCCCTGACCTATGCCGGCAACCGGGCTAATCTCGCCGGTCTTGATAACAACGTGACCCTCGTCCGCGGCGACATTGGCGACGATCAGCTCGTTGCGCGCCTCCTCGACGCGCATGAGATCGATACGCTTGTCCATTTCGCTGCCGAAAGCCATGTCGACCGGTCGATCACGGGACCCGACGCCTTCATCGAAACGAATGTGCTCGGCACGCATGGCCTGCTCAAGGCAGCGCGGCGTGTCTGGCTCGACAAGGGCACCGGGCGTCCGCACCGCTTCCACCATGTCTCCACCGACGAGGTCTACGGGTCGCTCGAGCTCGACGATCCCGCGTTCAGCGAAACAACGCCGTACGCGCCCAATTCGCCGTACTCTGCATCAAAGGCAGCATCGGACCATCTCGTCCGTGCCTATCATCATACCTACGGGCTCGAGGTGACGACGACCAATTGCTCGAACAATTACGGACCTTACCAATTCCCGGAAAAACTAATCCCCCTGTTCCTGATCAACGCGCTTTCGGGCCGTGCGCTCCCGATTTACGGCGATGGCATGAACCGGCGTGACTGGCTGC
>JBMOGG010000372.1:0-1952 GCA_049318505.1 Sphingomonas sp. | reverse complement strand
GACGGGCGCCGGCTTGGCCGCGCGTTCGCCGCCTTGCGTTTGCCGCTGAAAACGACGACGATCATGGGCGGCATGATGGTCGGCCGCGAAGACCTTGTGCATTTCTATGGCATGACCCGGTCGTGGAAGTCGGCGTGGAAAGTCGCACGGCTGTTCGCGCGCTATGGCTATGACCGGCTTGGCCATCCACGCGGCACTCGGCTGTCGAACGGCAGCGCCTTGATCGCGATGCTAGCGTTGAGTGCTTTCGAAACGGGTGTGCGTCTGGCCTTGAACACGTCACTGATCGACCTGTTGGTCGAGAGCGGGCGTGTGACGGGCGCGCGAGTTGCCGGCGCCGATGGCGAGCGGGTCATCCGCGCTCGTGCCGGGGTTATCCTCGCGACGGGTGGTTTTCCAGGCAGTGATGCGCTGCGCTTACGCTATTTCGATCACGTGAGAGCGGGCGGAAATCATCGATCGCTTGCACCCGAAACCAATACCGGCGACGGCATGCGGATCGCCGAACGGCTTGGCGTCGGCGTTGTCGAGGACCAGGCCAATCCCGCCGCCTGGACCCCGGTATCGCTCGCGCCGCAGCCCGACGGAACCACGATCCCGTTTCCGCACTTCTTCGATCGCGGCAAGGCTGGCTATATCGCGGTCGATCGGCGCGGTCGCCGCTTTGTCAGCGAGGCGACGTCGTACCATGATTTCGTGCCGGCGATGATCGAGGCATGCCGCGATGATCCGGACATAGAGTGCCACCTGGTCTGCGATGCGCGTGCCATCCGGCGCTTTGGCCTTGGCATGGCCCCGCCCGCCCCGGGTCGATTGGCGCCGCATGTCCGATCGGGCTACATCAAATGCACGGCGACGCTTGCTGAACTGGCGCAGCAATGCGGCATTGATGAAGCCGGACTGGTGGCTACCGTCGCGCGATTCAACAGCGGTGCTTTGGTCGGGAAAGACCCGGAATTCAATAAGGGCGCCGATGTTTACGAGCGCTTCAACGGCGGTGCCGGGCACCTTGCAAACCCCTGCGTAGCACCGCTTGTGAAGCCACCCTTTTATGCAGTCCGCCTGATCCCCGGCGATATCGGCACCTTCATCGGGCTGAAGACCGACACTGACGGACGCGCCCTCGATGCGTCCGGATCGCCGATCGAAGGGCTCTTTGTTGCAGGGAATGACGCCGCAAGCTTCATGGGCGGGGCCTATCCCGGCGCCGGGATCACGCTGGGGCCGGCGTTAGTTTTCGGCCGCATCGCTGCGGAAACGGCCGCAACAAGCCTGGCGCGAGCAAGGAGCTGACATGGTGATCAGAACGATCGAGACCCCCTACTTGATCTTTATCGGTGATATCGTCGAGCGGCTGGGCGTGAAAACCGGGCTCGGGATCATGGAATGGCGCGGCGAGCGCTGTGCCGGCCAATATCGCCTGACACCCGATGCCGTCAATTTGGGCCTGCCAGACATGAACCCGGCGGTAGCAGCAGCGGCGGGGGTGCGCACCATGGTGATCGGCGGCGCCTCATTCGGTGGTGCCCTCCCGCCCGAATGGGTTGGCGCGGTGCTGGCGGCGATCGACGCCGGGTTGGATGTCGCGTCGGGGCTGCACGACCGGCTCGCCGACCATCCCGAAATCGCCGCACGTGCTGCCGCACGCGGCACAATGCTGCACGATGTGCGTGGTCTTCCACCCGGCGCACGCTCCGCGGTCGGTTCGGGGCGTAGGCGAAGCGGCCGACGCGCCTTGATGGTTGGGGCCGATTGCGCCGTCGGTAAAAAATTCACCGCGCTTTCCCTCGAGCGGGATGCGCATGCTCGCGGTATAAATGCGACCTTCCGCGCCACCGGTCAGACCGGCGTATTGATCAGCGGCGGCGGGGTTGCGATCGATGCGGTCGTAGCGGATTTTCTGTCGGGTGTGGTCGAGGAACTGTCTCCGGACGCAGCACCCGATCACTGGG
>JBMOGG010000371.1:0-1963 GCA_049318505.1 Sphingomonas sp. | reverse complement strand
AGTTAGCCATAGCCTTGGACGTGGAGCTGCGGGACGCCATGCGGGCTGTTATTGTCAGTTTTCGTTCAAACCGTAAGGCCCGCGCGGTCAAAACGCTTCACCATGTCGCGCATCGTCGATTCCGCAATGCCTGCGCGCCGCGCCGTCTCGCGCACGCCAAGCCCGGCTTCGCGGTGAAGCCTCATCAGTTCGCGCAACCGGCGCATGTCCATTCTCCTCGTCGGCATCAACGTCTTCTTCGTCGAAAGAAAACGCCGTCAATCGACAAGGCTCTGACGTTCCTCACCTGCGCGGCGTCCCATCGGAATGCTGCGCGGGATTACATCGGAACAGTGCACGGCTTCATGTCGGAATGCTGCGCGCGCTGGTAGTGAACACCATGCAGCCAGAAAGATGGCGCTGTCACAACTGGCAAGAATCCTGGCAGGAGATTGGCGGCAAGCCTTGCGTTGACGGGTCAGCGCGACATTGGTGCAGAACCGGCGATCATTCTCAGATCTTCACGGTAAGGCGCTTGCTGGCCACCACCGCATTGGCACGCATCAGCGTGTACGTGATGGCATAATCGCCCGCCGGCCAATTGGCGCCGGAACGCTTCTTGCCGGCAAACGTAAACCATTGCGCCTTGGCCCGGTCGAGCGCCGGGATCGAATTTGATGCCAGTACCGTGCCGTCGGGCGCCCAAAGCTCAAGTAACTGCGTGTCGCCTCGTTCAAGCCCGATCACGCGAACGTAAGCCACCAACGCTGGCGACGCTGTGGAGGCGGCTGGCAGGCGACCGTCCTCAAGCTGGTCGGCGGTGATGGCCTGCACCGTGAGGCCAATGTTGAGCACGACGCCGCGTTTGTAGATCAGCGCCTTGCGCGCAGCCGGGCTCCAAAGGTCGCCCTTTGCCTTGCAGCCATGATCAGCAGGATCCGGATTAAAAGGATCGACCACACGGCCACCCTTGCGGACGGTCAGGTGCAGATGCGGATACTCGGTAAGGCCCGAAAGGCCGACCCGGCCAAGAGGCTGTCCAGCACGCACCGCATCACCCGCCTTCACCGAAATGCTGCCCCGCGCCATGTGGCAATATTGGCTTTCCCACCCGGCACCATGATCGACCACCACGCCATTGCCGCATTCGCGCCCCTCCACCGCAGCGATGCCAATCGTCTTTACCGAAATATCGTCCATTGCATCGCGGATGCTGACGACGGTGCCGGGGGCGGCGGCGAGAACGGCAACCGTTGCGCGCTGGCTGGCCATATCGGGAATGCGAAAATCGATGCCGTTGTGCGCTTCATATGTTCGGTCGGCACACACATAATCACTCGCCGCCGAGCCCGGATCGCGATCGACATAATTCTGTATCTCGCAGTTCCGACCAATCTCGCAGGCGAGTGGGACTTGGAGCTGCAGCGAAGGCGGCGGGGGCGCAGAATCCCCCGCGCGGCTGCCAATCAACGCCGAGGTCGCAAACAGCAGAAGATGCTTGGCTTTCATCGGCACAGGCTCCCTCAGGGTTGAGACTGAACGATCCTCTCGCGCAAAGCATGAAGAGGCAAGTGCCAAACGCCGTGCAGACCCGCCCTTATGCCGCGTGCACGCTTGGAGAGAGGTGGCCGGGTTAGTCTGAACAGCGATCGGCGGCTTATCCCCAGCTCGCGTGCTTGCCGCGCCACCGGCAGGCTGTGCGAACAATCGATCATCATCTTGCGCTCGGCAACAGACCCGCCTTGCCGAGCGCCCCTGATAAAAAAATTGTTTACCAGCGTCAGCTCGCCAATCTTGGCGTGAAGCGTCTTCACATCAATCGCCGGCTCCGCCGCTTCGGTGCTGTCGGCACCGAAAACACCAGCAGCCCCTTCCAGCAACTGCGTCCGCCACGTCGTGATCCGGTTCGGGTGGACATCATAACACTAGGCCAAATCGGCCAGCGTCTTCTCACCCTTCACGGCGGCCAACGCCACCTTCGCTT
>JBMOGG010000370.1:0-1978 GCA_049318505.1 Sphingomonas sp. | reverse complement strand
GGCGGCGATTTCGCGCAGCAACAGGATATCCTCGGGCGTTGCCACTTCCTCAATATGCTTGTCCTCAGGACGCTTGAGCGCCTTGTTCGCCGTCCGCACGATCATGAAGATCACGAAGGCCAGGATCAGGAAATTGATGACTTCCGTGATGAAATGACCATAGGCGAAGACCGGCACATTCGCCGCTTTCATGCCTGCAAGTGTCGCGGCCGTCCCCTCGGGCACCGTGCCGAGCGGCACGTACATGTTCCCGAAATCGACGCCGCCCGTGACAAGGCCGAGGATCGGATTGATGAAATCGTCAGTGACTGCGGTCACAATCTTGCCGAAGGCTGCGCCAATGATGACACCGACCGCCAGGTCGAGAACGTTGCCACGATTGATGAACGTCTTGAACTCCGAAACCATGCTCACGATGTTACCCCCCAGATGATCGTTGCGGGGACACAATGGAGAACGGGCAACCGTTTGAAAAGGGACAAAAGGCCTCATTGCGCTTCCCGCGCGCGTTCGCGTATTGCCCGTACATAAAGCTGGAGGGACCTTCCATATGACATCGATCCGCCGCCTCGCCCTGATTGCCCCGCTTGCCGCCGTTTCGCTGTCGGGATGCGGTATCAACTCGATCCCGACGGCCGAGGAAGCCGCAAAGGCGAAATGGGCGAACGTCCAGGCCGATTACCAGCGCCGTGCCGACCTGATCCCCAATCTGGTCGCGACCGTCAAAGGGTTCGCCAAGCAGGAAAAGGACGTGCTGACCACGGTGACGCAGGCACGCGCCTCGGCCAACCAGGTGACGCTCAGCCCCGGCGACCTGACCGACCCGGCGAAGGTGCAGGCGTTCCAGAACGCGCAGAACAACCTGACGCTCGCCACGCGCCAGCTCCAGGAGGCCTATCCCGAGCTGAAGTCGAACGCGAACTTCATGGCGCTGCAGTCGCAGCTCGAAGGCACGGAGAACCGCGTCAACATCTCGATCAAGGATTATAATGAGGCGGTGCAGAAGTATAACACTACCATCCGTACCTTCCCCGACGCGATCGGCGCCAAGATCTTCTACGGCTCGAAACCGATGGTGACCTATACCGCGACGGCCCCCAACGCCGACCGCGCACCAACGGTGGATTTCAACTGACGATCGACACCGGTCATCGTCGCCCCGGACCCGGTCCGGGGCCCATCCCTCGATCGAGAGGTTCGCTTCGATGGTGAAGTGGCTGTCGCCTGGATCGGCTGTCGCAAAGGCGCTCGTTGCGCTTTTGCTGCTGCTGTGCGCCTTCCCGGCGTTTGCGCAGACCTTTCCGCCGCTCACCGGGCGGGTGGTCGATGCGGCAAATCTGCTGCAGCCCGACCAAAAGGCCGCGCTCGAAGCCAAGCTGGAAGCGATCGAGCAGGCGACCGGGCATCAGATGGTCGTCGCGACCATCCCCGACATGCAGGGCTATCCGCTCGAGGATTACGGCTACCGGCTCGGCCGCGCCTGGGCACTGGGCGACAAGGAGAAGGACGACGGGCTGATCATCCTGCTCGCGCCGAACAATCCGGCCGGACAGCGCGGCCCACGGATCGAGGTTGGTTACGGACTCGAGCCGCTGGTTACCGATGCGTTCTCCAGCGTTGTCGCCAATGGCATCATGACCCCGATGCTAAAGGCGGGCGACATTTCGGGCGCACTCAACGCGGGCGTCGATGCGATCGGCGCGCAGATCAAACTGACACCTGAGGAAGCCGCCAAGCGGACGGCGGCGCTGGCGGCGCAGGAAAAGAAGAGCGCACGCAAAGTGAACGGCGGCGCGTTCGTCTTTTGGATCGTCGTTTTCTTCGTCGTAATCCTGCCGATGGTAGGCGCGCTGTCGCGCGGTGGCGGACGACGGCGTCGGCATAGCTCGGGAATCGGCGAAGCGATCCTGTGGACGGCGATCAACGCTGCGGTGAACAGCCGGGGTGGCGATGACGATCATTGGGGCGGCGGCGGCGG
>JBMOGG010000369.1:0-1988 GCA_049318505.1 Sphingomonas sp. | reverse complement strand
GATTGTCGCACAGCGTGCCGCGCGTCCGGATCGGATGATGCGCGACCCAGTGGTACGCTTCGCCCATCAAGGGGCAGGCCGCACGGACGTCCAGCGCGGCCTTGATCGACGCATGGCGCGCCAGCGCACCAATCACCAACCGGTCATCTTCGATCCTGATATAGTCGAGATCGGGAAGCCTGTTGATATCGATTAGCTGTTCAGGCCGCGCAACGCGAAAATTCATCATTGGGACAAGACTCTGCCCCCCTGCCAGGACTTTTACCTGGCCATCGCTGCCCGCCAGCATCTCCAACGCTTGTTGCAGGCTACCGGGCCTCAAATAGTCAAACTTCGCTGGCTTCATGCTAACCCTCTCTGTCGATAGTCCGGCGTCAACCCGCGAAGCGATGCTCGGCTATACCGCGAATACCGAGCCCTTTTATCCGGAACAGCGCGCCCGCGCAGAACTGCGGTTTTGTCTCGGCGGCAAAATGATCATGCTCAGCCGGATGCTGAACCCGCGCCATGGACGTTACGTAGATTTCGTCGAGATTTGCGCCGCCGAACATGACGCTGGTGATATTCTTGACCGGCATGCCGATGCGCAGATCGACCTGCCCATCGGGCGCATAGCGGACAAGATCGCCGCCAATGACTTGGGCATTCCAGAGGAACCCTTCGGCATCGATGGTAGAACCATCCGCAAATCCGGGCTCGCCCTTCAGAGAGGTGAACACGCGGCGATTGACGATTCCACCAGTGTCGATGTCATAGTCATAGGCCCAGATTTCAGCTTTGAACGTATCGGCGAAATAGAAGGTCCGGTCGTCTGGGCTCCAGCAGGGGCCGTTGGAGCAAATGATCCCTTCATCGACCTTGGTGACCGACAGGTCGGGATCGAGGCGCCACAAGCCGCAGATGCCAAGCTCTTCCTTGTCGTCCATGGCGCCGGCAAAGAAACGTCCTCGGCGGTCGCACTTGCCGTCGTTCAGCCGTGCCCGCTCAGTATCGTCGGTGGTCCTGACGAGGAGGTCGCATGCACCACTTTCGAAATCAAACGCGTAGAACCCATCATTGAGCGCGAGAACAGCACCCCCCGATTCGCGCAGGGCCATCGCGCCGACATCGCAATCGAGTCCCCAGTGGCGCACCGCGCCTGAGGCGGGATCATAGCGCCAGATTGCCGGTTTTCCGACTCGGCGCCCCGTCGAGTCGACCCAGTAAAGGCACTGCTCGCGCACATCCCAGACCGGGCCTTCACCAAGGTGATTTGCGCAATCGAGCACGCATTCGATTGTGTAGCCCATTGACATCCCCGGCCCGCGAACAGCTGTCATTGACTAATAATGTATTATACGTATGTGCTATTTACAAGCCAAATGAATGGACCGGCTGAAGGAATGCGCAATGGCTTCCGGTAAAACGAATGTGGCCGTTATCGGGGCCGGCTTTATCGGTCGCGCCTGGGCTGTTGCATTCGCGCGCGCCGATATGAATGTCGCAATCTGGAGCCGAAGCGAAGCGACCTCGCAAAAGGCAATAGCCTTCCTCGCACAAGTTTTGCCAAGTCTCGAGGAAGAGGGTCTGTTAGGTGAACTTTCATCTCAAGAGATCCTCGCCAATGCGCGGATCGAGACGCGCCTCGAGGCGGCGCTTGAAGGGGCTGAATACGTCCAGGAAAATGCACCCGAAGATCTGCAATCGAAATGCGAAGTCTTTTCACTGCTCGACAGTCTGGCAGATGAGCACGCGGTCATCGCCAGTTCGACATCGGCGCTGTTGCCGTCAGACTTCACCCGCCATCTGCCAGGGCGGGCAAGGTGTCTGGTGGCACATCCAATCAATCCGCCCTATTTGATACCCGCTGCCGAAGTGGTCCCCGCACCGTGGACATCGCCCGGTATCGTCGATCGGGCATGCGCGATCCTTCGCGCCGCTGGCCAAAAGCCGCTGGTCATGGACAAGGAACTCGACGGTTTCATCGTCAACCGGCTGCAGGGTGCGGT
>JBMOGG010000368.1:0-2016 GCA_049318505.1 Sphingomonas sp. | reverse complement strand
GACCCTGACTTTGACGGTGCGTCTTTTCACCTCCTGTTGGATGGATCGCTCGATCACCCGCTCTCGTCCGTACCGGAAGAACGATCAGGCGTGGGTTGAACAAAAGAACGGCGCCGTTGTTCGCAAATTGGTAGGCTACCGC
The DNA here is from genome assembly GCA_049318505.1 of Sphingomonas sp. Lineage (GTDB taxonomy): Bacteria > Pseudomonadota > Alphaproteobacteria > Sphingomonadales > Sphingomonadaceae > Sphingomonas_O. The sequence continues at coordinate 1,874 of JBMOGG010000368.1, read as the reverse complement.
CGATACGAAGGGCAGGACGCAGCCGCTCTCCTCGGCGAGCTGTACGCAGCTGCCTCGGGAACATATCTCCGTGAGGCAACACGACCGCTCATCGTAATTGACGCGCTACAATAGCCGCCGCGTAGTCGGCTGGGCGGTCAATGACCGGATGAAGAAGGACCTGGCAATCACGGCACTCGATATGGCGGTGCGCCCTGAACCAACTACTGCTTACTGGCACTTCATCCCCGTGAGTTGCCTGGCCGCCCCCCTAAATTCCTGCCGCTGCGATCAACCCGCTTGGTCCCTTTGTGCAATGGTCACCCCAATTTCGCCATCACAGCACCGCTATCGATCCAGCATCGCCCGTCAGCCCTTGATACGGCGCAACCTTTATCTCACCTTCGCGCTTCCGTGCCTGGGCGACGTCGTAGCTGTTCTGCATCCGCATCAACGTGTCCATCGCTACACCGAACGCCTTTTCGATCCGGAGTGCCATTTCGGACGAAAGCTGCGAATGCTCGTTGAGCAGGGTCGATAGCGTCGCGCGGGTGACACCAAGCACTTGCGCCGCCCCCGTAACAGATAAACCCAGCGGCTCGATAATCTCGGACTTCACGAAGCCGCCCGGATGGGCCGGGTTCTTAATGCGGATGCCTGCAATCGCGCTCATGTCCAGCTCCTAGTGGTAATCTTCGTAATCGAGATCGATGATCTCGATTTCCTGTCGGTCGATCCGGAACGTCATTCGCCAGTTCTGGGTGACGAACAGGCTCCACGTTCCCTTGCGGTTGCCGGTCAGCATATGGGCTTTCCAACTCTGCACGGTGCAAAGCTCCTCCTCGGCCTCCATGTCCTGGAGGAATGAAACGATGCGCTGCACCTTGACGACAACGGCAGGCTGCAATCCGCTGGCGTCATCGTCTTCGATGAAGCGCCGCAACCCTTTGTGGATCACGTTCCTGATCTTCATGCCCCCTCCTAGTTGCAGCTTCGTTCGGCGTCAAGTGACGCCATACAGGTTGCGTTCTACTCATCGAACACCCGTGCGCGAATCGTTGGGTGAAGCGAACCACCGAGTTCGAAGGGGTGACGCAAAAACGACCAACACCGACGCAGATTCCGACGCAAACCGACGCATTTCTGAGCAGATAGCGACGATGATCACCGTCGTCGGTGCTATGTCGATCCGGGCGGCAAGATTTTTTCCCACCGCATGCCGCCCAGGGCCGTCGTCCGTTGTGGCCCGCACTCCGCTCTAGCCGTCCGTTGCCGTTCACTGCGTATCGCTTCTCTATGCGCGCTGCCCTTACGTGCTCTGAAAACGCTCCTGTGCGGCCGGATTCGGCGGCCAATCTTCGGCTCATGGGGAGCCAATGACTGTCAAGGAATGAAAGAACGTCTCATGTCGAACCCTGAAAAAATCATCCGCCTCAAGACTGTCCTCGCCCGCACGGGCCTTTCCCGCTCGACCATATATCGCAAGAGCGCCGATGGCACCTTGCCGCCCCAGGTGAGAATAAGTGTTCACGGGACGGGTTGGCATGAGTCCGAACTCAACCGGTGGATTGCAAATCCGGTTGCCTATCGGCTTAGCGAAAGCGCAACGGTATAGGGTTGCTGTCCTGCATGTCGGGCGACACGATCCGCTCGATCAGGTCGGAGAGCTTCGCCAGCGCCTCGGCTTTCTCGTCTTCATAGGAATAGCGGCCATAGACGCCCCACACGCCCGGAATGGCGTGGCCCAACACGCGCTCGCAGATATCGGGGCGAACGCCCGCGCGCGACATCAAGGATCGCGCGGTCCGCCGTAGATCGTGAACCACCCAGGGCGAAGATCGGGTGGTGTAACTTCACGTCTGGAAATTCGTTATGGGTGTGGGTGTGAAGCCCGT
>JBMOGG010000367.1:0-2017 GCA_049318505.1 Sphingomonas sp. | reverse complement strand
TCGCGACGCTGGCCGGGATGATTGACGACCTGTGAGGGTCGTCGAGGACGATCTGAGCGGTCCGCAGATTCGTTCGCTGCTGCGCTACCACCTCGAACAAATGCACCTGGCTTCGCCGCCAGGCAGCGTGTTTGCATTCGACATCGAACGGCTGCGCGCGCCAGATGTGACGTTCTGGACGGCGTGGGAAGACGACGCGCTGCTGGGCTGCGGCGCGCTGAAGCGGCTCGATTCCGGGCACGGCGAAATCAAATCCATGCGCACCGCGCCCGATTACCTGCGCAAAGGGGTTGCGGCGGCGCTGCTCGAACATGTCATCGGCGAAGCGCGCATCCGCGGCTATCAACGGCTCAGTCTCGAAACCGGGTCCGGTCCGGCTTTTGAACCCGCGCTCGCGCTCTACCGCAAATGCGGCTTTCTGGACGGCGCAGCGTTCGGCGATTACCAGCCGACCGCGTTCAACCAATTCCTTCACCTGGACCTCTGACCCATGCCAACCCTCGTCCTCATCCGCCACGGCCAGTCGGCGTGGAACCTCGAAAACCGCTTCACCGGGTGGTGGGACGTCGACCTCACCGACAAGGGCGCTAGCGAAGCGCGGGCGGCCGGTGAATTGATGGCGACCAAGGGTCTCGACTTCGACATGTGTTTTACCTCGCTGCAAACCCGCGCGATCAAGACGCTCAACCTGGCACTCGAAGCCATGGCGCGATTGTGGCTGCCTATCGAAAAGGACTGGCGCCTCAATGAGCGGCATTATGGCGGTCTGACCGGCCTCGACAAGGCAGAGACCGCGGCCAAGCATGGCGACGACCAGGTCAAGATCTGGCGGCGCAGCTTCGACATTGCGCCGCCACCAATGGAAGCTGGCGGTGCCTATGATCTCTCGGCTGACCGGCGATATGCCGGGATTGCCATTCCGAACACCGAAAGCCTGAAAGACACGATCGCGCGCGTCCTACCCTATTGGGAAGCCCGAATCGCACCCGAGCTGAAAGCCGGTAAGCGGGTCGTGATCTCGGCACACGGCAACTCGCTACGTGCATTGGTCAAGCATTTGTCGGGCATCTCGGACGACGAGATCACCTCGCTCGAAATCCCGACCGGCCAGCCCATCGTCTACGACCTGGCCGACGATCTTAGCGCGCGCGACCGTTACTATCTTTCCGAGCGCTGAGTCCGCTTGCGGGCGTACATCGCCGCATCGGCGCGGGCGATTATCGAGTCGATGGTATCACCGGACGTAGCCATCGCGTGACCGATCGATACCGACACGGGCCGTCCAGCGGGCGCCTCAGCGGCAATGCCGGAAGCGAGCGCCAGAGCCTTTGCGTCTGCCTCGTCTGCGCAAAGATCCTCAAGCACCAGCCCGAATTCATCGCCGCCAATGCGTGCGACGATATCGGTGGCCCGCACCATTCGCTTCAGCGCATAGCCAACGTGAATCAGCGCGGCATCCCCTGCCTGATGCCCGGCGCTGTCGTTGATCGCCTTCAGCCCGTCGAGATCGACGATCATCACGGCAACAGGCGTACCGTGGCGCGCGACACGGGCAATGCCTCGCTCGACTTCACGGAGAAAAGCGCGACGATTGAGCAAAGGTGTAAGCGTGTCGCTGTCGGCAAGCTGTTCGAGTTCGGCAACCTGCAGCCGCAACGCGCGGAGCTCGCGAACCAATAGTTCATTTTCCGGTTTAAGTCCGGCGTTATCTAGGTCGATGGAATCGTTATTGGAAATCGCAACACTCATTCGTGCGTACAAGCCGCGCCCGCCGATCATGTCAACTTCAGCGTAGCGATGCGATGATGTGCAGTCTTGCGGGATCGACGATTTGCGCGCGCGCCTGCTGGGCGCTAGGTCAACGATGCGCACGTTGACGGGCCTAAAGAGTGTATGATGACAGGGACAGCCCCGCAGGTCAGGATCATTATGGGCAGCCAGTCCGACTGGGATACGATGCGGGCCGCAGCGGACGTGCTTGCCGACCTCGGCGTCGCGCACGAGGTGCGGATTGTCT
>JBMOGG010000366.1:0-2019 GCA_049318505.1 Sphingomonas sp. | reverse complement strand
GTGGTCGGAACGCACCGACCGAGCAATTAATCCTCTAGAATGAGGCACCAGCTAAAGGAGGTTGCATGTCGCTTACTGCCTATCATCGCGCGCGGAACACCGTGGAGACGCCGCGACAGACCGAACGACGCCTGATGATCGAGATTACCGGCGAAATGGTCCAAGCGCGCGATGCGGGTCACACCAGGGGAGCGCTGATGCCGACTTTGCATCGCAACCGCGAGGTCTGGCGCACGTTTGGCGTCGTATGCGGCTCTGTCGGTAACGCTCTTCCCAATGGGCTGCGCGCAAGCATCGTCTCGCTTGCCCTGTGGGTCGATCACTTCACCAGCGATGTCATTGCCGGTCGTGAATCGATCGATGACCTCATCGACGTCAATCGCGACATTATCGAAGGGCTGAGCGGAGCCGGGGCGGTCATCCAGGAAGCGGCTTAAACCTCACCGACGCTGCCAAGAAATGGGCCGCTGTGACAGATTGTATGTCACGGCGGCCCTTTTGGTTAGAGCCCGCAGGTGCATCGCGCCGCGATACCGTTGGCCTTCAGTTTGCCGTGCCGGTCTTTTGCGCCCGTGCGGCAAGCGTTTCGGGCGATGGCTGGAAATGAACAGGTCGCTTGCGCCGGGTGCCATCGATGCGGAACTGCGCCGCCTGTCCGGTCAGCGCGTTGACCTCAACGGTCAGGTTGCGAGCCGCAGTCGAAGTTTCTTCGACCATCGCGGCGTTCTGCTGGGTGGCCTGATCCATGGCACTTACAGCGGCACTGATCTGAGAAATGGCCGAAGCCTGGGCCACATTGTCGTCAGCCATCCCGCGCAGCAAGCTGTGCACGCCTGAAACATCAGTTGAGATTTCCTGAAAGGCGTCGTCTACCTTGCGCACCGCCTCAACGGCGGTCCCGATTTCGGTCTGGGTGACAGTCAGCTGGTCGCGAGCGCGTTTTGCCTCTTCCTCAGCCCGAATGGCCAGCGCAGAAACGAGGTCGGCGACAACGGCAAAACCGCGTCCGGCATCGCCGGCGCGACCGGCCTCGACCGCGGCATTCATGGCAAGGACACGCGTCTGGAAGGCGATCTTGTCGAGGCCTTCGATCACGCTGTCGATGCCCTTGGCACTTTCGCTGACCCGGCCCATTGCCTGCACGGCTTCGTCCGCTGTGGCGCGGCCGCCGCCGACCGTCGCAATCGCCTTGTCGGCCCGCCTGACGATAGTGTCGGCGGCCTCGCTGCTCGCCCGGGTTCGCGCATCGATCTGACAGAGGGCAGTGCTCGTCTCTTCGAGAGTGCCGGCAGTCCCTTCAGTGCGACGCGCCAGCGCTTCCGAGGCCTCGGCAATCTCGACCGATCCGTTTTGAATGCCCTTGGCAGTTTCGGTTACCGACCCAATCAGATCGCGCAGGCTTGCGAGCGCAGCATTGAAGTTGCTGCGCAGCATGCCGTAACCGTCTGGGAAGCCGATTTCGATTTCCGTGGTCAGGTCCCCGGCGCTCAATGCCGCAAGCCCTTCGGCCAATGTGGTCGTGACAAGGGCAACCGCATCGGCCTGCTGCGCCCGCTCCGCCGCCAAGCCGGCTTCGGCCCGTTGGCGTTCGGCATGTTCGTTCTGGATTGTCTCGATAAGCACGATCATGGCATTTCCCAGCCACATCAGCGCGCCCGCCTCGACAATCAGGATAACGGTATGCAGCAAAATGCGGCCGCCTGACACGCTGCCTCCGCCAAAGACCCATATGGGCTCGCTGAGGCCGAAGCCGATACTGTGGGCAGCCACAATGGCTGCAGAAGCACCGATCGCCTTCCAGTCGCACAGGATCGCGACCATCGCGAGCAGAGCGAAAAAGGTCATGTGCAATTCGACTTGCCACGGCTTGCCTTGGAAGACGAACACCAGCAGGACCGGCATGATCATGGCCGTGAGGCTAACGAGCAGCCGCGCCTGAGCATCGGTGCGTTTTTGCAAGGCGGCGACGCTTGGCAGTACCGCCAGCAGCAGGGCGAGCGCGCCTGCGGGCCATTTTCC
>JBMOGG010000365.1:0-2021 GCA_049318505.1 Sphingomonas sp. | reverse complement strand
GATCGCTCCTTCCCACCGCCCTACAACCACGCACGCGACCGCGTTGCCGATCATGGATGTTATCGAGCAACAGGTGCGTCTGCCCAAAGATGCGGTAGCTTTGAATCGCTACAGTAGGTTTTACACCGCAACCAAGTCCGGTGACGTTATCGGAACCTACGTAGCAGGGGCGCATGACGACCTGGCAGTTGGGCAGAGGCGGTGGGTCAAGCGTCTGCCTTTAATCGACGACGGCGGATGCTTCATCGTAAACGTCTATTTTGATCCAAAAAGGAAAAAGGTCACTCAAGCCTTCTGCAACGGAATAGCTTAAACGTCGGCTTCCCACTCGCGCTGAGCCATAATGTCGGTGCCGGCACAATGCGCACGGATCGATATAGCTGAGCGTCCGCTTCTAGGAATGCGGCATCAGCGGCTAAACGGCAACATCTGGAAGCGGTTGCTGCCGGGCAGCTTTGCGCCCCAATTCCGGTCGTTCGACCGACGCTCGGATGAGCCTAAAAGCGGACGCTTGAGCTAAAAAACCTAGCGGGCTGACCACGCTTGTTTTGTAACGTCGCTGGCTTAGGACGGAGGGTGCTTTAGGATCCGTCTGTCGTGGAACGTAGAGGCTGGCGGTTATCCCTGCACGCGTCAAAGGTCGTCGAAGTCTACCCGGTCGTTAAAGTCACCAAAAATCGAGTTCTGGGTTGCAGATGGGCGTGTCGCTACCATCCATTTCGTTCCAGCATCGGCTTCATGGCTGCGTTAAGCCCTGCCGCCAACACCGCAAGGCCAGCGCGCCGAGGGGCGGACAGGTGGCGACCATCCACCGCCATGTATTCGATGATCCCGCGTGCACCGCGGTTGCGCTTGAACTCACCCGCACCGGCCGAACCATGAAACCGCAGACCCGTGTTCATCGCGGCATCGGCGGCCATGTAGCTGGCGATCCGATACAGGCCCTCGCTCTGGGGGCGCGTCATATCATAGCCCATCAGCGGCACCGTGCCGACACCGCCAGCGCTGCGCAGCGCCGAGAACACCATGATTTCACCCTGCTCATCGCGCGCTACGAGAAAGGTCAGCAGCCCGATTGCTGCCGAGAGCCGAATGAATTCGGGGGTGAATATCGGATTGATCGCCGAGTAACGTCCGACATAGAGCTGATGATACAGGTCGGCGATCCGCTCGCAGTCACGGCTGCTCAGAGTGCTGGCCTGCTCTGTCTTCAACCCCGATCGGCGCAGTGCTTTGGCATCGGCGCGCGTCTGGCCCCGGGGAAGCCAAGACGCCGCCAGATCATCGGTCACCCACACCTGCCGGGCGGGCAGCAAGGTCCAGCCATCCTGCCTAACTGCGTCGAGCAGCGCCGGGCAGGTCCAGGGATCGAGCGAGCGGATGATCACGAAATGGTCGGGAAATGAGCCCCACAGCAGCTGTCGCATGTCGGCAAGACCGGTGCCATCCCATGTCCCGTGCAAATTGGTGGAGAGCAGCCAGTTGTCGAGGTGCACAGCGCGATTGAGCCGCATCGTTCGCATCAGCCCGCTCAGCGTTCCCAGTACTGCGTCGGCTGCGAAACGCATATGCCCAAGGCCGAGCAGGGCGATCTCGTCGCGCGCATACAGCACATAGGCACTGTGCGGGCTGCTGACATAGGAGTGACCCAGAGTCCCATCGTCAAAAGTCACCGGAAGATCAAAGGGGCCGGAGCGCAGCAAAAGCACTTGGCTGGCCGAATTGTTCACCATTTTGGATGTCCCGTCCGCGGCCAAGCGCGCAACATAGGAAGCGGCCAGTGTGCCTGGCACATTCGAAACGAGTGCGGCACCCTCAAGCAATTTCGGGGCATTATTGTTTTGGGGAACAGCGAGCACCGATACGTTGCGCTATCTTCACCAGCAGCCAAGAAAAATGAAACGGATTGCGCGGAGTTCAAGCCCCTGCCGAGTATTGCGAAACGCCATCACGCCTTCAATAACTTCTTCTCTATCGCGGCTTGAGTCAATAGGCGCACGCCACTCTCCGCCGCCGCGAGT
>JBMOGG010000364.1:0-2025 GCA_049318505.1 Sphingomonas sp. | reverse complement strand
CGCTCCATGGTTTCATAATACATGCGGCGACGCGTCACTTCGGGGGCCAGCTTGTACTGGGCGTAGACGCGGTCGAACGCGCCTGCTTCACCTTGCGCCTTGGCAAGTACCTGCTGGGCATAGGTCCGCGCGTTGTTGACCGAGGTCTGTGCGTTCGATCCGGCTGCCGTCACTTCCTTAAAGGCGTCAACGACGGCTTCGGGCGGATCGGTCTGCTTGATCGTGACACGCTGGACGGTGACGCCGGTGCGATAGCTGTCGAGGACCGACTGCATCTGCTGGCGCACTTCGGCCTCGATGGTGTTGCGTCCCGACCCGATGGCGACGTTCAGCGGCATGTTGGCAATGGCTGCGCGCATGGCGCTTTCTGCGACACTCTTGATCGTGGTCTCGGGATTGACCGACTGGAACAGGAACAGCTCGGGATCGCGGATTTTCCAGCCTATCGAATATTCGAGGTCGATAATGTTCTGATCGCCGGTCAGCACCAGGCGCTCACCGCTGCCGCCCGGAATGTCGATCGTCTGCAGGCTCGACACGTCAATGGTCTGCACCCGGTCGATGGGCGCCGGAAGAGTAAGGCTGACGCCGGGGCTCAGCGTGTGCGAATAGCGGCCGAGGCGTGTCACGACGCCGCGCTCGGCAGGCTCGATCTGGTGGATGCTGGTCAGTCCGATCCACAGGGCCAGCAGGGCGAGCACGCCATAGCCGATCCAGCGGACGGGATTGCTGCCATCGGGCAGGTTGCCCTGCACGCCTTTGGCGCGGCGCAGGAATTCGTCGAGCGCAGACGGCGTGCCCCGCGGGCGGTCACCTTCCGGGGGCTGACTCCAGGGATTGCGCGGGCCGCCCGAGCCGCCGCCCGAATCGCCGCCACCGCTACCCGATCCTCCCGATCCGCCGGAGCTTTTGCCGCCGCCGCCCCAGGGACCGCCGCCTTCGTTGAACAGAACGGCCATGGCCGACCGCATCTCGCGTATTGTTTTCATGAACCCTGTTATAGGTAGCGGCGGGCCGATTTACAGTGGGTAACCGCCGATGCCGGTGTATGAGCCCGCGCTATGACCGAAATTTCTGCACTCGAAGCCGCAATCGCCACCGTAAATGCCGCCGCTGGCCGCACAGGGCCGCCCCGATTCGCCGACGGGCGGGCGAGTCTTATCCTCGATGTGACCGGCCTCGACAGCGGCGCGCGCGAGGCTCTCGACTCCGCATTGAAAGCGGTGCTGTCCGCCGTTCCTGGCGTCGAGGCGGTGCGCATCGCTCAGACCAGCCAGCGCACGGGCCGCAGGCTTATCGCAGTGGCGAGCGGCAAGGGCGGTGTCGGCAAGTCGACGCTTTCGGCAAATCTGGCGATTGCGCTGGCGCGCAGCGGGCACAAAGTGGGGCTGATCGATGCCGACATCTACGGTCCTTCGCAGCCACGCCTGATGGCGACGGAAGGGGCAAAGCCGACCGCCAAAGACGGCAAACTCGAACCTGTCCCCACGCGCTTCGGCATTCCGATGCTGTCGATCGGGCATCTGGTCGAGCCGGGTCAGGCCGTTGCCTGGCGCGGGCCGATGGCCGGCAATGCCCTGGGCCAGATCATCGACGCGGACTGGGGCGCGGCGGACGTGCTGATCGTCGACCTGCCGCCCGGCACGGGCGATGTGCAGCTGTCGATGATTTCGAAGCACAAGCCGGTCGGCGCGGTGATCGTCTCGACCCCGCAGGACTTGGCGCTGATCGACGCGACGCGGGCCATCGACCTGTTCAATCAGGCGGGGGTGCCGCTGATCGGCATGGTCGAAAACATGAGCGGTTACGCCTGTCCTTATTGCGGTGAGGTCAGCGACCCGTTCGGCAGCGGTGGCGCGCAGGCGGCGGCGGGCACGATGGGCCTGTCGTTCCTGGGGCGCATTCCGCTCGACATCGCCATCCGCACGGCGTCGGACGCGGGTGATCCGCCAGCTGCGGGGAACAGCGCTCAGGGCCAGGCGTTCGCCGATGTCGCGACCAAGGTCGCCGACTGGCTGAAGGATC
>JBMOGG010000363.1:0-2030 GCA_049318505.1 Sphingomonas sp. | reverse complement strand
AAAAAAACAGGCCGGGAGCGGCCTGTTTTTTTGTGCCCCGAAAGGGCGGCAGGGGAAGGTTGGAACCCGGAAGCTGGGGGGCGGGGTGGGGGTAGGGGATGCTTCCGGGCTCCTGTTTCATTATAGGCACGTGTCGGGCCGGGCGGGCGCCACTCAAGAAAATGTTTTAACCTTGGTAAATTACGTGGCCGATGCAAGCCCAACGAGAACGTCGATCGGCATCTGGGCGCCGTTCACGTCGAGCGAAATGCCGCCATTGATCGCGTTGATGCCACCGACGGTCCCGACGCTGTGGATGGTGACAGGCACGGTGGCACCTGCCGCGTTCTGCGCGCTCATCGACAGTGTATAGGCACCCGCGGGGGCCTTGGTTCCGTCCGGAAGCGTCCCATCCCAGCTATAGCTGCCACGGCGGCTGTTCAGACTGACGGTGCGGGTATCGACGACGGTCCCGGCTGCGTTGGTGATCGCCATCGTGCCTGACGTTACCGGGACGTCGGCAGCATAGGTCCAGCTTGCCGGCTTGGCGCCCAGGCCCGCGACCGCCGAATTGAATTCGGCATCCTTGCCGATGAATCCGGCTGCCTGCGCCATCGTCTGGTTGGCCAGGCTCGCAAGAATGTCCTTTAGCGTCGACGATTGCTGCACGGTCTGTTCGACCTGCGAATACTGCACCAGTTGCTGCGTATATTGTGTGCTGTCCATCGGGCTCAGCGGATCCTGGTTCTGCATCTGTGTGGTCAGAAGCTTCAGGAACATATTGAAATCGGCGCCGATCGTGGCTTTGGCAGGGGAAATGCCCGGGGCAGTCGCGCTCGCCAAAGACTGCAGGGCGGATTTCGGTGCGGGTGAGATGACGGTCATTTCGTCAGGCTCCTATGCCATGAGGTCGTAGCGACCGCGCGTCTGCAACGTGCGGAACGCGGTCTGGTCGAGTAGTTCGGGCTCAAACGTGTCCGTAGCGCTGTCACGCTTTGGTGCAGCGTTCTGCCACGGGGTGCGGGGCTGCCCGCCGCTGCCGCGATCACCGCTGTCAAAGCGCATCGTGTTGGCTTCGTTGCGAAACCCGGCGTCGTTCAGGGCCCGCGACAAATCCGCGCTGTCGCGGCGAAGCATGTCGAGCGCTGCCCGGCTGTCGGCGGCGAACACCGTGCTCAGCCCTCCGCGATCGTCGAACGACATGCGCACTTCGATCCTCCCGAGCTCGGCGGGCGAAAGGCGGACGACAAGCTGGTCGCCGCCGGCCGCGATACGCCGGGCGATCTCCACGCCCAGATCTTGGCCGATGCGCCCGGGTTGCGCCGTGACAACGGGTTGCGCGGCCGCTGGCGCCTTGGGTTCGGGTACGTCAAATTCCGCGCGCACGGCTTGTGCAGCGGCAAAGCCCGGTGCTGTCGGCCGGACATCTCCCTTGTCGGTTGCGGACGGCGGCAGGGCGAACCCGCCCGCATCGCCGTCCCGGCTTGCCAGAGTGCCAGTGACGACGCGCGGCTCGATCTCACGCGCTGAATGACCGTGAGAAGCGGTAACGGCACCCTTGCCTGTTCCGGGATCGCGATCGACGCCGCCCTTGTTATCCAGCACTTGGTCGTGCACCTTTGGCACAGGCAGCGGGAGAATTTGCGGGGAAGCGATCGTCGCCTCCGTCTCGCCGGCAACCTGAGGTTCGTCGTCCTTTTCCGCTGCATTAGCGTCTGGCGTTCGCTCCGAGGGTTGCGCGCCGCGTCCGGGTCCAGATTGGTCGATGGCGCGAGCAAGCACGACTTGGCAGGTCGCATGCGGCAGCGGCGACTCTTCGGCGCTTTCACCGGCTTTGCCCACCAGTTTTGTTTCGTTCTTCAATTGGACCCTGACCTCCGGGCGGCCTTGCACATCTCGACCTGTGTCATCATCCGGCACCGTCGGCTTTGCTTCGGCGGGACGCGTCGAAGGCAATGGCTCACGCCCGGTGACTTGCGGCGATGAGGGGACGCGTGCGGATTGATCTTTCGGCGCTTCTGCGGTCGATGGTGGGACGAGCGCGGATTGAT
>JBMOGG010000362.1:0-2053 GCA_049318505.1 Sphingomonas sp. | reverse complement strand
TCGCGGTAGACCACATCCCTCCAACCCGGTCCCGCACGGTCCTCAGCTGGCAGCCGCATGGACTTGGCGTGCTCCATCTCGGTGAGCGCCTCGTCAAGGAACACTAGCTGCCTCCCATTAGCCTGGCCGGGATGTGCCGTAGGCCCATCTGACGGGCCACCCAGATCCGGTGATAGCCGTTAACGACCGTGCAGCCAGGCCCGCTCAAGGTGATGGCGTGGTCAGTGGAGAAGAACCCGGAGTAGGTGTCGGCATAGCTGCGAGTGCCCATCCGGCCCTCTCGCTGGTCCCGGTCACGGAAGTCGTCGATCGTCAGGCCGTTGGCGACACCGGGCATGATGACGCCCACGAAAGCCTCGTGCGCCCATTCGAGGTCAGCAGGGGAATAGCCCTTCTTGAAGTCCTCAGGGCCGCCTACCTGCGAGTCCGACTCGTCGACCAGACTCAGCGGCACCATCGCGAAACCCTCGGGGAAACCGGCCGGGCGGGTAATGGCACCCATGGCCGTCGTCGACCCGGACGCGCGCACGGCCGACCCACCCCCGCCTGAGCCCCCAGTGCCACCGAAGTACACGTCGAGGGTGTCGCCGGCCCGTTTGAGCTCGGACTGGACTTGCTGGCCGAGGACGTCCAGAGCTTGCGAGAAGCGCCTCGATGCGGGGACGTAGGCGTCACGGGCAAAGCGGATGTCGGCGGCGATCGCATACATCGCCTCCAGGTGATCCCTCGCGCGCGCGACCTGCGCGGCGGCCCAGTTACAGTCCGCGTCCTCCTGCTGTTGGCACGCGCTCAGCGCGTCGTTGGCTGCCGAGAGCGCGCGTTGTGCGGCGCGGATCGCCTGTTCTGCCGCGTTCTCGGCATACCGGATGCGCCGTTCGACCAGGCCCTGCCCCTGCGCCATCTGTGCTGCGTAGGTCCGGATATAGACGCTGAGCTCTGGGATTGCCAAGCGCTCAGCGTCAGCCCTCGCGTCGGTCGCCGCCCGCTCCCATGATCTCCTGCGCCCACTCGACCCCGGGGAAGCCGAGCCTGCGCACGACGAGGGTCACCGCCTTGTCCAAGTCGTCGAAAACCATCTGGGCTGCGTTGATGCGCGACGCCTGATCGCCATCGGCGAGGGCGCGGGAGTCATCCTCGCTCATCCGGCCCAGCAAACGCAGGCCGAACTGCTTGACCAAAGGCGAGTCGAAGCGGCGGTCCAGGGACGCCTTCCGGTCGGCCCAAGCCATCAGGTGGATACCGACCTCCGGGCCGTCCTTGGCGAGTTGTCGCACCTTGGACAGCAGCCCCTCGTCCCCGTAGTCGGCGGGTTCGAACTCGCGAGCGCGGTGCACTCCGACAAGCACCAGCAGCCGTGGCTCCGCCCGGTACTCGCTTGCGGCGTGGCGCTGGGCCGTGTCCCGCAGCAACTCGTCGATGACCTCTTCGATCCGGCGGCGATTGACCTTTTTGAGCCCCTGCTCGACCAACGAGTCGAAGACTGGCTCCCACTCGGGCTCGATCGCGGCGAAGTCGATCGCGGTGACCGGCACACGCTGCGCCAGGAAGGAGGTCAGCAGCACCGCGAGCACACCGAGGCCGTCGCCGTCGACGATTAACAGGTTGCTGCCGGCCCCGCGCTCAAACTTCGTGACCACCGGAGGCTTCATCGACATCGGCGCCCCGACCGGGATCGCAATGCCTGCGCCGTCGCTAAGGAAGATCGCCTGCTCGTAGTCGCTGGCCAGCACGTCCGCGTTCCCCTCGAACACGTGGGGACGGCGGTGGAAGCCGTCGCGAACCGCGAGCGCCCGCACCTCGCGGAGGATGCGCTGCCGCTCCTCCGGCGCCCAGTAGGCGGTCTGGAAGCGCTGATTCGCTTCTTTGGCCCCGCCCTTGGCGTTGAGGATGCCCTCGCCCGCCTTGGTGAGCAGCTTCGCGTCGGCGTTGTCCTCCCCGAGGAGTATTCGCGAGTCGTTCTCCGAGCTGGCGAGCACTAGCCGGTACGGGATCTGCCCGGCGAGGCTCTTGAACGCCGCGTCCACGTTCGCCAGCGACTGAGACGCGAGCACAG
>JBMOGG010000361.1:0-2066 GCA_049318505.1 Sphingomonas sp. | reverse complement strand
TTCATATCCCAGCCGTTTGGCCCGAGTGAGTGCCTGCGAACTCATGCGTGAACGCTCGACACCTCCGTAGCGCAGCGACTTCGGCGTGCCAGTGTCGTCGCGGTTCGGGTTTGCCCCGCTGATGGCTATCAAGACGTGGATGTTCAGGAACTTGCGGCTCATGTGTCGCTCCTTGTCAGTCGGTCGGTTGGTCAATCTGGTCTGGTCAGCGGGCGTAGAAGTCGAGCAGGACCTGCTTCCTCGTCGGATATGAATCGGGTCGGGCGTTCCAGTAGCGGTACGTCCGCCAGAGGGAGAACCAGTCGAGAGAGAAGCCGCCGGCAGACTGGGATGCGGCAAGCAGGCCACCGATAATTTTGTGCGTCTCTTGAAGCGGTTTCGCTTGGATGACGAGCAACCGGGTCTCCACCGAGGACTCCTGAATCACCTTGCGTTGGACGAGCGCACGGGCGAGGTGGCCCAAGTTGCGGCCATCTCCTTGTCGAACCCTGTCGTATCGTGCGGCGCTGGCTGCGTGCAGAAGCATCGGCGTGCGCAGCGCTGGCTGGGTCTCCCACCTTGGGGCGAGCAGCGGGTAGGCCATGTGCTCAGCGGCTGGGAGGTCGCCGCGGCGCAGCGCCGACCGGCTGGCCGGGCTCCGGACGGTCGCGAGCAGCCAGCCGACGTATGCCCCGTCGTTGAACTGCGCAAGGACCGTATCTGGCGACTCGACTGTCATGTGCGACTCCTCACGGATGAGACTGCTTGGACGACACGACCCGCGTACCGGGTCGTGTTGGCGTACGGGGAAAGCGCTTCGGACACGGCATCCCGGCCGGCGTGCCAAAGGGAGCGTTCGGCCTCTTCCAAGGTTGCGGAGCCGGCGAGCGCCCGGTCGGTGATCAACTCGGCATCCCACAGCCATTGCTGATGAGCGGACGATGCGAGGGCTGCCCCGACGACCGAGTGTTTGGCGTCCTCCTGGCCCCTAAAGACGCTGATGATCGCCGAGCGGATGACGCGGTACACGCCGTGGTCACCGAAACCGATATCGATCAACGTGTCGAGGTCTCCGGCGTTCGTCCACAAGGGGTCAAGGTGTGCAGCGGGCATCGTGACCGTGGTAGCCGCGGCCCACTGGGGCGAGGTTGCCGATCCCGCGAGGTTCGCGAGGGTCAGCTCGAGGGTCTCGTCGTGGCGCCGGACTGCGCCGGCAAGCCACAACGTCGCCTCGTTCACGACTCCCGTCGCGCTCATCGTTCCCTCCGCGATAACGCCCCTGCGCAGGACGGAAAGGCGCCGCAAAGGCGGTTCCGACGCGAAGAGACGAACGTCGGATAGCGGCTTGCCGTTGCTGCCCGGTATCCGCTGGATGCGATGCGGATCGAAATCCCGCGCAGCATCTTTGGCGGCCTTCCTCGATTCCTTGCTGCCGGCCGGGTCGTCGATGCTGCCCCTAAGCAAGGCGTTGATTCGGTCGTCGTCGTCCGGCGCCGCGAGCAGCGCCGCGGTCGCGGTCGCGCTGTAAAGGTAGAGCCCGTCGCCACCTGGACGGGGCCGACGTCGGTCCATCCACGCAGGGCCGGCCACCGGGGTTCTTTGCCCGGAAATGATGTCGCGTGGCAGGTTTCGTAGGAGGGTCCCGAACAGGCCTCGCGGGTCGATGCGAAACACGTGAGTCATGGGCGCGCTCGAGGTGCCATTGGGAAACGCCCCGCCCATGTCACCACCACCGCCGTTACCGGACAGTCCGTAAAACCAGCGGGTCACGAGCGCCCGAGCGGCCGCATCCCACGCGAGGCCCGCGGCAACGCCGGGGTCCCCAAGTTTGTACGCCCAGGCACGGCTGGTCGCGCCGGGAAGCGGGGTAACGAGTTCGTCGCTGCTCGTCAGCCAGTTCCTGTCAAAGGGAACAGCGTCGTCGAGGAATCTCGAGTCCTGCATGAACGGGCTGGTCGGGTGAAACAGGTACAAGTGTGACGCCTGCTCGGCGAGGAGCGCGGCGACCTCGTCTGCTGCGAATCCACTGGCCCTATCGACGCGCCGTACCCATGTTGCCTGATGAGCGGAGCCGGTGATCGTCACGA
>JBMOGG010000360.1:0-2108 GCA_049318505.1 Sphingomonas sp. | reverse complement strand
CCCGTGAAAATCACGCTTTTTGGGCGGGTCGAGCGGCCAAATCGCCTGGGTGCAGCGTCAAACCTGCGCTACATCCGATGCCGCGGCAAATCCGGTTGCTAAAAGCCCTTGCTCACTGCAACTTTACCTGCTGTCGGGCTTCTCTTGGGGGCCATCTGGAAAATGTCGGATTAGACAGTCAGCATGGTGGGGCAGCATGACGATATCCTTTCTTACCAATCCCGCTGTAAAGCGCGGGATAAAAATGGGCCATTCCCCGGTTTAAAACCCACGCAAGCAGCGATTAATGACATCGAGGTGCCAGTATAACCCTTTTCGAAAAAGGCGTTCTGGGCTGTCCTCAGAAATGCCGCTCGCCTAACCTCGGCGCGTGGATCGCTGGCTGCGTTAGCTCGCATCGTGGTCACACAGCTCGTTCCTCCGTTCGGACATGCTTGAGGTTCAGTCGCTGGGCATGCCAGCTCCCTCAATACCCTTTGACACGATCAAGATGGCAGGACAGGTTCAAGTAAACAACAAAATTAATCTCATATGGCGAGGGGAATGCAGCCATGGAACCAGTTGGTACCGGGACCCAAGCATTGGGCGCCCCACGCTATTGGATCCTCGTCGTCGCTTTGCTGATGATCAATACCTATGCTTTCATCGACCGGATCGTCCTTGCGCTGCTGGTCGAGCCGATAAAGCATGATCTCGGCGCAAGCGACC
Source organism: Sphingomonas sp. (assembly GCA_049318505.1). Taxonomy (GTDB): domain Bacteria; phylum Pseudomonadota; class Alphaproteobacteria; order Sphingomonadales; family Sphingomonadaceae; genus Sphingomonas_O. The sequence goes on along the minus strand of JBMOGG010000360.1, from coordinate 1,400 downwards.
TGCAGATTGGCATACTGCTCGGCCTAGGGTTTGCCCTTTTTTATGCGATTTCCGCAATTCCGGCCGGGCATTTTGTCGACCGGCATGACCGGCGAATAATCATCGGATGCGCGTCGGTTTTATGGGCAGGAATGACGATCGCGTGCGGCACGGCAACGAGCATCGAACAGCTTTTCGTCGGCCGCGCCGGTGTGGGGATCGCCGAGGCCGTAATCGCACCCGCCGCATTTTCGCTGATCCGCGATGGCGTTCCAGCGCGGATGCGCGGCCTCGCCTTCAGTCTTTACGCAATGGCGCCACTCATCGGCGGGGCAACATCGTTGCTGATCGGTAGCTATCTTCTCGATTTAGCAACGGGCGGGGCGTTCAGCGGTTGGCCTCTGTTTGGATCATTGCGGCCCTGGCAATGCACGCTGATTATAACCGGATTGTCTGGCTTGCCGATTAGTGCGCTGCTCCTCTTGGCGCCCGAACCTGCCCGTGCCTCGATGCAATCCAATGCGCTATCGAATAATGAGACCATTCTGATGGGATCGGTCGAAGCGCTTCGCCATATGCAGCGGCACCTCCCCGTCTACGCGCCTTTGGTATTGTTCGTGACCTTCGGCGCAATGTCGAATTTTGCAAACAGTTCATGGGTCCCTGCGCTGCTTGGACGCACATGGGGGCTCGCGCCGCATGAAGCGGGTCGGATGATGGGCAAGACGGTGCTGATATGTGGCGTTAGCGGCCTGCTGTTCAGCGGCCTAGTGTTGAACTGGCTGACCGTTCGTAACCTCGATATCCGCATTTACGGCGTCATCGCAACAATCGGCGCTGCGAGCGGTATGGTCGGTTTGGGCTTAGCCCCATCGCTGACAATGGCACTGGCGATGGTCGGGCTCTCGTCATTCTTCCTTGGAACATCGCATTCGGTCGGCGCAACAACGCTTAGCCAAGTCACTCCTGTGCATATGATGGGCCGCGTAACGGCCTTTTACTTCCTCTTTGTCAGCTTTCTGTGACAGGCATTGGGGCCGCTTCTCGTCGGCTATGGGTCGCAGAACCTGTTCACGGGGCGGTCGGCGCTTGCGAGCAGCTTTGCGCTGTTTACCGGCCTTTTCGGTGTTGCGATGTTCGTTTCGGTGGAAGTGCTTCGGCGGCGCCTACGAACAGCGGCATCGACTTTGTCGGCTACACCGGATGGCCTAGATTAATCGATCTATAGCCGGAGTGTCTGCATTTGCATATATTCGTAAAGACCGTGCAGGCCAAATTCTGAGCCAATGCCAGATTGCTTGGCACCGCCAAACGGGATTTCCGGCGAAATCGTCGAGTGATCGTTGACCCACGCACTGCCGCACTCGAGCAGGGCAGCAAGCCTACCCGCTTCGCGGGTGTCGCTCGACCAGACCGATCCG
>JBMOGG010000359.1:0-2115 GCA_049318505.1 Sphingomonas sp. | reverse complement strand
CGCGGGGCTTTACGTACCCTTGGGTGCCTTGGCCGCGATCGCTTCGATCTCGATCAGGAAATTGGGGCCGGCGAGGGCTGCAACCTGCACGGTCGAACGCGCGACGAGATTGGGGTTTTCGGCCGTCCCGAAGAACTCCCGATAACCTGCATTGAAGCCGGCGAAGTCCATCTTGCCGCCCAGCTTGGGATCGCCGGCGACGAAGACCGTGAGCTTGACGATATCCGACATCGCATAGCCGAGCTTGGCGAGCGCGGCCTTGATCTTGTTGAAAGTGCTGACCGTCTGCGTCTTGGTGTCGCCATAGTCTTCAATCGTCGCTGCCTTGCCCTCGACGATCGGATTGGCGAGCTGGCCGCTCAACAGCACGGTCTCAGCGCCTGGCGGGATGGTAACGCCGTTCAGGATGATGGCGGGTGGCGGGTTGGTATGGCGCACGATCGGCGCGGCAGTCGCAGGCGCAGCGATAACCAGCGTTGCCGCGAGCAGCGTGAAAATGGCCTTCATCGAAACGATCTCTTCTGTTGGACTACAGGACGCGCGGCAGCCTAGCACTGCCACCCGATCCCTCAAGCGCACGCGATCAGAACGTGATCCCGCCACGAACAAACCAGAGTCCCCCATATAGCTGAGCGGCAATGCGTCGTTGGAGACGCGGCCGTTGCCTGCCGCGCCGGTTTGCGAAAACGGGTTGCAGACATCGCACTGCGGATAGCGGTCGAACAGGTTTTCGGCACCGACCGCGCTCTGGTAGCGTTCGGCAAACGTGACCCCGACTTCAAAGTCGAAGCTCACGTCGGCGCGACAGCTTTGGGCGCCCGCCGGCAGGAGCACACCGCCGACGGGGTGGTCATTGTCGGACGTGATCTTGCCGAAACAGTTGATCCGGGTCGTGGCATCGAAAACGCCCGAACAGGATGTTTCGGCGATCACCGCCCGCCACTTGGGTAAAAGCGTATCGATATTTTCAGCGCACGGATTGTGCATCAGCTGACCTCGGAACGGACGAAGGCAATCGACGCAAGCGCGTGACCGGTTTGTCGGGGGACAGGCTGTCCGGTTCGGCGTCGCAAAGCGGCATTGCGGACATTTAAGCCACAGCTAAGTTGAGGCAAGACGCGGTCCATAGTTGCTCGCCGGAGTTGACAAAGGACGCAGGAGGCCGGCTTTTCATGCCTTGCTTCATGCGGCTGCGGCGCCGTCGCGTTTGACTTGGCGCGCCACGCGGAGGGTGGCGCCGCTTGCTACGCACCACCAGTTGCGCTTGACCAAAACTGGTTGCCGTAGCAAAAGAGCATCAAGGGAGAAGAGTTCCGATGAACCGTCGTAAAGGCAAGTTTTTGGGCGCCCTCGTTGTCGCCCAGTTGATGATCACTCCGGTTGCCGCACAAGTGGCAGCCGATGGGCGCAACCTGCCGCCGCCGAGCTATGGCAACACGGGCGGTGATGTCTTTGCCGCGACACTGCGCTGTGCATCCTACAACTTCGATCTGCGATCGTGCCGTGCCGATACACAGAACCGCGTCGTACTCCTTGAGCGCGAGGCCGGGCGCTGCAATGAGGGGCGTGACTGGGGTTACGATGCCAACCGCATCTGGGTCGACAACCAGTGTATTGCCACCTTCGGCTACGGCTATGCCCCGGTAAACCGTCCACAGCCAATCGCCGGCAATTGGGACAGCCGCAATTTTGCCGGTACGCTGCAGTGCGAATCGCGCGGCCGCCAGCAGGAGAGATGCTACGTCGCGACCGATAACCGCGTCGAACTGCTCGAGCAGCGTGGCCGGGGGCAGTGCATCGCGGGCACGACATGGGGCTACACGCGTGACTTCATCTGGGTTGATGAGCGATGCAGCGCGCTCTTTGGGTACGGCAATCGGGTAGTCAGCCGCCCGCCTGCGCCGGGTAGCGGTGCAAATGCTGGAGCCGTCATCGGCGGCGTCGCGGTGGCTGCGGGGTTGATTGCCTTGCTTTCAACCGGTGGCAAAGGCGCTAAGGATCCGTCTGCACCGGTTACTCCAGGCGGAGGTACGCGCTTCCCGCCGCGCGGTCCGGCGGCCATCTCGGCTGACCTGGCTCGGCTGCCCTCAGCGGCCCGCCCGGCTGTCCAGAACT
>JBMOGG010000358.1:0-2130 GCA_049318505.1 Sphingomonas sp. | reverse complement strand
GATGGCCGCCGCGTCGACCCTGCGGAGCGAGGCATCGCGGAGATGCTTACGCAGGTCTACCGCACCTTCGCCGCGCCCCTCACGGACGACATGTTGTTCGGTTGGCATAGGGGGCTGATGCAGGGCAGGGGCGACTTGCGCAGCGTCGGCGCCTACCGCACGCACCTCGAACCTATGCAGGTCGTCTCGGGCCCGATCCATGAACCGAAAGTGCATTTCGAGGCGCCTCCATCCGGAGTGGTTCCGGAGGAAATGCGGCGATTCTGTGCCTGGTTCAACGCGACCGGCCCGACTGGCACGACGCCGCTGCCGGCGCTCACTCGCGCGGGCCTGGCTCACCTGTACTTCGAGTGCATCCATCCGTTCGAGGACGGCAATGGGCGCATCGGTCGCTCCGTTGCCGAAAAGGCCCTGGCACAGGGTATGGGACAACCGTCTTTGACTGCTTTGTCCTTGGTGCTTCAGCGCCACAGGGGTCGCTACTACCGCGAGCTCGAGCTGGCGAACAAGACGCTGGACGTCGGGGGGTGGCTGGACTGGTTTGCCGATCGAGTGCTCGAAGCGCAAGCGCATACCTTGGCATCGGTCGAGTTCATCCTCGCCAAGACGCGCTTGTTGGATCGTCTCCGTGGTCATCTGAATGCGCGGCAGGAGAAAGCGCTGCTGCGGATGATGCGAGAGGGCCCTGAGGGATTCCGGGGCGGACTGTCCGCCGGAAAGTATTCATCGATCACCGGCGCCACACCTGCGACGGCTCGTCGAGATCTCGCCTCGCTTGTAGCGATGGGCGCGCTGAATCGAACTGGGCAGGTGCGGGGCACGCGCTACTGGCTGCCATTCGCCCAACGGCCGACAAATTCATCTCCAATATCCGACAAGGAGTGAACGTCACGAGGCGGGCGAATTTAGAAGGGCAATCGGCGCGCGGGCCAGCCGCCTCAGGTTCCGCGATCGTGCGTCCAATGCGGGATGAGGGTGACGCGAACGCGATCCTTCATTGCGCAATGGCTGGGTGTTGCGGAGGTCCTCACTGCGGAGGTTTGCCAGTTGGATTGTCAGACTTGTAATCCGGCGGTTGCAGCTCTTGCAGGAGCAGATCGCTCATCGTCTGGTTTCGATCGAGCGCCCAGCGCTTGAAGTTGCACCGGTAGCGCAGCGGCACTCGCAAAGTCATCTGGACCACATCTTGACCTCGACCGGATTTCGGGCCGCGATCATTCCCTGATCCGCCAGGAGGAAGCGATCCGGAACGCGAGCCGCCGCCACTTCTTGCCATCGCGATCTCCCGTAAGTGACTTGCTGGTCGTTCGCAGCCGATAAAACGGAGCGCAGACAGAGGTCATCGGAATCTCTCGCCAGGCGGATTCTTCGAGATTGAATAGTCGCTGGGAATGTCTCCAGCGGCAGACATCGATTTAACAGTGGCGCACTGTGTCGCGTTGTCTTTGGCGTTCGAAGTAAGCGCGCGGCAAGCCGCATGCCAAGAATCGCCGCTTGGATGCTGGGCGGACTAGAAACCGCAAAACCGCAAACTGTTTTCTCCTGAACAGATTGTTTGGTCTCGCATCGCGCGCGCAGCCTGAGCGAGCCGGCTTTCTGCGACTAGCGTCAGTCGAACTAGTCCTCAGCCGGGACTCTGGTCGCCAAACAACACTGCAGGAGAAACAGCTCATGAAGCTTCATCGGCTTGCATTGCTTCTGATTGCTGCACTATCGATCACGCCAAGGATAGCCAGTGCTACCACTACATTGGTTGACTCTAGGGCCGCTGCCACCGCCATGAATCTGTCTACAAGCTCGGTCGTCATCACTGGTGGATACGCAGCCGCCGGCGATGGCGGCGGCGCCGTCTTCAAGAACGTCGGATCGACGACGTTGCTCGATACCGGGGCATCATTCACAGATGCGGGAGGTACAAACTGGCAGTACGTACCGGACCCCATAGGAATTCACATCCGCCAGTTCGGCGCAAAGTGTGATTGGAATCTTTCTCAAGACTCGAGTCGCGCCTATTCGACGTACGATGCGGCAGCTACGAACGACAGGGCTGCGCTGCAGAACGCAATTGACTTCGCGGCCTTGCAGTTCGCAAACGGGGATGACGTCGGGGGCGGTAGCGGAAGAGTCGTT
>JBMOGG010000357.1:0-2145 GCA_049318505.1 Sphingomonas sp. | reverse complement strand
ACTCGCGGCGGCGGAGAGTGGCGTGCGCCTATTGACACAAGCCGCGATAGAGAAGAGTTAAATCACTGTTGATCTCTTATCGTGCATATATCGTCTCATCTGGCGAGAAACACTTCCATGGGTAATATTTCTCGCCAGATCTGGCGAGAAGATATCGACAATGTTGCAAATCTGGTATATCGTCAGATCAGGCGAGAAAACCTTGTAGAATGCTTGGTTTTCGCCATATAAGGCGAGTTATGAAGCTTGCTGCGACGATGTCGGAAACGACCATGCTGGAGGAACTCGGCCGGCGTGGCCAGCAGCATCGCGTCGACATGAACCTAACCCAACCCCAGCTGGCGCAGGCAGCGGGCGTCTCGCAGCGGACCATCGAGCGTTTCGAGACCGGAACGTCGATCCAATTCGACAAGCTTCTTCGGATTCTTCGCGCCTTGCGTCTATCCGACAATCTCGACCAGCTCATCCCCGAAGCGTCGGTCCGGCCGTTGCAGCTCGTTGGTGCCAAGGCCAAAGCCCGCCTACGTGCGCGCACCAAAAAGACGGCGACTACCAAGCCCAATGGTTCGGGATGGGTGTGGGGAGACAAAAAGTGACGACGGCCGAAGTGACGCTCTGGGGCACGCGGATCGGCGCCGTCACACTTCCCGATGGCGACCGTTTCGCCAGCTTCGAATATGATCCCGACTTCGTCCGCAGCGGCATCGAGCTCTCACCGCTGATGATGCCGCTCGGTGGCCAGATCTATCGGTTTCCCGCCCTCCCTTTCGACAGTTTCCATGGCCTGCCCGGTTTGCTCGCGGACTCGCTCCCGGACAAATATGGCAATGCCCTGATCGACGCCTGGCTCGCGACCACCGGCCGCACGCCGGGCGATTTTAACGCGATCGAGCGGCTTTGCTATACGGGCACGCGGGGCATGGGGGCGCTGGAATTCTTGCCCGCACAAGGCCCCCAGTCGACCCGCGCCGAGAAGGTCCAGATCGACAATCTGGTCCGGCTGGCGTCAGAAGTGCTGGTCCACCGCAGCGAACTTAAGGTCACGTTCGAGGGATCGGACAAGCGGGAAGCGCTGCGCGAGATCCTGCGCGTCGGCACGTCCGCCGGTGGGGCGCGCGCCAAGGCGATCATCGCCTGGAACGCCGAGACCAACGAGGTGCGCTCGGGCCAGGTGAAGGCGCCGGCTGGCTTCGGCTATTGGCTGATCAAGTTCGACGGCGTCGAGAACAACCGGGATCACGAGCTTGCCGATCCCGCCGGATATGGCGTGCGCGAATATGCCTATTCGGTCCTTGCGGCGTCCGCCGGCGTCGAGATGGCCGAGTGCCGTCTCTTCGAGGAGGGGGCGCGCCGTCACTTCATGACCCGGCGCTTCGATCGGCTAGAGGATGGCGACAAGCTGCATATGCAGTCGCTGGCGGGGCTCGCGCACCTCGACCTCAACGACCCGCGCGCCAACAGCTACGAACAGGCCTTCACCGCGATGCGTCAGCTCGGCCTCCCCCAGACCGAGATCGACCAGCAGTTCCGCCGCGCCGTCTTCAATATCGTCGCGCGCAATCAGGACGACCATGTCAAGAACATCGCCTTCCTGATGGACCGCGAGGGGCAGTGGCGCCTGTCGCCTGCCTTCGACATTTCCTATTCCTACAATCCATCGGGCGACTGGACGTCACGCCATCAGATGTCACTGGGCGGTAAACGCGACGCGTTCACGCTCAACGACCTCGTCGAAGGCGGGAAGGTTGCGGGCCTCTCGGCAAGAAAGGTAAAAGCGGTACTGGCCGAGGTCACCGAAGCCGTCGCGCAATGGACGACCGTCGCGACGGACGTTGCAGTCAAACCGGAGCATGTGGCCGACGTCGCCTCGCATCTGCGCCTCGACATCGCCTGACCTGTCGGATCAGCGCGATGGCAGCTTCTGGTCGTCGGGTCGGGCATCGGCCCAACATTCGCCGAAAAGCGGCTGCTCAGTGAACGGCCGGTTTCGGGAAGCTGGAGATCGCCGCTGAACGGCAACATCTGGAAGCGAAGGCGGAACGGCGGCTTCCGATGCGGCTGTTGTCTCCGGACGGTTACGCTGCAACTGTCCATTATCCCGCTTGCGGCGGTTACGGGCTCAGGAAAGCGGGACCAGTCTTTCGG
>JBMOGG010000356.1:0-2165 GCA_049318505.1 Sphingomonas sp. | reverse complement strand
TCGGCACGACCGGGAGCGGCAAGACTACGTTGCTTCGCCAGCAGCTCGATTGTATCGAGGCGCGCGGTGAAGCGGCGATTGTTTACGATACCAGCGGCGAGTTCATCGCTCATTATTACCGGCCCGAGCGCGGCGACATCATCCTCAATCCATTTGATGCCCGAACGGCTTATTGGACGCCGTTCGATGAGATCTCGCACCCCGCCGATGCCGATCGCATCGCGCACCAGCTCGTCACCGAGACCAGAAGCAAGGAAGATGATGTCTGGCTGATTACCAGCCGCCTGTTGGTCGCCAACATGCTCCGCGCCTTGTGGTCGGAGGGCAAATGTAGCCTGGAAGCGTTGCTCGACGCTTTGCAGACCAAGGACGTTGAGGAGCTGAAGCGCTGGCTGGGCGATACGTCGAGCGCGCGAACCTTTGCGGAAGGCGCGGAACGCGCAACGGGCAGCGTCATCTTCATGCTCGCAAAGGCCGCGAACCTGATCCAGTTTCTGCGCGTCGAAGACTCAGGCGGCACCCGCTTTTCGTTCCGAAGCTATATCGCTGCGCTCGACGGCCATGTCGGCCCACGCCCCTGGATATTCGTGCCGCGCAAGGAGGATTATTTCGAAGCGGCTAAACCGCTGCTCGCCTGTTGGCTTGAATCCGCCGCGAGCGCGGTTCTTGGGCTGCCGCCATCGTCAGATCGACGGATCTGGTTCATCCTCGACGAGCTGGCCGATTTACCGCCAGTCGAAAATCTGGCGCGGTTGCTCCCCGAGGGACGCAAGTTTGGCGCGGCGATCACCCTCACCTTTCAGGCGCTCGGCCAGATGCGGCATCGCTATACCGACAATGTCGCCGAGGCGATGCTCGCCTGCTGCAACACCAAGCTGTTCTTGCAGACCATCGATCAGGAAACCCGCAAATGGGCGAGCCAGACCATCGGCGACTGCGAGATCGAGATGCGCACTGCATCAGACGTGCTGTCTCTTGGCGGCGAGACGCCGCGCACGACGCTGACCACGATCCGGCAATTCCGCGCCGCTGTTCTCGAAAGCGATTTTCGCTTGCCGAGGCATCAAGGCTATTTGCTGTTCCCCGACGGGCTGCCGGTCGCGCGCATCGCACTGACCGCCAGGCATATCGCGGCGCGCGGGGCAGCGAAGCAACCTGCCTTTGTTGCGGGCGATGTCGGCAATACACTGTGGGGCCGCAAGAAGGATGGCCCTGCCCCGCCCTCTTCGTCAGGATCGCAAGGGCCGGTCTGATGGTGGCAACGGTCAGCGGGCTCACAAGTTCGGCCCAAGCCGCGAGCTACTACGAAGCTGACGACTATTATGCCGAAGGCGGGCAATCGCCGTCGGGATGGGAAGGCAAGGCCGCCGACGATCTTGGGCTCGAAGGCGAGGTCGACCGCGATACGTTCCGCACTTTGCTCGACGGCAAGGTTGCCGGCCGCCAGCTTGGCTCGATGCGCGACGGACAGCTCGAACATCGCCCCGGCTGGGATTTGACGTTGAGCGCGCCCAAATCCGTCTCAGTCATGGCGCTGGTCGCAGGCGACAAGCGCCCGATTGCGGCACATGGCGCGGCGGTCCGAACCGCGCTTGCCCATGTCGAGCGCCACATGGCGGCCACACGTATCCGCGCCGATGGTGACGTTACGCGCGAAGTGACCGGCAAACTGGCGATTGCGTCATTCCGCCACATCACCAGTCGCGAGCAGGACCCCCAGCTCCATACCCACAATGTCATCCTGAATATGACCAAAGGGGCCGATGGCGTCTGGCGCAGCCTTGAGCCGCGGGCGCTCTATCAGCTTCAGAAGCAGGTCGGTGCGATTTATCGCCAGGAACTGGCGATGCACGCGCGCGAGCTTGGCTATGAGATTGTGACGACCAAGGAGTCGATGTTCGAGATTGCCGGGGTCCCCGAGGTGGCGGCAACGGCGTTGAGTGTCCGCACGGCGCAGATCGACGCACGGCTCGCCGAGCGCGGGACCAGTCGGGAGAAGGCCAGTGCTGCGGAAAAACAGATTGCCACGCTGGACACACGACAGGCGAAGGTTGCGGTTGATCAGTCAATGCTGGTCGCTGACTGGCGCGCGACGGCCGACGGCACGGGGTTCGCCCAGGCCGAACGGATCGCGCTCGTTGAATCAGCGCAGGCGCGTGCGGCGT
>JBMOGG010000355.1:0-2171 GCA_049318505.1 Sphingomonas sp. | reverse complement strand
ACCAGAAATGCCGAGATGCCATTGCGGCCATTTGCATTCTTGTCTGTCACGGCCATCAGGATGGTAAAATCGGCTTCCGCGGCACGCGAAATCCAGATCTTTCGACCATTTATGACCCAATCGTCGCCGTCCTGTACGGCAAATGTCGTCATGCATGCCGGATCGGCACCGGCGCCGGGTTCGGAAATGCCAATCGCCGAAATGGTTTCTCCCCGGACATAGGGGGCTAAATAGGCTTCACGCTGGCGCTCGTCCGCCGCCACCATCATCATGCGCAAGTTCGGCGAGTCAGGAGGCAACGTATAAGGCGTTGCTGTACGGCCAAGCTCCTCGTTCACACCCACCATCGCGACCATCGGCAAATTCATGCCGCCGACCTCTTCGGGAGCGTCGAGGCCCCACAAGCCAAGGTCGCGGGACACGGCATCGACCCGGGCCAGTTCCTCCGTGCTAAGATAGCTGCCTTTTCCGGAAGATTCGCGCTCCAGTACAGTGTTTTCCAGCGGCACAAGCTCGGCGTCCACGAATTTGCGAACCAGATCCTTCAGCATGCGGTGCTCTTCGGCGAGCTCGAAATTCATTGCTTAAACCTTCTCGCCTCGCTTTTGGATTTCAATCGAACGCAGTCAGGTCGACGGAGCGCCTGTGTAGCGGTTCCGCATATCATAGGTGAGCGCTCCGCTCACGAGAGGGTCGCACAAGCCCTCCCAGGTCCATCCACCGGCCATAAACTGGTTACGGATCAATTCCGGTTCCTGCACCAGCGCCACCTGCGCCCCACAGACATAAACTTCGCGCCCATTGATGCTTTCGGACAAAGGCGAACACAGCCACGCCAATAACGCGGCCACTGAATGGGGGCTGGTTTCCAGCCCATGGGTAAGCAACCATTGGTTCGATAGCGGCGGGATGCCCAGTTTTTGAGTTTGGTAGGCAATCGTCTCGAACACTTCGGGGATCGCCATTGCAGATCCCTGGGACATTGGCCGGACCGCGTTGCATCGGACGCCGAACTCACCAAGTTCACGTGCGACAGAGCGTGTCAGGCCGACGACGCCTTCCTTAGCGGCGCTGTAGTTTGCCATGCCCAAGTGGCCAAAACCCGATGGCGAGCTCAGATTGACGATCGCGCCGCCTTGCCGCTTCAGGTACCCGGCACCTGCCCGGATCGTGGCAAAATACCCCTTAAGATTGACCGCAAGGACGAGATCAAAATCTTCCTCGCTCATTTCGGTGATGCGGCATGGGCGGATGATACCGGCGTTGTTGATCAGGAAATCCAGACGGCCATAGCTGTCCATCGCGCATTCGACGACGGCTTTGCCCCCAGCCATGTCGGACACACTCGACGTTTCGGCAACGGCGGTACCACCAGCTGCTTGAATTTCCTCGACGACATGTTGAGCGAACGACGCGTCGCCACCGCCCCCCTGCGGCCCGCCACCCAGATCGTTGACAACCACCTTTGCGCCTTCGGATGCCATCAGAAGGGCTGCATCCCTGCCAATTCCGCGTCCGGCCCCCGTAATGACGACAACCTTATCTTCAAACTGACGCATGGCGTCTTCCTCTCGGTACCGGGCGCTCAAAGCTTCTTGCCATTGAGCCCATATTTCGTATAAATCCGCTATACATTAATTCAAGTTGCTCATTGAGGTTCGCGCGTATGGCGAGGTTAAGTTCGATCATTCGCAAAATCCTGTCGATCGACCCTTCTGCTCCTGCGCTTGAATATGAAGGGAAATGGCACAGCTGGGGCGAGCTTTCGGCGATTATCGATGCGGTCGAGGAGGTACTCGAGGCGAATGGCATCGGCCCGGGCGCCCGCATTGGCGGCATTTTGCGCAACACGCCGCAGATCGCGGCCGTCATTATCGGCACGGTCATCAACAACCGATGCGTCGTCACGCTCAATCCGATGTTGCCCAGCGACAAGCTGGTGAATGACATTTGCTCGCTCAAAACCCCGGTAATCATTGCCCAAACGATAGATTGGGAGCGTCCGGAGGTCCTGGAAGCAGCACGCGGAACCGGTGCCCTTTGCCTGGAAGTGACGGGCGACCCCACCCGGCCTGTCAGGATCGTCTTTGCAAAGACGGGACAGGGTTTCGATATCGACGCTGCCGGTGTCGGGATCGAGATGCTAACCAGCGGGACAACCGGAACGCCCA
>JBMOGG010000354.1:0-2176 GCA_049318505.1 Sphingomonas sp. | reverse complement strand
GGCAAAGGTCCGCGGCATCCAGGTGATCATCGTGAGCGACACCTACCTCGATTCGACCCAACTCGGCGATCTCATCGCCGAGGCAGCAGGCACCGAAGTGCGTGCACTGATCGATCACATCTTCTGTTCGTCCGAGTTCGGAAAGTCGAAGGGTGAGGGCATGCTTGTCGCGGTCGTCAAACGCCTGGGCGTGGATCCGCAAGCCATTTTGCACATCGGCGACAATCGCGCGGCCGATCTCCTCGGCGGACAGGCCGCTGGCGTTCAGGCGCTGCACCTGAAGCAGTTCACCGAGACCACCGAGCAACGCCTGCGGCTGGAAGCCGCAACGGGTGCCGTAATCCATGGCGCTGCTCTGGCAACCGACATGAGCAGCCAGCTTCACCGCGCGACAATCGCGACAGGCGAGCCCGCCATCGACGATCCGGCCGAATTGCTGGGCTTTACGACAATTGGCCCCTTGCTCCACGGCTTCAGCCAATGGCTTGCCGACGAGTACGACGTGCTGCAGGCGAAAAGCAGCGGCAAGGTCCACATGCTGTTCCTGATGCGCGACGGCTACCTGCCCCGCTTGGTATTCGATGCGATTCAAGCGGGCCACGAGAGCCATGCGATCGAGATCAGCCGTTTCACGGCAACAGCGGCGTCGTTCGGTTCCGAAAGGGACGTCTTACGCTATCTTGATGCGGAGGCGGGAACCAACATACCGTCTATCCTCAAACAGCTGATGTTCAATCCCGCTGAAACAAAGGTGTTGCTCAAGGAAATCGGCCAGAACGCGCCCTTTGCGTCACTGGTTAAAGCCATTCGCGCCCCGCGCCGCATGGAACGCATCGTGACGCGGTCGATGGCCTTTGCTGATCGGCTGGAAAAATATCTGCGCACGTCGGTGAACCCGGCCGACGACGACGTACTTATGCTGATCGACCTGGGGTATAACGGATCCGTCCAGAACCAGATCGATGGTTCGTTACGCCGCCGGCTCAACGTCGCGGTTGCCGGACGCTATCTGCTGATGCGTGAGCAGGATATGCCGGGACTCGACAAGTCTGGGTTCGCCGACCCAAGTCACTATGACCCAAATACGCTGGAGGCGCTGTGCGGCAATGTCGCCGTCCTCGAACAATTGTGTACGGCAGCCCAGGGTTCGGTCATTGACTATGACCGCGACGGTCATGCCGTCCGGGCGGCCAATTCGATCAAGGGTACGCAGAGCGAAACCCGCGACGCCGTGCAGCGAGGAGCGATCATGTTTGCGCGTGACGCGGCGCGATCAATCGTTCGCGGACAGCATGTCGCCGACATGTCCGCGGTACGCGGTACTGCCGTCGCCGTGCTGGCCCGACTCATGTACTTGCCGATGCCGCACGAACTTGCCGTCCTCACACAGTTCCAGCACGACGTAAACTTGGGTGGAGACCGTGTCGTCCCGCTGTTTGACCGTGATATAGGACGTCGAGGCCTTCGCGAGCGGGGACTATTCTATATGCGCGGCGCCGACCGGATGTATCTGCCGGCCGAACTGCAGGGCGAGGGCTTGGCCGTTAAGCTCACCCTGCTGGCCCATAAGCGCTTCGGCCTTGCCCTGAAATACGCCGACTTCGTTGACGAGACGATCACCCTACCCGTGTTGGTCGCCGACGGTCGCGATGTCGATACGGCCACGATCACGGCGACGCCAACGCACGACGGCTTTTACATCGCGCCCATTCCGATTAGCGATTGCCGCTATTCGATCGGCCTGCAGTTCGGGCGCCTGTTCGAATGGGTGCAGGTCGATCGGGTCGTCTTCATGCCGGTCGATCGCTTCCTTAGCGAACAGCAGCGGTCTGGGATGGACGAGGTTGCTGCCTTTCCGACGCTCGAGGGCATGGAGCAGGCAGCACCCAACCTCTACCGGTGCGAAGACAGCGCAGCCTTCATGATGATCCCGCCGCCGCCCCGACGCGATGCCCGCCCGATGATGCTTGCGGTCGTGTTCCGCCCGATTGCGCCCCGTGCGGGCGCGACGCCGTCGTTTCCGGCGTCCGTCGGCGCGCTGGCGGGGGCTGCCCGATGAGCAATTTGCTGATCCATTCGATGGCCGAATTCTCGGATCTCATCCTCGGCAGCCTGACGATCGCTGGCGCGCGCCACATCGTCGAGATCGGCGCGGAATTCGGCGGCATGCCACAGC
>JBMOGG010000353.1:0-2182 GCA_049318505.1 Sphingomonas sp. | reverse complement strand
CGCGGCGACACCCAATGAGCTGCTGCTTTTCGAACTTCAAACAGCATTTCGCGCGCGGGCAGGCGTTCAGCTACGCCCTCGACGATATGGGGCGCTACTACGCCGATTACGTCCGCCAGATGGCGCATATCAACCGCGTCCTGCCCGGTCGCGTGCACCGCGTTATCTATGAGAGGATGGTCGACGACAGCGAAAGCGAAATTCGCGCCTTGCTCGATGCGTGTGGCCTGCCCTTTGAGGAAACCTGCATTCGGTTCCACGAAACCGAACGCGCCGTTCGCACGCCCTCGTCCGAACAGGTTCGCCGCCCGATTTTTCGCGACGGGGTCGAGGGGTGGCAAGGCTTTGCGCCGTGGCTCGGGCCGCTCGAGTCCGCGCTTGGCGATGTGCTCACGGCTTATCCGGATGTGCCGCATTAGTTGTAATTCTGCCACTCTTGCGTTGCAACATCGCGCGGATTGCACATTGCGATTGACCTTGTTTCGTCCCCGTTAGAGTTTGTGACGCAATTATGGGGGTCTTATGACAATTCGTCGCACATTCGCTTCGCTTCTCTTGACCACGACAATGCTGACGGGCGCGCCCGTTTTGGCTCAGGCGCCTGCACCGGCCGAGGCTGGCGACGAAATCATCGTCACCGCGCAAAAGCGCGAGGAAAGCCTGCAGAACGTGCCGATCAGCATCCAGGCGATCGGGACGAAGAAGCTCGACCAGCTCAACATCTCAAATTTCAATGAATATGCAGCTTTGTTGCCGAGTGTGACTTTCCAGGTGGGCACACCGGGTACCGCGCAGGTTTACATGCGTGGTATCGCATCCGGCGGCGATGGCAACCACTCGGGGCCTCTTCCGTCGGTCGGCATCTATCTTGACGAGCAGCCGGTTACGACGATTGTCGGCGCAATCGATATTCATATCTACGACATCGCACGCATCGAGAGCCTGAGCGGACCACAGGGCACGCTCTATGGTGCGTCGTCGGAAGCGGGCACGATCCGCATCATCACCAACAAGCCTTCGACCGCCGGGTACGAGGGGCGTGTCGATGGTGAGATCAACACGGTCTCGAAAGGCGGAGTCGGCGGCAAGCTCGAGGGCATGATCAACCTGCCGCTGAGCACGTCGGCGGCGCTCCGACTGGTCGGCTGGTACCAGCGCGATGCGGGATTTATCGACAGCGTCGCGGGTTCGCGCAGCTTCGTCATTCCGGCGGGAACGGTGCTGGCACCGGGATACACCGGTACCGTGACCAACTCTGGTCAGGTAAGGAACGACATCAACACCAACGATGTCGTCGGCGGGCGTGCGGCGCTCAAGGTCGATCTCGACAGCAACTGGACCGTCGATGCCACCGTTATCGGTCAGGAATTGCGGACCAAGGGCCGGTTCAGTGCTGACCAGTCGCTCGGTGACCTGCAGGTGCAGAACTTCATTCCTGAGCTGAGCCGTGACCGGTTCATCCAGGGTGCGCTGACGATCCAAGGCAAGATCGGAAACTGGGACCTGACCTATGCAGGTGCCTATCTCGACCGGAAGGCCCATGCCGAATCCGACTACACCGATTATGCCGAGGCCTATGATTCATATTATTCGGCCGTCGGCGGGGTTGCGGGCTATCAGTCTTTCTTGAACGCGAGCGGGCAGACGATTGACCCGCGTCAGCGCATCATCGGCGATGACAAATTTACCAAGCTGAGCCAGGAGTTCCGCATCGCTTCGCCGCAGGAAGACAGGTTGCGCGTCGTCGCAGGCCTGTTTTACCAGCGCCAGACGCACCTGATCAAACAGGATTATCAGGTGCCGGGCCTAGCCACTGGCCTTTCGGTCCCCGGCGTGCCCGGGACATTGTGGCTGACGCTGCAGAACCGCATCGACCGCGATTATGCGATGTTCGGCGAAGCGAGTTTCGACATCACGCCCGCCTTGACGATCACGGCGGGTGGCCGCGGCTATATCTATGACAATACGCTTGCAGGCTTCAACGGCTTTGGTGACCCAAATCCGGTCGGCGGGAGCTCGGGCGTCCGCCGCTGCTTCCGTGGTGCCAGCGGCGCACTGGTTCCGACAACGGTGCCGGGCGGGCCGTGCCCGAACATCGGTACGCAAATCCGTGACGCGTCGGGCGTGCTGACAACGACAGTCAAGCCAGCAAGTGCGACCGGGCAGGGCTTTACGCACCGGG
>JBMOGG010000352.1:0-2205 GCA_049318505.1 Sphingomonas sp. | reverse complement strand
TTTGGACGCCGATCACCCCGCTAACAGGATCCCTTTTGCACGCCGATCCACAGCTTGGAGGCGTCCAGACGGAATTATTGACCGTTTAGTTAGACAATAAGGCAGTTTGTGACTACAGTAACGGTCAAAGAGGTTGATATGCGCACCACGCCGCCGATGCCGTTGCCGGTCAAACGCGCCCTGAGCAAGCTCGGGGCCGATATCAAATCCGCGCGCATTCGCCGTCGCATCACTATGACATTGATGGCTGAGCGCGCTTTCATTGCACGCAGCACCTTGCAGAAGGTGGAACAGGGCGACCCCGGTGTATCGCTCGGGGTCTATGCGACCGTGCTGTTCATTCTCGGCTTGAGCGAGCGCATCGCTGATCTTGCCGATGTCGGAAAGGATAGCATCGGCTTGCAGCTGGAAGAGGCGCGGTTGCCGCAGCGGGTCAGATCTAGCAAGCCACGCAGTGCGACACAGCCATGAGCGACCGCGAACTTTTGGTCTACGTTGACCTGGCCGGTGCTGCCCAACTTGTCGGGCGGCTTTGGGCACGACGCGTCCGCAACCGTGAAAGTGCAAGCTTTGAATATGACGCCCAGTGGCTGGCAAATTCGGCGCGCTTTGCGCTGGAGCCGGCGCTCGTGCTTGGTGGTGGACCACAGCATACGCCGCAAGGCCGCTCGCTCTTCGGTGCGTTTGGCGATTCTGCCCCCGATCGCTGGGGCAGAAATCTCATCCAGCGCGACGAGCGGCGGCGCGCCCAGACGGAAGGTCGCGCCCCGCACAGCCTTGGCGAAGTCGACTATCTGTTGGGCGTGAGCGACATTGCGCGCCAGGGCGCGCTGCGTTTCAAGGAGGACCCGGACGGCCCGTTTCTGGCGAGCGGCGAAGGGACCAAAGTCCCGCCACTCATTCGCCTTGGCGAACTGTTGAATGCCGCCATGCGCGTTACTGCAGATGGTGATGATGACAATGATCTCCGGCTGCTTCTTGCTCCCGGATCATCCTTGGGCGGCGCGCGGGCAAAGGCCTCGGTGCTCGACCTCAACGGCCAACTCTCCATCGCCAAATTCCCTCAGAATGATGACGCATATCCGGTCATGCAATGGGAAGCAGTGGCACTCGACCTGGCCCGCCGCGCCGGAATAAACGTGCCGACCTGGCGGCTGGAGCATGTAGCCGACCGCACCGCATTACTGCTGCGGCGCTTCGACCGCGAGGGCGGCATCCGCATTCCCTACCTGTCGGCAATGAGCATGCTTGGCGCCAGCGACAACGAAGATCACAGCTATCTCGAAATCATCGATGCCATCCGTCAATATGGTTCCGAGCCCGAGCAGGATTGCGAACAGCTGTGGCGACGTATCGTGTTCAATATCCTGATTTCCAACACCGACGATCATCTGCGCAACCACGGCTTTCTTTACGATGCAGCCGGGGGAGGGTGGCGGCTATCGCCCGCCTTCGACATGAACCCGACTCCTACCGACGTGCGCGCCCGCGTCCTCAGCCTTGCGATCGACGAGGCCGACGATACGGCGTCGCTTGAGGTCGCCAGAGGCATGGCGCGCCAGTGCGGTCTGAAACCGCCGGCCGCGAACGAAATCGTCGCCCAGGTTCAGACCGCCGTTGCAGAATGGCGCGTGGTTGCAGCAACGCACGGCCTCCATGCCCGTGACGTGGCGCGCATGGCATCGGCATTCGAACACGATGGGACTGCAGCATGACTTCGATGTCTTGCCTCCGCATAAGCGGGTTTGCCGCCGTAACTCGGCCTCCTTCCATCGCGGCTGCTTCCGACCCAGTTTAAGCCATTCCCGCATCGGCCTCTGAACGGCGGCTCGCGACCGAAGCTGTCGTTCGCAAACTATTGAGCTGTCGGACGGCATTGCGCCCTAATCTCGGTCGTTCAAGTGGCCGCGAGACCGTCCTGAAACCTGTCGTTCCCTAAATGTCGGCACCGGCCGGCATGAAGGACCAGGTCTAGGACACTGAAGCCGCTCCTGCGTGTGCGGCTTACTGTAGGTCTTCGCTTTGAGCCGACAGTTAGCTAGGCAGTCGAGCGCCGTCGTCAGACAGCTTGTCAATCGGCGCGCAAAGTTGACCCCGGATCGGCGTCCAACATTGACCCCCGTTGTCGGTGTCTGAGGGGTGGCGCGGTCGTCCATAGGAGGGACCCGCGGCCGGCACCGCGCGTGATCAAAGGCGCTGGCGGGG
>JBMOGG010000351.1:0-2206 GCA_049318505.1 Sphingomonas sp. | reverse complement strand
GACCGGCATTTGGTCGGCAACGCAGTGGACCGCTTCCGAACTTGGTTATCAGCCTGAACTCGGCGAACCTTGGTTCACGCTCGGCAGTTGGCCAATCTATCGTCCCTATGACTTGTTTTGGTGGTGGTTCTCGTTCGACGCCTATGCCCCGCATATCTTCGATACCGGCGGCACCATCGCGGTCTCGGGCGGATTGGTCTCAATTGTCGTCGCGATGGGCATGTCGGTTTGGCGCGCGCGCGAAATCAAGAATGCCGAAACCTATGGCTCGGCGCGCTGGGCCAAGGCGAGCGAGGTCCGCCGTGCCGGGTTGCTCGATGACAAAGGCGTATTGCTCGGTAAACTCAACAATCTCTATCTGCGCCATGACGGGCCGGAGCATGTGCTCTGCTATGCGCCCACCCGTTCGGGCAAAGGCGTCGGGCTTGTTATCCCGACTCTGCTCACCTGGCCGGGAAGCTGTATCGTCCATGACATCAAAGGCGAGAATTGGGAACTGACCGCCGGCTACCGTTCGACCTTTGGTCGCGTCCTACTGTTCGATCCTCTTTGTGGTGTTCGCCGCCGAAGAACGCGGCCTTCTGGGCAGTTATCATCTCGCAGCCAAACCGCTGCGGCCACTGATGACGACCCGCGCGATGATCAATTTCGACATGATCGGCCGCGATGAAACTCCCAGCGAACAGACCGAGGGATTAATCGAAATCCCCGCTGATACCAGCAACCGGTTGAACCTGATCGGCGCGGGACAGCTCGGATTTCGACCGCACAGTACGCGCCGCCAACCGCAGCATCGGGCTTGTCCTTGATGACCGCTTCGACCATGAAAACGCACTCAGCGTGTTCTTCCGCAGCGACCAGTTCCCTTTCGTATTGAAGGACGTGCCAGCGTTTTGGTTCTTTACCGGCTTTCATCCTGATTATCATCATACCAGTGATATCGCCGATAAGATCAACTATCCCAAGATGACCAAGATAGTCCAATTGGCCTATCTCTCAGATTGGCGGTTTGCCAACGAGGCTGCGGTGCCGGCCTTTGTAAGCGATCCGCCCGGCGCGCGCTGACGCATGCCTGCCGCGCCTTGATGAGGTGAGTTGCGTTTTCCGTGAGTGTCCGCAAGGGGACCTTTCAGAGATCGATCTCCGTCGCAAACGTAGCCGCCGTCAGAATGCGTGTTGCGCAGTGCTGGCGCAGAGCGAGCAGGTCATCTTTATCACCGGTCACCAATCGGTCAGCTGAACCTGCGTCGCATAGCGCAAGCAGGAAATCGTCGCGTGGATCACGCGAACGTTGCACTTGAGGCAGTCGCGATGGCATCTCCGCTAGAGCGGCAATCTGATTGACTAGCCTGCCCGCTTCCGACGGCCGAACCAGGTTCCTGATCTTGTCCCGACGGCTGACCGCGCGAAACTCGTCGAGCTGAATTGAGTGGCTGACGAGCACGAACCGGCGGTCCAGCCATGCGTCAATCAAACGTGCCGGAATACCAGATGGGGACAGCAGACCGCTCAGCAGGATATTCGTATCGAGGATAACTCGCACGGCCTAATGCCGCGCATCGGCCCAGAACTCCAACCGAACAGCGCCAAGTTCCTCCTCAACCAGACGCGCCACCTCGTCCTCGTTGACGCCGGCGTTGCGCGCACGGATATCGCTGGCCGTCTGGCGGAAGACCTCTCGGCTGACCGCCTCCTCAACAAATTTGGACAGGTCACCTTTCCGACCACCGCGCGTTGCCAACAGTGTTCGCAGCGCGACATCCGTGTCGCGCGAGACTTTCAGGCTCCAGCGGGCTAGCTCACTCACGTCATTCCCTCACATGCGTCTAGACACACACACACACACACACACATACACTTATGCGTCTTCGATAGCAATTAGGCGACAAGGCGTGCGGCTTGGATCCTGAGTAAGAACAAACTGTCGCACTCACATGAGACAAGACCATTTCCGACGCCAGTGCGGTGTCCGTAAGGGGACGGTTTTGTTTCCGCAACAGCCAGCGCCGCAGCGGCTCGGGGTGGTGTAACTTCACGTCTGGAAATTCGTTATGGGTGTGGGTGTGAAGCCCGTGCTGAGGCGCGCCTCAGCACGGGCTTCACGCTTCCAGCGTCAGCGAATTTCCAGACCTCAAGTTACACTACCGCCCAACCTGCCACACCCCTCTGACCACAGCCCTCGGACGATGGCCTTTTAATTGAGGGT
>JBMOGG010000350.1:0-2215 GCA_049318505.1 Sphingomonas sp. | reverse complement strand
GAGCAGCCCTTGGCGATGTTCGACAGCGTGATTGCCACGCGGCCCACATCGCCACCCTCACGGCTGAAGGCGCCCGTGGCGGCCTCCTGCCTGCTCATCGCTGACGCCGTATCGATGCACTCCAGCAGCGCAGGCGCGCGGTTGACGATCGATGCGAAAGCACGACGGCGATCTTCGGTCGCCGATCGCATCGCTGCCAGCGACGCTTCCATGTGCGCGCGCTCGCCGGCAGTCGCGGCAAGTGCCGACGATGCCGCGACCGCCAGCACAATCGCCAGCGCAGAATAAGCGGCGATGAACGCGATGATGGCACCGCGCCGCAGCGACGGTGGCAGTGCCGGCAGGTAGCGCAGAGCAAGGAAGGAACCGTAGGTCAGACCGGCGGCAACCGCCGCCGCAGACAACAGAACCTCAACCCAGTTCAGTGCCGACATCGTGCCTTGCGGCGCGACCAGTCGAGCAACCCAGATGGCGGCGAAGATCGCCGACACCAAGTGCAAGACCGCATTGAATCCCAGAAGGCCTCGAACGCTTCCAGGCAGTGTAATAGGCTTCGCCATGATGCCTCTCCTTTCGAGGCATCGTTTGGCAGAAGCGCGGTTCTAGCCTGGGGCAAACTCCGCGTGTATCGTGCCGATAAGGCTGGACGATCACGCCCGCGAAGAATGGGTGCCCTGCCCATGAGCGACAATTCCAACACGTCGGTTCTATCCGACTCCGCTTAGGCAAAACAGGCGTGCTAACGCCGACTGCAAGTAGTGTGCGTAACTACAAGCTGCGCTTGCATTTCACACTCCTTGGCAAGGGAGACGCTGCGCTCTCCCGTTGCATCCCTCTCGCCGCTGGCAACACTCCGAACCCCATGCCCATGTGGATCTGCTCACACAGATCAGGGGCAGGGCGGACGTTGCCAGTGCATCGTTTGGCCGATGCATCACCAGTCAGGCGGAGCGTTCCTGCTTCCCCCGACACCCCCATGACCGATAGGGGCATTCGCGCCCCTCTGGACACCCTCGACCAACCCTTCGCGGATTGGATGCCGTCAACCGTTCGCCGGTTGAATCCCGTCAGGTCTTTCGTGCCCTGAACCACGACCAAGAGGCAGCCCCTTGGAACCCCACTTGTAGCCAGCCGATTCGGCTGACGAGCCCTCAGAAAGCCGTATCCAAACCCCTTGGAGGTCAATGGTATGTGGGTTAACCAGCGTCAGGCGGAGGTCGCGTCGTGCCTGCTTGTCAGTCAGATTCAAATAGACCATTATGGGGCTCTTAAGGTACTGAAATGGCAATCAAAAAATCTGAATTATACAGTTCACTGTGGTCTAGTTGTGATGAGTTGCGCGGCAGCATGGATGCCAGCCAGTACAAGGACTATGTCCTCGTATTGCTCTTCATAAAATATGTCAGCGACAAATACGCCGATGTAAAGTTTGCACCAATCACTATCCCCGAAGGTGCGAGCTTCAAAGACATGGTTGCTTTGAAGGGTAAGCCCGACATTGGCGATCAGATCAACAAGAAGATCATCGCACCACTCGTCAATGCTAACCGGCTTTCAGATTTTCCTGATTTCAATGACGCTTCAAAACTTGGCAGCGGCAAGGAGATGGTTGAGCGTCTTACCAACCTTATTTCAATTTTCGAAAATCCGGCGCTCGACTTTTCAAAAAACCGCGCTGATGGCGACGACATTTTGGGCGATGCCTATGAGTATCTGATGCGTCACTTCGCTACCGAAAGTGGCAAGAGCAAGGGGCAGTTCTACACGCCGGCTGAGGTCAGCCGGATCATGGCGCAGATACTCGGCATCAAGAATGCCAAGACCGGTGCCAACACCACCGTGTACGATCCGACATGCGGGTCAGGTTCGCTGATTCTGAAAGTGGGTGACGAGGCCGGTACGAGCGTCACGCTCTATGGCCAGGAGAAGGACGCCGCAACGAGCGCGCTCGCGCGCATGAACATGATCCTGCACAACAACCCCACCGCGCTGATTATGCAAGGCAACACGCTCGCCGATCCAAAGTTCCGCGATGGCGATGCGTTGAAGACCTTCGATTACGTTGTCGCAAATCCACCGTTCAGCGACAAGCGTTGGAGCACCGGCGTTGACCCGTTGAACGACAAGTATGATCGCTTCAAATCGTTCGGCGTGCCGCCCGCGAAGCAAGGCGACTACGCCTATCTTCTGCATATCATTCGATCGCTAAAGAGCA
>JBMOGG010000349.1:0-2218 GCA_049318505.1 Sphingomonas sp. | reverse complement strand
CCGACCCCTGGCTAAGCCCACGCGTTCGCCGCGAACTTGAGCTCGCCGATCCCGAACGACGTGTCGGTCTTGCCGCGCATGACCTGGCGGTTGCGCTGGGAGCAAGTGAAGTGCTGATTACCCGCGCGACCCGAGATGCCCGTTCGGCAACCATTGCGTCGCGTTTCCTGCTCCGGCTGGAAGCGATGACGGGGGGCCTTGAAAAGGACATTTGCCTTCCCGCGCTCGCCACGAATATCGACGCCAATATCGGTGTGCCTGAACCGGCTCATCGCCCGGCGCCGGCACCTCCCGTTGCCGAGCGGCCACGCCGCATTTCGGTGACCGATGTCGACCGGCTTAAGGCCGACCCATATGCCTTTTATGCCCGGTCGATGCTCGGCCTGTCGCCACTCGACCCGGTCGATGCTGAACCTGGCCCTGCATGGCGGGGCAGCGCGGTCCATGCCGTGCTCGATTCGTGGATGCGCGAGGACAAGCTGCATCCCGACCAGCTCGTCCCGCGTATTCACGCGCTGCTGAACGAGCCCGGCGTCCATCCCATCGTCCGCACCCTTTGGGGGCCTCGCCTGATCGAGCCATGCCAGTGGGTCGCCGACCGCATCGCCATCCAGCGTAGCGAGGACCATCGCGTGCCTATCCTTTCCGAGGTGCGGGGCAAGGCCAATATCGCCAGCATCGACCTGACCGGCATCGCCGACCGCATCGACCGGCTCGACGACGGCACGCTCGCGATCGTCGATTACAAGACCGGCAGCGCACCTGGCGGCAAGGTGGTCGCGGCGGGCTATTCGATGCAGCTTGGTCTGCTGGCGGCGATTGCCGAGCGCGGCGGATTCGAACTCGACAGCCCCCCGATCGCCGTTGCCAGCGGTGGGAAAGTGACGGCGTTCGAGTATTGGTCGCTCGCCAAAAACGGCGACGGTTTTGGGAAGATGACATCGCCGGTTGGCGGGACAGGCCAGACCCCCAAGGCTGACTTCGTGGCTCATGCCGTCGCGATTTTCACAACGGCGGCAGAACGCTGGCTGACGGGAAGCGATCCCTTCACCGCCAAGCTGCACCCAGAATATGCTCCTTACGAGGATTACGACCAGCTGATGCGTCGGGACGAGTGGTATGGCCGCGAAGACTGAGCCCTTTTCAGTCCTGAAGGACACCCAGGCGTCGGCATCATCGCCGGATGCCGACGTCTGGCTGTCGGCATCCGCAGGGACGGGCAAAACCTATGTGCTGGCCGCGCGCGTCCTGCGGCTGCTGCTCCGGCCCGGCGTGCGTCCTGACTCGATCCTCTGCCTGACGTTCACGCGGGCAGGCGCCGCCGAAATGGCCGAGCGTGTGCACAGCCGCCTTGCCTGGTGGGCGCGGCTCGATGAAAAGGCACTGCGGCACGAATTATTCGCGCTTGGCGAGGCGCACGAGCCGGAAAACGTCGCGCATGCCCGAACCTTGTTCGCCTCGGTACTTGAGGCGCGGGGCGGTGGCCTGCGCGTGATGACCATTCACGCCTTCTGCCAGACCTTGCTCGGGTCGTTTCCGCTCGAATCGGGACTGACACCCGGGTTTCGCGCCGTAGAGGGGCGCGAGCAGGCGGCGCTTGCGTCGACTGTGCTGGGCGGCCTCGCCGAACAGGGTGAGCACGAAAGCGATACGCGACTGATCGCTTCGCTCAGCGCGCTGTCACGGCGGCTGGGCGAGGCAGGGACCCAAAACTTCCTGCTGCGCGCAGCCAAGCACAAGGAAGCACTGGACAGTCTGCCTGAAGGAATCGAGGCGGTCGTCCGCCGCGCGCTCGACGTACCGGCGGACTATTCGGCCGTCGACCTGGAGCATGCCTGCAAAGACGATGCGATCGATCGCCCGTCACTGCTCGAACTTGCACGGATGAATGTCGACTGGGGCACAAAAACGGGGGATGCAGCCGCCGATAAAGTTGCGAACTGGCTATTGGGAGGCGCAAAGCAACGTGCCGCAGAGTTGGCGCCACTTTCCTCCGTCTGGCTGACGCAGAAAGGCGAATTTCGCAAAGGTGGCCCTAAGGACCCTGGTTATGCGGCGCTCATCGACCGGCTGCATAACTGGTGCAACGCGTTGCTCGAGCGCGCCGCGCGCGCCGCGCTCGCAACTGACATCGCGCACGGCCTCTACGCTGCACGTCGTTACGCGCGGGCCTATGCCGATGCCAAGCAGGCCGCCGGTCTCGTGGATTTCGACGATC
>JBMOGG010000348.1:0-2224 GCA_049318505.1 Sphingomonas sp. | reverse complement strand
GGTCACTGCGGTGGTCGACGAGACCGAACCTGTTCCCGACGTAATCGAAATAGATTTGGGTGCCAGTTTCTGCGGGTCACCGCTGCTGCCGTAGCTGAACGTCTGCCGTGTCTCATTGGCGGTGTTCACGCAAGCCGTCGGCGTTCCGCTTGCACAGGTGGATATGGAGGTGACCCGGTAAATCGGGTTCGCCGCATCAACGATAGTGCCGCCAGCGTTCTTTGCCTGGCCGTAGACCGTCGAATAGGCATATCGCGTTTCGCGGTCCCCGGCGGCCGTATTTGTAACGATGATCTTGGTTACACCGCCATGCGTGGCATCATAGTCGTACGTCGTATACTCACCGCGAGAATTGACGGTTTCATAAGGCTTGTTGCAAGTCTTGACGTTTGAGCAGCTCGTTGGAAAACGCGCCTGCGCGACGATGTTAGCCCACCCCGAACCCGGCTTGGCAACCGCCGTCTTGGTCGTAATATTTCCGCGCCCGTCGTACTGATATTGAACCTTGTTTCCCTCAGGCGCGATGGTTTCGTACAGGCGGCCTGAGGTATCGTAGGTGAACGACGTCGTGCGGTTCAGGGCGTCCTTATCGGTCAGGATGTTTTGCGTGACCGTGCTGGCGGTGACCGTACGGGTTCGTCCGAGGTTGTCGGTGCCCACCGACGTCAGAACATCGTTGGCGACAGACCAAGCGTAGTTTCTGGTGTAGGTGGTGGTCGAGCTGCTCTCATTGTACGAGGTCGTCCCCGTGCGCGTCGCCGAAGCGACACGGCTGTTGGCATCATAGGTGAATGCCATTGTACCTTGATTCGACGGTGGTTTGACGTCGGTAAGCCGATTGCTCGCATCAGCGACGAATGTGCGGGCGCGCCCCAATGCGTCAGTAACCGTTTCTGACCAGTAATTGCCGCCGGAAATGCGCGCATAGGTCACCGATGGCCATGACTGCGTGAGTCCGCTGCATGCATCGGCGGTCGGATCGCAATACTCGACGATGTTGTTGATACCGCGCACATTGCCGATCCGGTACCAGTCATCGACCGTGGTCGACGTCAAACTGTCGTTCACATAGCCATATTTGAGCTGGAGACCGGAGTTGCTGTTCACCGATTGCAGCCGGATCGTGTAGATCGTGATGCTCCCGTAAACGTAGCTGCCCTGCTTGTATGTCAGGGTCACCCGTTCATTGTTCGGAAGAACGACAAGCGTACCGACTGCGGCCACGGTGCCGTAATAGCTGCTGTTGTTGTTCACCAGCGTGCGGTCGAAGGTGAAAACTGTACCGTCGGCAAGGGTGTAGGTGAAGTCGTTTGTCGTGGCGGTCAGTGTGGTGCCGTCAGCCGTGTCGGGCGTATAGACGCCGCCCGATAAGTTGAACTTGTTGCTCTGCCCGCCGATGCTGACAGTCGCGCTATTGGACGTCGTGCTGACGGTCAGAAAGAAGCTGTGCCGCCATCCGGCACCGACCCACCGGCGGGTGTGCGAAAGCGCGGACCCTTCCGGTCCGATCGCGATACCGGGGTCGGTCACGGAAATGCTGCCAGTAGAAAGATTGACGCCGTTTTCGTCGATCGGGGAGCGCGTTGCAGGCGCCGGGATCGAGATGGACTGTGCGCATGCGATCGAACTCACCGACCCGAGCAGGCAAGCTAGAATGATCCGCGTCGATGCCTTCTTCATGCGCTTATCCCCTCGGAAAGGCGCGCCGAGCGCCCGTGAGAAATGATTGTTCTTCGCAAAAACTATGGCTGAGCCGGGTCTCGAGCTGCTTCAGCTGTCGCAGCGGTACCGACAGCCTTCTTGGCTGTGTCGCACAGTTCCCTCGGCGGCACGCCAAGCACGCTCGTGAATCGCGCCTGCACAGCTTCATTGCCGAACGCTGCGGTGGCACAGATGTCGCGCGCGAGCTTCGCCTTGTCTTTGTCCACGGACGGACATGCCTCCGGTGCAAAGCCCTTCTTTGAATAAGCAGCCGCATCAGCGTCGGCGACGACGATCGTCACCTTGCTCGTTGGCGCTGCGCGCTGAAATCCTTTCCGCGATGGTACGCTTGCCACGTCACCCTGGATTGTCTTCGACAGGCAGGCCGCCGACGCATCGGCTGAAAAACTCAAGGCACACAATACACCGGCAATCGCCCACATCCTTAGCATGCGCCTGCTCCCGACTAATTGGACGTTACGATGGTTACGACCGCCTGGCCGTCACCCAGCGAGCCCGAACC
>JBMOGG010000347.1:0-2245 GCA_049318505.1 Sphingomonas sp. | reverse complement strand
TAGGTTGGACCGCTTAGCAGGCTGTTGGCGGAGGGAAAGACCTATTCCACCAACTAGCTCATGGTAAGCCCCACATCGCGTCAGTGCGCTCTCGTATTGCTAGGCGAATCTTCGCCACCGCAGAACTTCTCTGGACAAGACAAAGTGGCGCCACGCGCTGGTTTCGACCCGCGCGCAAGTATTGCCTTGATAGTGTTCGCCACCCACGCCTTCGTTGTGTCGCAGTCAAACTGGCCTCAGCGAAAGGAAACGGAAATGAAGGCAAATTGCATAAACCAAATCCAATTGGCAGTGCGGTGGGGGATCAGCCATCGTACACTTGAACGGTGGCGTTGGACAGGCGAAGGGCCGAAATTCGTGAAACTAGGTGGCCGGGTTGTTTACCGGCTATCGGACATCGAGGAGTATGAACAAACGATGCTGAGAACGTGCACGCCAGCCAATGGAAGAGCGTTTGAGGATAGCGTTTAACACCGATACGATTGGCGTCGGCGAAGACATGTTTCCCTTCGCCGATCAGCCAAAGATCATCGATACATCCGCACTCTCACATGGCCATTGCCTCATCGTGACCATTTCGCAGAAAGCGCTTCAGCTTGTCGAAGAACGGTCTGCACAGCTACGTCTTGTAGATCGGGTGGGTAACCATGCTTCCGGAGTATCCGCTTTACTAGAACACGCATCCGTGCTCTCGCGCTTTCGCGGTGTGACCAATCAACCGAAATGCTCCCTTTCAGGCTTACGAGAAGGTCGTGAGCGATCACTTTCAGACTGTCATTGCCCATAAGATTGACAGCGCTTTCGCTTTCGGCCAAGGCGTCATAGAAGGCAATCTCGTCCTGCGACAGACCTTCATCTTCGCCCCGCCTGCGCGCTGCGCGCACCTCTTTGGCGAGGTCGATCAGTTCCTGCAACACCTCCACGGTACTAATCGCGTTCGTGTGGTAGCGGGCGATTGCGGCTTCCAGGCGCTCGGAAAAGCGCTTGGTCTCGACTACGTTGGTTTTGCTACGTGAGCGGATTTCATCGTCCAACAGCTTCCGCAATGCCTCAAGCGCGAGGTTTTTCTTTTCGAGCTGCTGAACCTCGGCAAGGAATTCGTCCGATAGGATCGAGATGTCTGGTGTCGTGATGCCGGCAGCAGCGAGAATGTCCACGATCTCTGTTGAAACGACTGCCCGATCCAAGATTTGTTGGATAGCGAACTCGCGATCGGCAGCACTCTTCCCTGCGTCATCAACCGATTTCACCAGCGCAGCGCGTACCGTCTGAAAGAAACCGACCTCATCCCGGATGTCCCGGGCTTCATCGCTTGCTGACGCCAAGGCGAACGCTTTGGAAAGGGCGAGAACGGCATCCTGATAGCGGCGGGTCTCGCGACGTTTGCCTTCCTCGCTGGCAACCTTCGCGGCTGCCTCATGTTGACACGTCAGAATCCATTCGATCGCTTCGGCGAGCACAATCAGTCGTTCATGCGGCGTGCCAGCCAAGCCTCGAGCATAGTCGAAGCCGTGATACATCGACTTTACGATCTCGTATTTCTCGAGCAGCACGGCGACCGCTTCGGCCTCGTCAATTCCGGCCTGGCGCTGATCGGAGCCGGAATACTGGCCGAGCGCATTTTTGAGGTTCTGGGCGATCCCGATGTAATCAACGACTAGGCCTGCAGGCTTGTCGCGGAAGACACGGTTCACCCGGGCAATAGCCTGCATCAGCCCATGGCCCTTCATCGGCTTGTCGATATACATCGTGTGCATCGACGGCGCGTCGAAGCCGGTCAACCACATGTCACGGACGATCACGAGCTTGAGCGCATCTTTCGGGTCTTTGGCCCGCTTCGCCAAGAGATCGCGCCGGGCCTTGGTTCCGATGTGTGGTTGCCAATCCTGAGGATCGGCGGCCGAACCGGTCATTACCACCTTGATCGTGCCCGCGAAGTCGTCGTCACTGTGCCAATCGGGCCGGAGCTCAACGATCTGGTTATAGAGAGCCACGCAGATGCGTCGGCTCATACAAACCACAATGGCCTTACCGTCCATAGCGGCAACCCGATCCTCGAAGTGCCGCACCAGATCGGCTGCAACCATCGCAAGCCGCTTTTCCGAGCCGACCAACGCCTCAACGGTTGCCCATTTGCGCTTAATGCGCTCCTGCTCCGTCGTTGCCTCGTCTTCGGTCAGCTCCTCAATCTCAGCATCGATCTTAGGCTTCTCACCGTCGGGAAGCTCGATGCGCGCAAGGCGGC
>JBMOGG010000346.1:0-2252 GCA_049318505.1 Sphingomonas sp. | reverse complement strand
GGTGACGAAGAGCCGTGTCCGAGAAGCGGCGAAAGCGCAAACCAGTCAAGCCAAAACGCAGGTTTGCGCGACGGGAGAGTCAATGGGATGAATAATGCGGGTTAGCTGGGAAACCGATACGCTTGCGAAAGCTTTCAAGGACTTTCGGTGCCCAAAATGCTCGTCGAGTCTTATTCGAAACGACAACGTGAATGCGGCAAAGCCCGATGACTTAGTTCTTGTTTGTTCCAAATGCGGGGAGCCGGCGGAACTCGATGAGGTCATAGAGACCGCACTGAAAGAAAGCCTTTCGGCCGAAGCCCACATCGCGGCGATGGAAGGCGACAATTCGGTTCTGGAGGAGTGCCCGGAGTGCTTCAAGGAAACTTATGCCTTTGCTGAAGCAAAATGTCTCAATCCAGGTTGTGGATTCAGCCTCGACGGCTTCGAATGCGCTGTTTGTAGTGACGGTTTGACGCTCGACGACTATCGATATGGCGACGGCCATCTGTGCAGCTACCATGCGCACGTCATGTCGAAGGACGATTGATCGTCGATGCCTGCCTTCGCCCGCACCATCGGCATCGACTATTCGGGCGCGGAGACGCCGACCGCCAGCCTGAAGGGCTTGCGCGTCTATCTGGCTGAAGGCGATGGGCATCCGGTTGAAGTGCCGCCGCCGCCGAGCCCGCGCAAATACTGGACGCGCAAGGGCATCGCCGAATGGCTGGTGGAGCGGCTGGCCGAAGATACGCCTACACTGGTCGGCATCGACCACGGCTTTTCCTTCCCGCTGCGCTATTTCGAAAAGCATGGGCTGTTGCCCGACTGGCCGCGCTTCCTCGACGATTTCCAGGGCCACTGGCCGACCGACGAGGATCACGTCTATGTCGAGTTCATCCGCGATGGAATCGCCGGCAACGGCGCGGCACGCATGGGCCATGCCCGCTGGCGGCGGCTGACCGAGGAACGGGCTGGCAGCGCCAAGTCGGTGTTCCATTTCGACGTCCAGGGCTCGGTGGCCAAATCTACCCATGCCGGCATCCCGTGGTTGCGCTTCATCCGCCAGCAGCTGGGCCAGCGCTTGGATTTCTGGCCGTTCGACGGCTGGGACATTCCGGCCGGTCGATCGGCGATCGCCGAGGTATATCCGGCCCTGTGGAGCCGCGGTTTCGCCAGGGAGAACCGCACCGGCGACCAGCATGACGCCTTCAGCATCGCCGCCTGGCTATCGCGTGCAGACCGGGACGGTAGCCTTGCCGCCTTTCTAAAGCCCGACCTGAACCCACCCGAGCGTACGGTGGCACACGTAGAGGGCTGGATACTGGGGGTCGGCGGCTTGGTCGGAGAAAAGGCACCCCAACGTTTGGAAGGGGAGAGTCATGCACGACATTGAGATGCATGGGATCTCCGAAAAGTTTGCACTCTGCTGGCAAGCGGCCGGGCGGCACATTCAGAGGCAAGTGCTGGGCCCGCTTCATAGCTGGTTGAAGGTGAACATCACTCCGCCATTTCTTGAGCATCTTTCGTTCCGGCTCGGAAATCAGCTCTTGTTCCTCCGTATTGAGGATGTTGAAGGCAAGCTTGAAGTACCGGGGAATCGGCATGGACTTCTGTCGATCGCGGAAGGCTGCAAAGGTCACGCGTGCGTGATGCCAATGAGGCGCAAAGGGGGGGCATGGCTGCCGGCTACATCGGGATGGGGCCTGCTGGACCTTGCGACCGGCACGCCGATTGATCCGGTTGCGCTTGTTAGCGACGAGCTGATCGAGATGACGGACTGGGAATTGCAGGACTTTGCCGTCCAGATCGTGCGAGACCATTTGGACAAGCAGGGCAGGAAACTGATGTCATGGCA
This sequence comes from Sphingomonas sp., assembly GCA_049318505.1. GTDB lineage: Bacteria > Pseudomonadota > Alphaproteobacteria > Sphingomonadales > Sphingomonadaceae > Sphingomonas_O. Next base: position 415 of record JBMOGG010000346.1, on the reverse strand, counting down.
GGGGAATCCCTCCGTCGACCCATCGATATGGTTCGTGGGTGATAGCGGCCCGGAGTGGGTCGTTGTGCGGGCTGCCAAATACCCCAAGAAGATGGCGGAACCACCGAGGAATTGGCGAGCCATTGCTGAAAGGTGTGCGCGCATCGGCAAATCGGGCCATTTCGCGTCGGTGTCGGTTGCCAATGCAGATGATGCTTTTGACCCGACCGGCGCTATCCCACCGACCCCGCTTTGGCGTGGCCATCGTATGCTTGCGTCGTTTGATGGGACCGTTCCTGGGCCTAAGTGATCATGTGCACCGCTTGCAATAGTTATATGTTCAGTTTACACTAAACAAAATGGCCAAGACCTCGAAGTCCGCACCCGCCGCCGATCCCGCCCGCAATCAGGCGGTGATCTACGCCCGCGTCTCCTC
>JBMOGG010000345.1:0-2254 GCA_049318505.1 Sphingomonas sp. | reverse complement strand
CCTTGGCCGCCTTCCACATGGAGTGAAACGCGTCGCCTGGTTCTTTGGCCGTGGTCTCAAGGATGACTTCTGTGTCGGGCGCCGACGCCACGGCTTCCAGCAATCCCTGAAGGTTAGCCGCAGCGTTTGGCCAGTACGCGACTTCGGATCCATGCACATATTGCAGCGTTTCCGATCGGCCAACCGGGATGCCGCCCGCCGTGGACACTTTGTAGCCGCTATCCAAACCAGGGAAGGTCAGTTCATTGGCGTTTGACGCGCCGGTGGTGGGCCGAAGCTCATCGGGGCAGTTTTCGTGAAATCGCTTTGTCATGCCAAAGAGATTGTTGGTCGCCGGGATTTCGTGCGTCAGGATAAACGCCCGCGCGCCGCGCCGATGCGTGACACGCCAATAAAAGCGCCCGCCAACGTAGGTGCTAACGCCTTGTTGTCGCCCTTTGCAAATTAGCGCCCGCACCTTGCCGGTTTTTGCGCGCTGTTCCTCCAATCGCTTATGCACAAAGCGCTGCGAGGCGTTGAGGATCAGCGGGCGCGGATCGCCCTCTTTGGGCCGCACGACAAGCGCAACCTCCGCATATGTCGGGAGGTCTTCAGCAAGGAAGTCAAAGTCCTCGTCTGTAAAGTCAGTGTGTGAGGCCGTCGTCTTCATCGGACGCTTCTATCATTTTGCGGCGCTCGCGCACCAAACGAACGCGCTCTGCGCGCTCAGAAACGCGCGCCTCGTGTACGATTGTGCCGGTATGCTCAAGCGTCTCGCTCCAACCCGCCCGGCGCTCAAGAAAGAACTTAGCTGCGTTGACGGCGTCCGGTCGATCGCTCAGCGCCTTTTTCACAAGCGAGTTGGCGACCTGGGCAACAACCTTTGCGGTTCCAAGATCCAGCTCCTCGCGATAATGCTTCATAAGCGTGTTGCGATCAATGCCAAGAACGCCCGCGATTTCCGCTTGCTTGATGCCGTAAGCGGACATCAACTCGACCTGCTTGCGCTGTTCCGGCGTCGGCGCGTGCGAGGGGCGCCCGCCCTTGTTCTTTGCGGTCATTGCGGGGCCTCCGGCGGCTCGTTTTCGTGGGGCCACTCCATCAACTCGGAGTAAATGCCCATGTAGCCGACGACAGGCCCAAGGCTGCGCCACCCTTGCGCCTTAAAAGCCGAGACTTTGGCGTGATCGACGTAGCGCATCCAGCGGATCACGACGCAGCCCCAATCTGTGCTTTTATAGATTCGGCGGGCAGGCGCTCGGCTAAAACCTGGGCAAACGTGCGCCCGTCGCCGTCAAGCGTTGCGGCTTGGCCGGTGAACCTTTCCCAGCGGGTGACGGCGACGTCCACGTAGGCGGGCGAAAGTTCAATGGCGAAGCACTGGCGCCCAGTCATTTCCGCCGCAATGATCGTCGTGCCGCTGCCACTGAAGGGCTCATACACGGCTTGGCCTGGCGCGCTGTTGTTCTCAATCGGGCGCTTCATGCATTCGACGGGCTTTTGGGTGCCGTGGCCTACGCCGCTATCATCGCGCGCCGGTATGTTCCAAACGGTCGATTGGCTGCGCCCGCCAACATAGTGTCCAGCCTTGCCGTCGCGCACAACGTACCACGCTGGCTCATGCTGCCAATGATAATCGCCCCTTCCTAATGTAAAGCGGTCCTTTGCCCATATGATCATTGATCGGTGCTTAAATCCGCACGACTCAAGGCTATCAAGAACCTCGCGCGTAAACAGGGAGGCATGCCAAACATAGGCTACTTCGCCGGGAAAAAGCGCCCATGCTTCGCGCCAGTCTGCGCGATCGTCGTTGAGAACCTTGCCCATCTTTTTGTCGTTTTTGTTGACTCCGGCAGTCTTTCGCCAGGTCGGATCATACTCCACCCCATAGGGCGGGTCCGTGACCATCAACAGCGGCTTCACGCCGGCCAGCACGCGCTCGACGTCGGTGGCGACGGTTGAGTCCCCGCAGATAATCCGATGCCGCCCCAGCACCCACACGTCGCCGGGGCGCGTCACCGGATCGGCGGGCGCATCGGGAACCTCGTCCGGATCCGTAAGCCCGGCCGTTCCGTCTGGCGCCAGCAGCGCGTCCAGCGCATCGCCAAAGCCCATTAGGTCAAGGTTAAAATCCAGCGCATCGAGGTCGGAAAGCTCTAGGCGCAAAAGCTCCATATCCCAGCCAGCGTTCAGCGCGAGCTGGTTGTCTGCAATGACGTAAGCGCGCTTTTGCGGGTCGCTCCATCCCTTGGCAATAATGACCGGGACTTCCGCA
>JBMOGG010000344.1:0-2254 GCA_049318505.1 Sphingomonas sp. | reverse complement strand
GGAGCTAGGGCAGGATCATGTCGGAGAGCGAAAGTCGTTATTTCAATCGCGAGCTGAGCTGGCTCGCCTTCAATCGTCGGGTCCTTGAGGAATCGACCAACCGCGCGCATCCACTGCTCGAGCGGCTTCGGTTCCTGTCGATCTCGGGCAACAACCTCGATGAATTCTTCATGGTGCGCGTGGCCGGGCTCAAGGGCCAGCAGCTGCAGGGCGTGGACGAGATTTCAGTCGACGGCATGACAGTCGCGCAGCAGTTGACCGAACTGGCCGCCGACGCGGACAATCTGACCGATGCCCAGCAGGACATTTGGCTCGATATCGCGATGGAACTGGCGGGGGCGGGTATCGAGGTGATTGAGCCCGATGGCGTGCCCGATGGGTCGGTTGACTGGCTCGACACCTATTTTCGCGAACAGATATTCCCGGTTTTGACCCCGCAAGCGCTCGACCCGGCGCATCCCTTTCCGTTTATCCCCAATTTGGGGCTCAGTTTGATCTTCGATTTAAAGCGTCGGTCGGACGGAGAGGCCGTGCGCGAGCTGGTGATGATCCCGCCGACATTGGGTCGCTTCGTGCGCCTTCCCGGCGAGACGGCTGTCTATATCGCGATCGAGAGCCTTTTGCGTCGCTATGCCGCTTCGATGTTTCCCGGATACGACGTGCGCGACACCGGCGTGTTCCGCATCATTCGCGACAGCGATCTTGAGATTGAGGAAGAGGCCGAGGATCTCGTCCGCTATTTCCGTACGGCGATCATGCGTCGGCGGCGGGGGCGGGTGATCCGCCTCGATCTCGAAACCGGTATGAATGCCGAGCTCGAGGCCGTGCTCAAGGCCGAGCTCGGCGGTGGCGATGCGCTGATTATCGAGAAAGAGGCATTCCTTGGCATTGGCGCGCTCGAGGCGCTGGTCGACGAGGATCGGCCCGATCTGAAATTCACCCCCTATTCGCCGCGATTTCCCGAGCGCATCCGCGATTATGACGGTGATTGTTTTGCCGCGATCCGCGCCAAGGACATCATCGTCCATCACCCATATGAGACGTTCGACGTGGTGCTCGCCTTTCTGCGGCAGGCCGCCGCCGACCCCGATGTGGTGGCGATCAAGCAAACGCTCTACCGCGCCGGCAAGCAGCCGACCGTCATCCGTGCGCTGTGCGACGCAGCGGAGGCGGGTAAGTCAGTGACGGCCGTGGTCGAATTGAAGGCGCGCTTCGACGAGGAACAGAACCTGCTCTGGGCATCGCAGCTCGAACGCTCTGGCGTCCAGGTCGTTTATGGCTTCATTGACTGGAAGACCCACGCGAAAGTGTCGATGGTGGTACGGCGCGAAGGCGGGCTGAACCGCACCTACTGTCATTTCGGCACCGGTAACTATCACCCGATCACCGCGCGGATCTATACCGATCTCAGCTTCTTCACCGCAGACCCTCGAGCTGGCCGCGATGCGGCGCAGATGTTCAATTACATCACGGGGTACATCGAGCCGCACGGTCTAGAGCTGCTGACGTTGTCGCCCACCGGACTGCGTGGCAAGCTTACCGGTCTGATCGATGCCGAGATTGACCATGCCCGCAGCGGTCGGGCGTCGGGCATTTGGGCAAAGATGAATTCGCTGGTCGATCCGGCGATCATAGACAAATTATATGAGGCAAGCGCGGCGGGTGTGCCGGTCGAACTGATCGTCCGCGGCATCTGTTGCCTGCGTCCAGGCGTCACGGGCCTGTCGGAGAATATCCGCGTCAAGTCGATCGTCGGGCGCTTCCTCGAGCACAGCCGCATCTGGGCGTTCGGTGCGGGCAAGGCGCTGCCGAACGATAAGGCGAAGGTGTTCATATCCTCGGCCGACTGGATGCCGCGCAACTTCGACCGGCGCGTCGAATATATGCTGCCCATCGAAACACCGACAGTGCATGATCAGGTGCTCGATCAGGTCATGGTCGCGAACCTGATCGATACCGAACAGAGTTGGGAATTGCAGTCCGATGGGTCTTACGTCCGCGTGGAACCAGGCGCCAAGCCGTTCAACCTGCACCGCTATTTTATGACCAACCCTTCGCTGTCAGGGCGTGGCGCTGCGCTCGATCAAGGCGGCAGTGTGCCGACACTGAGGCTCAGGCGACGCTGAATGGTGGCCACGCGGGCAATTATCGACATCGGATCGAATTCGGTCCGCCTCGTTGTCTATGACGGGCCAGCACGGGCGCCGTCAGTGCTGTTCAACGAGAAGGTTTCGGCGGGCCTAGGCAAGGGGTT
>JBMOGG010000343.1:0-2260 GCA_049318505.1 Sphingomonas sp. | reverse complement strand
GCTGCGTCCCGAGCGGTCAGCGTATCCCCGCCAATCCGCGCCCGGCCAAACAGGCTCACGTCTGCCGCGCCTCCCATGACGGGCCGCCGGTAAATCGCCTCGGCGACGTGGATACGTGCGGGGCTCTGAAGCGCGACTGTTTGTTTGACCACGCCCAGTTCGCCGGTCTGACGATCGACCACCTCGACCGAATTGAAATCAATCGATCCCCGCTCGACATGCAGTGGCTGTGACACCGTGAACCGGACACTATCATTCTGGCCAAAAAGCTTCGACTTCATGACGGCCAGCTGAAACGCAGTGCTCGTGAGGCCGCTGCGCGAGACAACAATGTTCTGCCGTGTCGCGTCGCCCGCGCGGGTGCGGCCAAGCGTTGCCGAGCCCGCCACCGACAGCGTCGGCGTCAGCGCAATATCGAGCCCATAGGTAGCAGCGTCGGTGGTTGTGCCCTGGCCAAAGTCGGTCCGGTCGAGCGACTGGACGCCGAGCAGGCCGGTTTTTTCGCGCAGCATCGTGTAACTGGCGGTGGCCGACAGCCATCCAGTGGCACGATAGCTAAGCGATACGCTGCTGGCAGTCGCACGATAGGGCATCAGACGTGCCAGCGTCTGGCGCGTATCGGGAGCCGTCCGGTCGAGATCGCGCTGGGCACTTTGCGATGCGACGCCGCTTGAGAGCGAAAGCCGGTCACTGAGCGCAACGTCAACCGACGCATAGCTGCCACCCGATGCCAGCGCGAGGAAGGGATTGGCACCGCCGGTATTGACGTCATAATCCGAAGCAAGCTGAAACCCGCTCTGATTGGCCAGCGCGACGGCGCCATTGCCCGACCCGAAGCGGAACCCGATTTTGTCGCCTGGCACACGGAATGACAATCCGGCATCGAACGGCGCATTGCGCTGGCGCAGACCCGGGCGAAAGGCGCGCGGGGTAAGCGTGACGGCGGCATTAAGTTCGCCAAATCCGGCGAGTGGCGCGACGGCCTGGCTGTTGGTAAAGCCAAAAGTCGAAGGTGCATTGGGCGGAGTTGCAACCCAGGCCCAGAACCGGCTCTGGAGATAAGCTTGGAACTGTTCGCCTGACGTGCCGACCGTCTGGCCGATCAGCTTGCTCGACAGAGGGATCGTGAAATCCCGGTAGGTCTTGTTGATGTCGTCGAACACCGTGACATAGGCCCCGGCGGCTTCCCAAGACGATTTGCTCGACACCGCAGCCGGTCGGATCGTTTTTGCCGAATAGGTTGTGATGACGCCGTTCACGCTGACCTTCCAGCTGAGCGAGTCAAAGCTCTTGGGCGACAGAGCGGCGGTCACGTCAAGCAGTCCATAGCCGTACACCTCGTCGACACCGGGCGCGCCAAGGTCTTTGGCAGATTTGAGAATAATATCGGCGACAGTGTCCGGCATTTTCGAAAGCCAAGGCCAGCGATCGGCGATGAGGGCTGCCGTACCCGAAACGAGTGGCGCGGCAAACGACGTGCCTGACATTCGCGTGACCCCGCCCTCGCCATCGGAAACGAGCATGAATTCACCCGGCGCAACCATGAACCGTTTCATCAGCAGATCTTCTGCACCGTTGCATTGACCGTTTGCGTTCATGTTCGTCACCAGGCAAGCCGTTCCAGGTGTATTCGAAAACGCCGAAATCTTACCTGAAGGATCTACCGACCCGACGACAATGATCACCGGATTTTTGGCAACGTCCCATTTGATATCGCCGGGTTGGACAACGCCATCATTTCCCGCGGCAAGGACGAAAAGCTGGGACTGGGCCGCCGTTGCAAGCTTGCCGTCGGCAAAGACCGTGTTCCAGCCATCGTTTAGCGTCCAGCCGCGAACGCCCAGCGACATGTTTATGATTCTGACTTGGGGCCCGAAATGCATGATGCCCTTTCGGATATCACTCCAGCCAGCGGTTAAGCTTGAATCAAAAGGGTTGTAGCTGACAACCTCTACCGTCGGTGCGATGCCCATGACCCCGCGACTATCATGCCTGGCAAATATCAGGCTGGCGACTGCGGTGCCATGCATGCCCGAGATCTCCGAAATGCCTTCTGACCGGATGATATTTTTAGATTCTTCACCCTTCACGGTAAAATCGAGCAGACCGATCCTCACGTTGGCGCCACCAATTACCTGCTGCGTCAGCGATGGCGACCAGTTGATTGCCTTCATCCAGTGATCGACCTGGTCGCGGCCCGAAAAGTTCATCAGATTGTCGTTCCAGTCGAGCAGGAACAGCTCAAGACCGACTTCGTCGA
>JBMOGG010000342.1:0-2260 GCA_049318505.1 Sphingomonas sp. | reverse complement strand
GACGAGACGAGGGGTTTTTCGATGCCGCCGAAGAAGCCGAAACTGCGGGACGACGAGCTGTTCCGGATGCAGCTGACCAACATGATCGACATGGCGCACCCGCTGGTAAAACTAGCAGGGTTGATCGACTGGTCGCGGTTCGATGGGGCGTATGGCAAGTTCTACACGCAAAAAGGCCGGCCAGCGCTGCCGACACGGCTGATGGCGGGACTGCACCTGCTCAAACACATGGAAGGGTTGTCCGACGAGGCGGTCTGCAAGCGCTGGGTGGAGAACCCGTACTTCCAGTACTTCTGCGGAGAGCAATACTTCCGCCACAGGCTGGTGCTCGACCGTTCGTCGATGACGCGCTGGCGGGGACGGATCGGTGCGGACCAACTCGAACTGCTGCTTGCCGAAACGCTGAGCGTGGCGATGCGCACGCAGGCAGTGACCGAGCAGGCTATGGAACGCGTGACGCTCGATACGACCGTGCAGACCAAGGCCGTCGCGCATCCCACCGACAGTCACTTGCTGATGCGCAGCATCGAATTGCTCAACCGCCTTGCCAAAAAACATGGGGTCGTGTTGCGCCAATCCTTCCTGCGGGTGGGACGGCGGGCAAGGCGCGACGTGTCGCGGCTCATCCATGGCCGGGGCCACAAACAGGCAATGCGCTGGGTGCGCAAGATGCGGACCTGGCTCGGGCGCCTCGATCGCGACATCGGCCGCAAGATCGCTGGCAACGAGGCGCTGGAGGCTGCCTTTGCAGGGCTACGCGAGCGCGTTGCTCGGGTGCTTACCCAAAAGGCTGGCGACACCGACAAGCTGTACGCGCTGCACGCGCCCGAGGTCGAATGCATCGCCAAGGGCAAGGCGCGCACGCGCTACGAGTTCGGTGTGAAGACCTCGATCGCCGTTACCAACGCGCGCACTGCCGGCGGCCAGTTCATCGTCGGGATGCAGGCATTACCTGGTAGCCCGTATGACGGGCACACGCTGAGCGGACAGCTTGAACAGGTCGAGCGGCTCACAGGCATCGCCGTCGAGCGGGCCTATGTCGATCGGGGGTACCGAGGCCACAAGCACACCGGCAAGGCTGAGATCTATATCGCCCATAGTCGCGGCATCTCGTCACCCACAATCCGCCGCGAGCTTCGCCGAAGAAACGCCATCGAGCCGATCATCGGCCATACCAAATCCGATGGTCTTCTCGAGCGCAACCACCTCGCCGGCGCCGCCGGCGATGCCATCAACGCCATCCTCGTCGCGGCAGGGCACAACATGCGCCTCCTCGTCGCCTGGCTGACTGCCCTTTGGCGTGCCCTGATCACGGCGCTCGTCTCGGCATCCCTCCCCAAACTCGCCAACACCTGACAACGCAGGCGTCCAAACTGGGGAATTTTACTTTGCCATCTGCGGCAAAACGTATTGTTCACGGGCGACTATCTGAAATGCGGGCTAGATGCGCAGCATCGCAGCCCGTTCCACGATCCGGGAAATGACCCCGAATGTGGTGTCAGCGCAGCAGTTCGCTCACCAGCGAGGGCTTCCTGGCGATCATGGCGAGCAGAACCTGGGCAGGGCCGGTTGGCCGCCGCCGCCCGTGTTCCCAGTTCAGGAGCGTGCCCTTGGCGACGCCGATGCTGCGCGCGAAAGCCCCTTGCGACAGGCCGGTGCTGGCACGGATCGCGGCGACATCGACCACGGGCACTTCGATCTGGTGGACAATCACCCCGGTCTTCTCGCCACGCGAAAAGGCCAGCGCTTCGTTCAGCCCTTCCATCAGGCTATCGTAGAACTCGCTCATACCTTGGCTCCATAGGCTCCGAGCAACTGCTTGCTCAACGCGACCGCTGCCGCCTGCTCGGTCGGGGTCAGATTATCCTTCTCGTTCTTGGCGAACACGGTGATGAGAAAGATCGGCATACGCGCACCGCCGAACACATAGATGGTCCGGTAGCCTCCGCTCTTCCCGCCACCTTCGCGGGCGATACGAATCTTGCGCAACCCACCACCGAGCGAGATACCCGCCTCCGGGTTGGCCGCGATGAAATCCACCAGCGCGGCGCGGTCCTCATCGGACATGATCGCCTTGGCGCGCCGCAGAAACTCGGGCAGCTCCACCACAGTCTGCAAGCTGGTCATGTGCATCTTATATGTGCCAATGGCATATAGGTCAATGGCGCATGGCGGTTATGCTGGACCCGCGCTAGCCGTTGGGCCTCGCAACCCACGGACGCGCCAAGGAAAATGCGTCCGGGCTACGATCGGCCGCGTC
>JBMOGG010000341.1:0-2263 GCA_049318505.1 Sphingomonas sp. | reverse complement strand
GCCGGTGAAACTGATCTTGTTGACGCCGGGATGGGCGGAGATGGCCGCGCCGGTATCGGTGCCGCCGATGACCAAGTTCAGCACGCCATCGGGCAGGCCCGCCTCGCGCGCCAGTTGGAGAAATCGCACCGAGGTGAACGGCGTGAACTCGGCGGGCTTGAGCACAACGGTATTGCCGGCAGCCAGTGCGGGCGGAATCTTCATGGCGAGCGAAAGCAGCGGCGCGTTCCAGGTGATGATGATCCCCACCACGCCGAAGGGTTCCGGGATGGTGTAGACGAAAGGATCGTCCTTTGCGGTGTCTACCACCAAACCGTCGAGCTTGTCGGCCCAACCCGCGTAATAACGGGTCCATTCGGCGGCCATGCCGGCAAAGCGCGTAGCGCCGAAACCCATTGTCGCGCCGTTCTCAAGCGTGGAGATGGTGGCCAGTTCGGCACTGTCGCGCAGGATCAGTTCGGCCAGCTTTTCCAAGATTTCGCGGCGGCGCGGCCCCGGGGTGTCTCGCCATCCGGGTGCTGCTGCCCGTGCCGCCGCCACGGCTGCATCTACTGCCGCGGGGCCAGACAGCGGAATGCTGGCTTGCGCCCGCCCGGTTGTGGGGTTGATATGGTCGAACGTTCCCGCCGGACTCGCGGTGTAGCGTTCGCCACCGATCATCGAATCCACGGCAGGAAGGATTTTGGCGGCCTGTTCATGCCGTGCGATCAGGGTCATCTTTCAAAATCCTTCGTTCTGAACCGTCGTTCGATTAGGCGGGGCGCTCGCGGTCGCTCAGGCGGCGTCCTTGCTGATCATCTGAGCCAACCGCCATGCTGCAGCCATCGACGGGGCGTTGGTGTTGCCAGATGGGATCTCGCGGAAAACCGAGCAATCGACGATGCGTAAGCCGCTCACACCGCGAACGCGCAGGCGGTTGTCGACGACGTCGGTCGCTTCTGGTCCCATCGCGGCGGTGCCGACGGCGTGATAGCCCGAATGGCCGTTCTGTTTGTAAAGTGTCAGAATATCCTCGTCACTTTGCGCCCACGCCGTCTTGGCGGTTTCGCCAACGATGTGCGGCTTCAGGACGTCCTGTTCCATGATCCGTCGAAGGGCACGAGTACCGGCAATGCTGGTAGTCCGGTCGATTTCCGCTTCCAGATAGGCCGGGTGGATCGCCATCGGCGCATCTGGCTGTGCCGAAGACACTAGGACGCTGCCTTCGCTTTCGGGGCGCAGCATGTAAGAGTAGCACTGCATGCCCGGCTCTTTTTCGAAGGCAAGACCCGCTGTGCTGGTATCTAGCGAAAACGGGTTGAACATGATCTGCGTGTCCGGCCGGACAGATGCCGGATGGGCGCGCACAAAGGCAATCGCTTCGGCAGCGCCGCGTGCCATCGGGCCTTTGCCGTTCACCAGATAGTTGAGCATATTGCCCATCAGCCGTGCGCCGCCATATTCACGATTGTCGGAAAACCGCCAGTCGCGCAGCCGAAAGTTGATCGACAATGTCAAATGCTCGCGCATGCGTCGGCCGACATTCGGGCTATGAATCGCGGTTTCGATTCCTGCCGCTTGCAGCACGGCGCCATCGCCGATCCCGGAAAGCTGCAGAATCCGGGGCGAGACCAGCGCACCGGCGCACAGGATAACCTCACGCGCGGCGAACAAGTTGATTGCCTCACCATCGGTCGTGCAGCCAACACCCAGGGCGCGGCCGTTGGCCATCAGTACCCGGTCGACACGGGTCCCAGTGCGAATCGACAGATTGGCGCGAGTCCGCGCCTTGCTCAGTAGAACCCGTGCCGAACTGACCCGGCGCCCACGCTTGTCGATGTTCCATTGAGCATAACCGATGCCTTCCAAGCCTGGCTCGTTCTGGTCATCCTTGACCCTTAGTTGCAAACAATTGCCAGCCGCAATGAAGGCATCCGCCAGTGCAGTGCGGTTCGAATTGGTCGTGATGCTGATCGGGCCGGCCGACCCGCGATAAGCGCTGGCGCCCAGATGATGGTCTTCGAGCGCCCGCAAGCAGGGGAGCATTTCATCCCAGCCCCAACCCGGATTGCCCAGTGCAGCAATCCGGTCATAGTCTTCGGCAACGCCGCGATTCCATACCATGCCGTTGATCGCGCTTGATCCGCCAAGCATCTTGCCACGAACCCAGGTTTCCTGCGGACCGTAAGCATGCGCTGTCGTCGTGGTCTGATAAAAATGCGCTGATTGGGGGCTTGAAATCAGCTTGCCAAACCCTTTTGGCATACGGCTCAGCCATGTGTCG
>JBMOGG010000340.1:0-2263 GCA_049318505.1 Sphingomonas sp. | reverse complement strand
AGGTGCGGCAAGTGACGCAGCTTGCGCTGGATCCGGCACGCTGCAGGATCTGGAGCGGTAATGCTCGCGCATATGACCGGCTGAGTGAAGCAGCGTGCCGCGAGTTGATCGATTCGCTGATCGCCGAGGGCGGACAAAAGGTTCCGGCAATCATTCGCCGGATTGAGGGCGATCCCGATCACGATTATGAAGTCGTGGCGGGTACGCGGCGTCACTGGGCGATCAGTTGGCTACGCGCAAACTCCTATCCCGACATGGTATTCGTGGGTCAGGTACACGTCCTCGACGACGAGGCTGCGTTCCGCATTGCCGATATCGAGAACCGCGCACGCGCCGACGTGTCGGATATCGAACGAGCACGTAACTACGCCCATGCCATGAAGGCCTATTACGGCGGTCACCAGACGCGCATGGCTGAGCGGCTCAACATCTCGAAAGGCTGGCTGTCGAAGATGGTCAAGGTTGCCGGGATTCCTGATTCCGTGCTCGGCGCATTCGCAAGTCTCGCTGACGTGCAACTCCAACCTGCCTACCCGCTCGCACAAGCGCTGGATAACCCGGCGCACGCAAAGCTTATCGTGGCGGCCGCCAAAGCGATTGCTGCGGAACAGGGCAGGCGGCGAGACGATGGGCAGCCGCCCTGCCCCGCGCCCGAGGTCCTGCGACGGCTGCTGGGTGCGCCGTCAGGCCGAAACGGGCCCAAGCCCGAACCTTATGTGGCCCACAGCCATTATCAACGTCCGATTTTGACCGTCACAAGCGCGGGACGACAGGGCGTCACGGTCAAGCTTCATGCCGGCTCGGGCGCTAAGGACGAGGAGGTGATCGAGGCGGTTCGTGCAATGCTCGTTCACCTGCGCGAGGTCGGGAAGGTTATCCTCACGTGATGTTTCCTCGAGGAAACATTTTGCGGAAATGCGGGCGGCGCGCCAATGTTTCCTCGAGGAAACATTGATGGCCAGCAAGCCCCCTACCCTTCCCCAGTTCGAGCTCTTCCTTCCCTACCTGGCTGACCTCAGTCTGCGCGACCAGCGCGAGATGATGGAGCGGCCGTTCTTCTCGCTCGCCAAAACGAAGCGCTTGAAGCCGATCGACTATAAATCGCCCGATGGCAAAACATGGGTCCATGTATCTGGTAATCCCGATTACGGGATGGCGACGATTTGGGACGCAGACATTCTCATCTATTGCGCCTCGATGCTCAGCGACATGAAACGTCGCGGCGTCAACGATGTGCCTCGAACAATCAAGATCATGCCCTACGATCTCCTGCGCGCGATTGATCGTCCAACGACAGGGCGCGCCTATGAACTGCTGGGGCAAGCCCTCGACCGGCTCGTTTCGACTACGGTGAAAACCAACATCCGCGCCGAGAACCGGCGCGAAGCCACATTCAGCTGGCTCGATGGCTGGCAGCAGATCGTCGACGAAAAAACTGAGCGCTCGCGCGGCATGACCCTCGAATTGTCGAACTGGTTCTATGAAGGCGTGATGATGACGGGCGGGGTGCTCGCTATCGATCGCGCATACTTCCAGCTAACTGGCGGACGCGAACGGTGGCTCTACAAGGTCGCACGCAAGCACGCCGGCGGGGCAGGGGAGGGCGGCTTTGCCATCTCAATGCCGACCTTGTTCGAGAAATCGGGCGCAGAGGGCGACTATCGCCGCTTCAAATTCGAAATGCTCAAAATCGTCGAACGTAACTTGCTGCCCGGATATGCGGTGACGATCGAACAGGGCGAGGGCAAGCGCGAACCCTCACTTCGCATGACAAGGCGTGGCGACGAGCCAGTCCAACAAGTGTTTAAAAGCACAGCTGTGCAAAAAGTCGTGCCCAAGCCCGTTTTAGCTTCCGACACGGTCGACGCCTCTGCGGCGATCCGCAGCATCGTGGGCGGTCTAGCGGGCAGGGCGAGCGCCGGTTTTATCGCCGATGACACACGCGCAATGCTACGTCAGACATGCCCGGGCTGGGATCTCGATCAGCTGCATTCCGATTTCACGGCATGGCTTGGCGACGACGAAAGCCGGACGCCCGTCAACTACCAGGGTGCGTTTATAGGTTTCGTCAAGCGTCACCATGATCGCAACAAGCACAGTCTCCGCGGCTGATCCGTTCCCGAAGTGTCGGGAAAAGAAGGGCACGTCATCGATCTACAACCGAAGCGGGCGCCCGCACCAGATAATTGAAGCTATTTTCCGGCGGCCGTCCCGGGGATGATTCAAACTGGACCTCATCAAAGGTCAAATAAGCAGACAATCG
>JBMOGG010000339.1:0-2270 GCA_049318505.1 Sphingomonas sp. | reverse complement strand
AATGAGCTTGCGAAACCACGACGTCATATCGCCGTTCCTTTCTCCTGATGCGGCGGGTCTACAGCGCCGCGCACGCCTTTTCGAGCCAAGCCTTTGCTCCGCCTTGCAGTTGTGGCCCGACGATCCGAAGCACGTCGGCGTGATAGCCGTCCAGCCACGCCCGCTCGTCTGCGCTCAGCAGCCCGGGCTCGATCATCGCCTTGTCGATGGGAGCGAAAGTCAGCGTTTCGAACCCCAGCATCGGCATGTCGCCGCCCGCGATGTCGCGTTCTTCGACCAGCACGAGGTTCTCGATCCGGATGCCGTAATGATCGGGCTTATAATAGCCCGGCTCGTTCGATAGAAACATGCCGGCGCGCAGCGGTTCACTGGTCCCGGCCTGTCCGCCAGTGGGCTTGGCAATGCGCTGTGGCCCTTCGTGCACCGCAAGGAACGCGCCGACGCCGTGCCCGGTGCCATGCGCATAGTCACAGCCTGCGGCCCACAGAAATTGCCGCGCAAAGGCGTCGAGCTGGCCACCGTTGGTGCCACTGGGAAACACCGCCGTCGCAATGGCAATGTGCCCCTTGAGCACGCGGGTGAAACGGTCACGCACTTCGGCAGGCGGGCTGTCGGGGCCAACCCAGATGGTGCGCGTCACATCTGTCGTCCCGTCGGCATATTGCCCGCCACTGTCGCACAGATAGACCGAGGACGGCTCGATCCTCCGGTCAGTCTCCGCGCTCGCCTTATAGTGCATGATCGCGCCATGCGGTCCGGCGCCAGAGATGGTGTCGAAGCTCAGGTCGAGCAGCTTGCCCGTCGCTTCGCGAAACCGCCGCAACTGGTCGGACGCCGAGATTTCGGTCAACCCCCCGGTCGGTGCCACGACCGATAACCAGTGGAGATAGCGGGACAATGCCGCCCCGTCACGTGCCTGGGCCGCACGCTGGCCGGTCTGTTCGGCATCGTTCTTGATAGCCTTTGCAAGGATCGCCGGGTCGCGCACTTCGACGATCTTCGCGCCACCCTTCATCAAGGCATCGAAAATCGCGACGACCGCGCCATCGGGGTCGGCTGCGATCTTTTTGCCCGTCAGCGCGGCCAGCATTGGCGCAAAGGCCGTGCGGTCGTGCAGGCGAACACCATTGCCGAGCGCCGCACGTACCTTGTCGTCGATCTTCTCTGGCGCCACGAACAAGTCGGCCGTCGCATCGGCATGGAGAATGGCGAAAGCGAGGCCAACCGGTGTATGCGTCACGTCATCGCCGCGCAGGTTGAACGTCCACGCAATCGAATCGAGCGCGGTCATGACGGTCGCGTCGAGACCCTCGCGCGTCAGCCAGTCGGCAATTTCGGCGCGCTTGTCTGCAGCGCTGCGGCCAGCGAGTTCGACATCGTGAACCTTTACCTTGGCCGAAGACATGGCTGGCTGGTCGGTCCAGACGGCGTCGACGGGATTGCGCGTCATGGGCACGAGCGTCACGGTTTTGCCGACGCTCTCTACCCAGCCCTTGGTGTGAAGCCACGGATCATAGCCTATCCGTGCCCCGGCTGGCGCTTGCGCACGGAGCCATTCGGCAATGCTCGACTGCGGCACGCCGACATAATCCCAATGCGCGCCGTCGACCTGCTGCTGCACCTGTAATGTGTAGCGTCCGTCGACGAAAACGGCAGCACGCTCCGCAAGAACCGCGGCCGACCCAGCCGATCCCTTGAACCCGGTCAGCCAGTCGAGTCTCTTGGCATAATTGCCGACATATTCGCTCATATGCTCATCGGTCAGCGGGATGACGAAGCCGTCGAGACCGTCGGCTGCGAGTTGCGCGCGGAACGCGGTAAGGCGGCGACCGTAGTCGGGCATGTCGTGGTCGGCCATGGGAACTCCTCCAAGGATCGCAAACTAGGCCTCGCGTGCGCCGCCGACAAGGCGGTGATGCTTAACTAGAATCAAAAGGACCCTTGTCTATGGCGCCCCTGGGTCGCCGCTTTGCGCGTAGTAACTGTTGCTCAACCGCAATTTCGAAACCCCGGCGGTGCCCGCCGATGGCTACAACTTCTATACCACAATACCGCCAACTTCGATCGCGCTCGTGCCATGTTCGAACCGGCGGTGGCTTTGACCAAGAGCAGCGCGCCCTATTCGGACCTGCAGAACGGTGCGACCAACCCCAAGCAGGCCCCGGGCGGCGTTTTTGCGAATACACCATCTTCGCGACATCGCCGTCGAGCTCCGTGGTTTCGAACAATAGCATCGTCCTGACCGACGCCACTCCGGCAGATACCGAACT
>JBMOGG010000338.1:0-2279 GCA_049318505.1 Sphingomonas sp. | reverse complement strand
GAGGGATTTATCAAATTGAACGCGCTAAGGCTGCGCCTGCTGGGGCGGCGCGACCGCTGACCCAAGTGAACAGGGATTGGGTCTAGGCTTGGTTAGGGTGAGTGATCACACGCCGAACTGGTGGGGCAGCAAGCCCGTGCTTGCGGCCTGCGTGCTGCTGTCGATTATCCCGCTTCTGCTACCCGGCATACCCCCGCTGGTCGATCTTCCTGGCCATATGGGGCGTTTTGCGGTTCAGCTCGATCCTGAACCGTTCAAGGCGTACTACAGCTTTCACTGGCAGGTCATCGGCAATCTCGGCGTGGATCTGCTGATCGAGCCGCTGGGCCGGCTCTTTGGCGTCGAACTGGGCACCAAGCTGATCATCATGATGATCCCGCCCACGACCGTTGCCGCGATGCTGTGGATCGCGCGTGAGGTGCACGGCGAAGTGCCGCCGACGGCGTTCTTTGCGCTGCCCCTGGCGTGGGGGCACCACTTCATCTTCGGCTTCATCAATTTCTCGCTGTCGATGGCGCTTGCTTTGCTGGCTTTCGCGCTGTGGCTTCGCATGGCGCGGCTCGGGGCTCTCAAATGGCGATCGGTGATCTTCATGATCATCGCCTGCATCGTTTGGGTCACCCATACATTCGGCTGGGGCGTGCTGGGGCTGCTTTGCTTTGCCGCCGAACTCTATCGCCGGCGTGATTTGGGGGAGAGCTGGCTGACCGCCGCCGTGAAGGCCGCTCTGGCCTGTCTGCCGATGGCGCTGCCCCTGATCCCAATGCTGATCTGGCGGGCGAACGCGACCGATACGACCCGAGACTGGTTCAATCTGCCGAAAAAGATCCAGTGGATCGTCACCTCGCTCCGCGACCGCTGGTCTACCCTTGATATCGCGACGGTCTTTGTCCTGCTGGGGTTGCCGATCGTGGCCATCCGCAATCCGCGGCTGGCGTTCTCGCGTAGCCTCGGCCTGTGCGCCCTCATATTGTTTGCTGCTTTCCTGCTCTTGCCGCGCAAGATTTTCGGGTCAGCCTATGCCGACATGCGCCTTATACCCTTCGTCATTGCGATCGCCGTCATCTCGATCCGTCCAAAGCCGGGGACGTCGCGCGCGTTTCTGGGCGCGGTGGCAGTGTGCGGGCTGGCTTTTTTCGCGGTTCGGGTAACGGCGAGCACAATCAGCTTCAATCGTGCGTCGGCCCGCTACGACATGGCGCTGCAGGCCCTCGATCATGTGCCCATGGGCGCGCGTGTGGCGACTTTCGTCATGCGCCGTTGCGACCTGCAATGGTCAACGAACCGCATGGAGCATCTGGCCGCCCTCGTGATGGTGCGTCGACACGGTTTCTCCAATGACCAGTGGGAAGTACCGGGGGCCAACCTCATGACGGTCGTCAAATCGGACGCGCCCGGCTTTGCGTTCGACGCGTCACAGATGGTGGTGCCTCGCGCTTGCACGTTTACGCGCGAGTGGAAGAGCCTCGACGTATCGCTCAGTCGCATGCCCCGCCAGGCGTTCGACTATATGTGGCTGATCGACATCCCCCGCCACGACGAACGGCTGACCGCCGACATGACGCGTGTCTGGTCGAACGGTCCGGACCAGCTCTACCGCATCGATCACAAATGACGCGCTGGTGGCAGTCGCCGATCGCTATCGCAGCGGCGGCAATCGGAGCGACCGTGCCGCTATGGTTCGTTCGGTTGCCGCCGCTGATCGATCTGCTCGGCCATATGGGGCGCTATCATGTCCAGCTCAATCTGGCGACGAACCCACTGTTGCGCGCAAACTGGGACTATCACTGGAGGCTGATCGGCAATCTGGGATGCGACCTGCTGATGGAAGGACTCGGCCGAACTTTCGGGGTCGAGCGCGGCGCGGTTATCCTGGCCGCTTTCATTCCTGCGCTCATGATCTTTGCGATGGCGCGCCTCGCACGCGGCGCGCATGGTCATGTTCCGGCAACCGCCTGGGCAGCATTCCCGTTCGCAATGTCGTACTGCTGGCAATATGGGCTGGTAAACTACTGGCTAGGCGTAGCGCTCGCGCTGCTCGCTGCCAGCGCCTTTGGTCCTCGATTCGACGCCCAGCCGAGTGGCGCTGGCCGACTGCGCGGTCTCGTGTTGCTCGCTGGAACGTCGCTCATGCTGTGGGTGGCGCATGTCTATGGCTGGGCCTTGTTCGCGATCCTGATCGCCGCCCGCCGGGCCGGGGCCATGCCGGTTCGCCGCTGGCCCGAACTGGTGCCTGATCTTTTGCCACTGGCGGCACCTATCGGGTTGATGGTCGCGCT
>JBMOGG010000337.1:0-2284 GCA_049318505.1 Sphingomonas sp. | reverse complement strand
AGTCGACAATGATCAGCCGCATCACAACTCAAAAATGGGGGTAGAAGCGCACACCCTACACTCAGGGAGCGACGGGGGTTTTTGTCGGATTTCAGCCAATTTCCAGGGCAACGAATGTCCGTTGTCTGGCAACGTGGCTGCGTTGCCTCGGCTCATGCTGTCCAAAACTGTCCCGTTCCCGCCATTTTTGTACAATTGCCGCTCTTCAACCAACAACGCCTGACGTTGCCCCGATCTACAAGTTCGACAAAGTCGTTGACGGCTCAAGATATGCCGAATACGCTTTTCGTGCTTTCCGCAGGTCCCACCAGCATCGTCCAAAGGTGCTGGTTCTATGTCTCGAAAATTTCTTGAAACCTCGGTGGGTTTCACCGAAGCGAAGGCTGCGCGTCTGACGCAAGCCTGTTCTCTGCGCGGTGTAAACCGCACCCAACTCATCTGCAACGCGGTCAACGATTACATCAATCGGGGCAACAATGCCGCCACTCCAGAGAATCCTAAACGCGTCGCGATGCTGTGCGAGTTCACTCAGGTCGCCCTCGACATCCTGATTTGCGAACAGGTTCCGGAAAGACGCGAGGAAGTCCCTGCCACGGTGCAGGACCGGATCGAACGTTTTTACAGTTAGGAGCTTTCAGGAGCAAGTCCATGACCATCGCTTGGAAACGCGGCAGCGAGAAGCGCTGATGAGACTCTCAACGCTCTACCGACCGAGTCGGCGGCCCATGGTCTCGATCGCCCGTTTCTTGTCGTGGCTGCCGAACATCCGTCCTGTCATCGCCAAGCGCATGATCCTGAGCGGAAAGGCAGGGGAAATGATCCTCGATGAGATGCATGCCGGTGAGAGCATTTGTTTGGCACCGCTGTATCTTGTTGGAGCCGAGGCGACGCGAGGAATCCTCGCAGCGTACCACATGGGATGTCTTCCCATGCAGGAGGGGAAAAGTCCCGGAAGAACCGCGCGCGCCGTGGCGTATCATCAATCGGACTTGTTTCCGCCAAACCGAACGGCTTCTGGCAAATCCGCCCGGGTTCAGGCCGACAAAACTGTCGATGCTTTCAGCCAATCTAGTCGGTCGTGAACAATGCGATTTGAAGATTTCGCGGGTTGCGGCGTGACCGCCTGGACCGGCCAGAATAATTGTTGCTGAAGTCGCGAAGCGCCGCCCAGGACGCGCAGAAGGCCCGCTCAGCGGACCAGAGCGTGTTCCGGCATCAGCCAGAGACTGCAAATGGCGCGCAAAAGCGCGGCGAACCATGCGATGAGCAGCCTCAAGTTGTGGCCGGCAGCCACGAGGATAGCGTTGATCGCATCGCCGGCGGCGCCTTTGAGGTGATTTCGTTCGAGTAGCCCATCGGCCTTGGTGTGGCCGATGATTGGCTCAATGGCATTTCGTCGGCGCAACTCACGCTTGATCGTCGGGGACGTAATACCGCGAGTGTGGCTGATGTAGACGTCAGCTCTGCCCTTGTGGCCGTGCCCTTTGTAGCCGCGATCGACATAGGCGCGAGCGACCTCGATGCCGGTGATCCGCTCGACTTGCGCGATCTGCCCGGTGAGCGTGTGGCCGTCGAAGGGATTGCCCGGCAGCGCATGCATGCCAAGAATGAACTGGCCGCCCCTGGCTCGAGCATTGGTCACCGCGATCGTGGTCTTCACGCCAAATTCGTAGCGGGTGCGGGCCTTGCCCTTGGCGATGCATTCAACCTCGGGCGCGTGCAGCGCGTAGACCTTGTTCTTGTCCTTGGCCTGCTGGGTGCGCACCTTTTCGGCAAGTTCGAGCGTCTCGGCGAAGGCCTTGGCGATATCGGCGCCGTCCTCGCCCAGTGCCTCGATCTTGCGACCGACATCGCGCGTCAGCCGCCCGAGCCAGGTGCGCATCTTGCGCAGGTGGCGCAGTGCCTGCTTGTGGCCTTTGCCGTGGATCAGCCGGGCCACCTCGCGGCGCGCTTCCCGGCCGAGCCGCAGGAACGACTGGCGCAGCTGCAGCCCGTGTTTCCTCGCGAGCCGGCAGACGTGCTCCATCGCCCGCAGCAGCAGGTGCGCATCGGTCGGATGCGCCACCGCCTTGGTCTGCACCGTGGTGTCGACCGTGATCCGCTCGCAGGCTTGCGGGCTCAGCGCGCCGCTGGCCATCGCCACCCGCAGCGTTTCCGCGATCAGCAGTTCAAGCTCGTCCGGGCCGATCCGCCCCCGCCAGCGGGTCATCGAGGAGCGATCAAACACCAACGACAAACGAAAATACTCCTCGCCGCAAAAATATTGCCAATAGGGATTTTCCTC
>JBMOGG010000336.1:0-2310 GCA_049318505.1 Sphingomonas sp. | reverse complement strand
GGCGATCTGAAAGTCCAGATGATCGCCGAATACCGCGGCGACACGCTGATCGGCAAGGTCATCCGTATCGAGAACAAGGGCAGGAACCCAACGGTCATCACCGAGAAGGTGGTGGCGCCGTCGAACGCGGTCGCCATCACGATTGCCGAGCCCAGCCTCGCACCCGGTGCCGCAACCACGGCGTACATCGTCCTGCCAGCGGGAGAAGCCCAGTGAGCCTTCTCGATAATCTGCGTGGCAAGCGCGCGAGCCGCGACGCAGCGACCGAACCTGCCACCGACGATGTTTCGCCGGTCGGCAATGCGATGGCGGTCAACGATGATGCCAAGAAAAAACAGCAGCTCCTGCTTGGCGGTGCTGCGTCAGTCCTGCTGATCGGTGCGTGCTGGTATATCTTTGCTGACAGCGCAAAGCCCGAGGGCATCGTCTCCTCGAGCGCGAAGGAGGTAAGGGTTTCGACCGGCGACCTCGTCAATCGCCAGCAGAGCGAGGCGGAGTGGATGGCCCGCTCGGAAAACCGGTTCGAGTCGACCGATAACCGTTTGCGCACCGTCGACGGTCAGGCCGCGCAGCTCGCTGCCATGCAGAAAGAACTGGACACGCTGCGCGGTGCCAACACCGCAATGTCGGCCGATGGTCAGCGCGTGCTCTCGGCTTACCAGACCGAGAATGAGACGCTGAAGTCGCAGCTGGCGAGCGTTCAGGCGGCTCCGCCGCCGCCACCGCCAAGTGCGACTGCCCTTTACGGGCGTGGTTCGCCGCCGCTCTATCAGCCGCAAGCCGGTGCGGTTGATCCGTCCTCAGTCCGGCCTGCGTTGCCGCGCGAGGTCAAGACCGTGTCGTTCACAAGCGGGCCCGGCGGAAATGCAAACCGCGCCGAGCGCGGAACGACCGTCTACTCGGACTCGCCCGATTATCTTCCTGCCAACAGCTTTGCCAAGGCGCGTGTGATTGTCGGCGTCGATGCGAGCGCTGGTGTCGCCTCGCAGACCGATCCTTTGCCCGTCGTCCTGCGCATCACCGGCCCGGCACGCTCGGTCGCCGACAACGGTAAGGTGCTCACCACCAAGATCCAGGGCTGCCTGATCAACGGCGCGGCACGTGGCGATCTCTCTTCGGAAAAAGTCTATGTGAAGCTGCAACGCATGACCTGCGCGCAGCCCGGCGGCCGCTATGCGGTCTCCGAGGTCAAGGGGTTCATCGCGTTCGCCGGCAAGTCGGGCGTGCGCGGGCGCGTCGTCAGCCGTGAGGGCAGCCTCATCACGCAGGCATTCCTGGCGAGCCTTGCCGGCGGCATCGGGCGCGGGTTCTCGGCGAACGCCAACGCTCTGTTTCAGGGCACCAATGTCAGCGTCAACGGGAGCCGTCCGCAGTTGAGTCCTGAGGAGCTGCTTAAAGCTGGCCTGGGCGAAGGTGTCAGCGGCGCCGCCGATGTCGTCAGCAAGTACCTGATCGAACGCGCCGAGCAATATCAGCCGGTGATCGAGATGCCCACCGGCGTCGATGTCGAAATCGTTTTTCTCGACGGTGCTTTCG
The DNA here is from genome assembly GCA_049318505.1 of Sphingomonas sp. Lineage (GTDB taxonomy): Bacteria > Pseudomonadota > Alphaproteobacteria > Sphingomonadales > Sphingomonadaceae > Sphingomonas_O. The sequence continues at coordinate 774 of JBMOGG010000336.1, read as the reverse complement.
TCCGCAATTGAGGAGCGTGAAATGTTCTACGGACTATTGGCGGAGCTCGTCGGAGCCGCGCTGATCACCAGTTCAGGCACGCTGACGGCTGCCGCGCCTGCTAAATCGGCGGTGTCGGGGCCCGCCGTGGACGCCACCGTGACGCCCTCGAAATCAGCCGCCCATGAAGGGTATCCGTGCCAATCGCGCAAAACGGGCGCGGATCAGCGCGACGCGGGCCAAGTCGCTGCGATGCGTCCTGTCCGCCAGATCGCCAACAGCGCCATCTCACATGCTTCGAACGATCGCGTGATGCGCAACGAAGGAGACACTCAATGAACATCCGCAGCAAACTCTTCATCGCTCTGGTCCCGATGCTGAGCGGCGCGGCCTATGCGATTACACCGCCTGCGACGTCGGTCATCGCGGCGGCGGTCAAGGCGCGCCTGCCCAAGACCGAGATCACCTCGATCGACTGCAACAAGGTGTCGGGGCTGTGCGAAGTCGTCGCCGGCAAGACGCTCTTCTATGTCGATCGCGGCGCCCGCTATTTGATCGTCGGGCGGCTCTACGACATGGAGACGCGCCAGGACCTGACGGCTGCGCGGCTCCTCGAGATTAACCCCGATGCGCTTCTGGGGGGTGCAGCCCGCAGCGCCGATGCTGAACAGGACGACACAAGCGCCCTTGCAGCCGCACAGACCGGCAAGCCCGTGGGCACCGGTTACATGTCGACCAAGCCTGCAGGCGAGGTGGGCGGCGAGCAGAAGATCTCGCTCGCCGCTCTGCCTGCTG
>JBMOGG010000335.1:0-2332 GCA_049318505.1 Sphingomonas sp. | reverse complement strand
CAGGGCGATCCGGCCCGATCTCCATCAGGCCGACCCAGCCCTCTCCGCCGTTATGGCGCACCATTGCCGGACTCAGCCCGAGCGTGGCCGACAGTCGCGCCGGCCCCGCCTCAGTATCGCCCGGCAGCGCGGGGCGATCGGGCGTCCGCCGCGCGGGATCAAAATATTTCCAGAACACTGGCAGGCGCCATTCGCTCATTGCCTTGTCGACGAATTGCGGCTTGAGTTTCGTGACCGTGCGCCTGATCGTTTCGACCATTACCGCGTTCACATCCTTGCCGTTAAAGAAATCGAACCGCAACGGCGCACCCGCTGCCTTCCCCTGGAACACCCGCAGCAGCAGGCTGGTCTGGTATTTGAGGTAGCGGCCATCGTCGACCTTCTTCCACCAGTTGCCGATGTCGTCGCCGAACACCAGGTCGGGCGCGACCTCCAGCCAGGTGCGGAACAGCGTGAGTCCGGCATTGTCATAGAAATCGTCGTAGTCGAGATCCTCGTGGCGACCGTTGTAGCTCAGCATTAGCTCGCCCGCCTGCCGCACCTCGGAGTCGGTCGTCGATGCGATCGCGGCGCGAATATAGGGCGCAAAGAAGTCGGGGGACGTCTGCGTGCGATCGCGTGCTCCCATCGCGTTGAATATCTTGCGGTTGAACTCGCGCATGTCGAGCAAGGTTATGGGATCGGTCGTGGCTGCCAATCGACTGCCGAGATAAGTCCGGAAGGTTGCGCCGATGCGCGCATCATCCCCTTCGCGCGACCAGGTCGTCGCCTTACTGTTCCAGGCGTGGATATAGCCCTGCTTCGGATTGAGCATGTGCGGATGCTCGGCGGCGGTCAGGAAGCCGGTCCACTCATAGTCGCCTGTGCCGGGAGTGGGGAGGCGCGAATCGGCGCCGGGTGCACGCTTGGGTAGCGTGCCGGCTTCCCAGAACCCGATCTGGCCGTCCTCGCCGCCGTAACAGATGCCGAGATTCCAGCCGACGCGTTCGATGCCCTTCTTTTCAAAATCTGCCAGGCTTTGCGCGCGCGCCATTTCGACGATGCCGACCCAGTTATCGAGTTCCTTGCCGCGCATCGCATAGCGCTGCGTATAGGCGACGTTACGCGCCGTATCCCATTCGACGACCGGGCCGTGAAGGGTGGCGGCGACCTCATAAATGACTGGAGCTGCGCCCTTTACCGCGATCGTGTCGCGACGGTGCGTCATCGTCTTCCAGGCGCCTTTGAACCAGTATTGATATTTATTTGCGGGGTTCAGCCGCTCCGCGAAGGTGTCGGTAGTATCGGCATGACCCGACGTCATCAGCCACCCATGCTGCGGTCCGCGGCCCATAAATGGCGCGCCCCAGCCTGTGAAGCTGAACCCCGTGCTGTCGAAGCCGCCGCCGTTGAGGTGGACCTCCGGCCCGTCGCTGGTCGCCTGCATCATAAGCACGCGGCCGCTCGCCGACTTCTTCGGCCCGATTACAAGACACCGGCTCGCCTCCTGACGAAGCTCGGGCGGTGGCGAAAACACAGGGGCTGCGCCTGCCAGCGCGATGCCGCCAGCGTTCAGAGCCAGGTGCGTCGCAACCGGCATCGGCTGGCGCGGCGCCAGATCCTCACCTGGTGGGATGGCCAGCGGGGTGTCCGGATCGCTAATCGGCACGACATCGTCGAAAATCTCTCGTCCGCGCTGCTCACCGTAGCGTGCAATCATTGCGTTGAGGAATGCGAGGTTCTGCAATTCATAACCGCCGCGGCCGCTGGGCACCGAAGCGACATAGTTGAGGAAATCTATCAGCGTCCATGGTGTGGGCTTGATCCCCCAGCGGGCGAATTCGATCGGCAGCTTGTGGTCGGGGTCGGCCAAAACCTCGCCGATCGTCCGGTTGATGCCATCGACGAACGCTTGCATCATCGCCTGACTTTCGGGCGGGATGGCGCGATACATGCGCATCAATTCGGATGGGTCGAGCAGCCGGTCGCGCGCGGTCTTGTCGGACCTGACCATCGACGGACCGAGGATTTCGGCGCGCCGCCCGGTCGCCGCGCGGCGCTGGAGTTCGAGGGCGGCCAGCCGGTCTTGCGCTTCGGCATAGCCCCAGCCGAACATCACGGTTACGGCGTCGTCGGCAAAGACGTGCGGTACGCCCATCGCATCGCGGTAGATGCTTACATGTTGCGCGCCGCGCACCGCCGCAGGTGCCTCATTGGCAATTGCAGGAACGCCGACCGAGACGAGCGCCGCCGCACCCAGCGCGTTGCCCATATTCATGATCCGCATGGCCCACTCCTCAACTTTCCGATGTTCGCAAGTAGATACTGCCGCGAATCGCACTACAATTTCCAA
>JBMOGG010000334.1:0-2371 GCA_049318505.1 Sphingomonas sp. | reverse complement strand
CTCGCCGCCTTCGGCGCTGTCCGGCTCGGCAAGGAACAATGTCGCCGACAGGTCGCTGCGCATGCGGAAATCGCTGCCGCGCCGGATGCAGAGGGCGGTAGCGACATGCGTACCGAAACCATTCCCTGCTTCGTACCGGTTGAACAGCGGCGAGGAGCCCAGCGCATCGAGCACGATCTCACCCGCCTGCCGCGCCGCCACCGACTCCTCGGACAGCGGCCGGTTGTGCTGGGCGCGGGCCGATTGCGTGCCCGACGTGGCATTACGATCCACCCAGTCGGCAGCGGGGCCACCGCCTTGGCCGTGCGCTCGTCGTCGCGCATGCTGGTGAGCGTTATCGTAGCAGCGGACTCGGCCTCGGAGGCAACGGGTTCGGCGGCCATCGCCGGCGCGCTGGCGATGAAGCCGACGCAGCCGACGCAGCCGAGGGCGAGAAATGCCTCTTGGGCAGCGCTGCGGGTAGAAATTATTTCGGTACGCGACTGAGCAACTCTGGGTGAAGAATTTCGCTATTGAGGGCTGTTCGCCGGGTCAACGCTCTTGCGATACATTCGCAAGAACATGAGCGTACAACCAGCAGCGCACGGCGCTCGCAAGGTTGGGGGGCGACGCGACGGCAATGCGTTGGGCATCGATCCGGGCGACCAGCGCATTGATCGGCAGGCCTTCGTCGCCGGCTGCACAGCGCAACGCATCCCAGAACAACGGCTCGAGCGTCAGCGCAGTCTCATGCCCGGCAATGGTGATCGAACGCTTGACGGGCGCTGCGTAGACTTCGGTCATCTAAGGCAATTTCCTGGGAAACAACAAAGCCTAGCCGGAAACGACGTCGCGCGCCGCAGTTGGTCGTGAAACAGTAGCACAGAAGCGTATCACGGCGAAGGCGAGCACCAAATCGAGATCATCACGGAGCAGCAGGGAAAACTTGCCTGATATCAGGGTCGTTCCCCGGGACGAATAATTGGGGGTGGTCCGAAAATCACACCCACCCTAGCTTCGAGGCATGTTGCAAGGTCTTCAGGCACTTACCGACAAGGAAAAACAGACGTTGCGCCTGTTGCTGGCCGGTCATGATGCAAAGTCGATGGCCCGCCACCTCGGCCTGTCGGTCCACAACGTCAACGAACGGCTGCGCGTTTCGCGGCGCAAGCTGTCGGCGTCGAGCAGCCGCGAAGCCGCACGGCTTCTGCGTGACGCCGAGCAAGACACCTCCCATTTTGTCGGGGGACAATCAATTCGGGGGTGTCACCAACGCTGCCTTGGATCAGCAGGTCGAGACCCAGACGCGTTGCTCATTCACGCTGCGACCGGCGATCTGGACAACCCGAGCCATTGCCATGATCGCGCTTATCGTCTCTTTGCTGGTCCTCTCACCTGTCGTGCCACAAGATGCGACCCCTTCGGCCGCACTGGCGGCCACCCCTGCTGTGCAATCGGCGCAACAATGGCTCGAGCGAGGCGACGCAGCGGACTGGAGGGGGAGCTGGGCCGCAACCGGTGCTTCGTTCCGCAAGGTCAACTCCCTCGCCTTGTGGACGTCGGTCTCTGAAAAAGTGCGCGTGCCACTGGGCGCAGTCGTCTCGCGGACGCTTATCAGTGCCGAGGAAGTCCCGACCCCACCCGAGGGCAATTTCGTCGTCAAGTTCAGGACGCGCTTCGCGAACAAGGCCGATGCGGTAGAGACCATCGCCCTGACGCGCGAGGATGGCACCTGGAAGGTTGTCGGCTGCTATATCGACTAGGGTGGCGTGCGGCGGTCGGCAAAATCGCTGCTGGCTGCCCCTGCCCCGGCGAAGGCCGGGGTCAGTACATATGTTGCCCGCCATTCAACGACAGCGTCGATCCCGTCACAAACCCGCCGTCCTCGCTCACCAGGAATGCGACACCTCGCGCGATTTCGTGCGCCTGGCCCAGTCGCCCGACCGGGATCTTTGCCACGATCTTCGCAAGCACCTCCGGCGGTACGGCGGCGACCATGTCGGTGTCGATATAACCCGGGGCGATTGCATTAACCGTCACGCCCTTTTTCGCGCCTTCCTGCGCCAGCGCCTTGGTGAAGCCATGGATACCCGATTTGGCCGCTGCATAATTTACCTGGCCATATTGACCCGCCTGCCCGTTGATCGAACCGATGTTGACGATCCGGCCCCAGCCACGCGCCTGCATCCCCGGGAAGCACGCCTTGGCCATGTTGAAACAGCCGCCCAGGTTGACGCGCATCACGTCGTTCCAGTCGTCAAATGTCATCCGCGCCAGCGTGCCGTCGCGCGTGATGCCCGCGTTGTTGACGACGATATCGACCGGACCGAGTTCGTTGGTCACCGCTTCGCAGCCAGCCAAGCAGGCTTCGTGATCGCCGACGTCCCATTTG
>JBMOGG010000333.1:0-2373 GCA_049318505.1 Sphingomonas sp. | reverse complement strand
GAAGGCCGCGGACATGGCGACATCGCCTATCAGGCGGTGACCGTGTCTGTGCACGACGGTGCCGATGCAGGGCTCAGAGCTTGCGGTCAGTATGGGGTCGGTGCTTGACGACGCAGATCCGCGATTTTGGTGAGGATATGGCGGAACAGGTCTCGGGGCACCGCTACCTCGGCCATCTGGAAGACGGCATATCGGGCATGGCTGACCAGCTTCGTGCCGATCTTCACGAGTTTGTCGCGGATACTGGTCAGCGACCAGTGCTGCACCTCTTGCGGAAGCGCGAGAGTGCGCAGAAAGTTGGCAAGGTTGTAGGCAAGCGCATGAAGCTGGAGCCGCACAGCGTTGCCCCTAATGGTGCGGCACGACAGCTGGATCCATTTGACCGCGTTCTTGCCTTCCTTGATGTATTGCTCGGCCGTGCCGTGCCGCGCTGGCAGCTAATGGCAGCTATGCACTTTTTTCCGCCAATAGCTGCCAGTCTCCTTCCCACCCAATTCCCGCCGTTCCCCAAGCGCTAGAAATGAAGGGATTTCGGGTCCGAGCCATTCGTTATGTAGACCGTGATCCACTCACCTAACATCAGCTTTATCCCCTGCGATCGCAGGGGATAAAGCTGACAGAAATGTATCACGATCCGGCCATCTCGTTTGTCGTCAGGCGGCCAACATAACTGTCGTCACAAAGTGCGCGTCGCGCCGTGTTTGGTTGTATGGCGATTCACGCGAGCCCGAACGTATCGCGGATTGCCGCGACGAAAACGTCAGCCTGCCCGACTGCCCATGCAGCATCTTCGTCGCTGACGGCATCACCCGTGTAATCGGCTAGGAGGCGCAAGCGCTCGACCTTGTTGAGGGCACTGCCCAGTTCCGATGCAACGTGCCCACCGAGGACAAGGTGCTGACCGAAGGCAGCAATCAATCCTCTATGGGTTTTGGTGGCGGAAGCGGTTTCCGCGACGTTTGCGGAACGGAGAGCCGCATGAGCGGCGTCGAACATGGCATAATAGGCACGGTTGCAAGCGCCGTCGGCATCGCCACCGGCAAGCAGTTGATGCGCGCTCGCTACTGCTTGAGCGGCCTTCCGCATATAGGACTCCGGCGTGACGGTTTTGCTCACAGTGCCACCCCTTCACGCTGGATAGTGCGGATCAGGCCCGGATTGCTGAATTGTTCGGGGTGTTCCATTTCGCCGCTCCACAGCGGCAGGGCTTCGACGAGGATTCCGGTTTCCAGCATGACGTCGAACGCGATGCCCGCCATGTCGATTGCCGTAGTTGACCGTTTGCCCTGTTCACCTTTCAGTACCACGGCAATATCAGCGTCACTTGTCCCGTTGTGTGTGCGACGGGCGCGGCTTCCGAACAGGATGGCGCGCTCAACGGCGTAGCGACCCGATATGCGGCCCATAAAAACCCGCGCAGCGCGTTCAGTGTCCGCATCCAATGCCGGTTGTGCCTTTACGGGTATGAGCTTGTCCCCAAGTCGGGAGATGGTGCTTTGGCTGACGTTGAACCGTCGCGCGAGATCAGCTTGCGTTGCAGTGCCATCGGCCAGTGCGCGCAGGGCTTCGGTGCGTTGATGGGCGGTAAGCATCGGCGGGCGTCCCATATGCTGTCCGCGCGCTACGGCGCGGGCACGCCCCTCCCCTGTCCGCGTCACGATCAGCTCGCGCTCGAACTCGGCCAGGCCGCCCAGCACAGTCAGCATCAAGCGGCCATGCGCGGTTGTGGTATCGGCCCACGGATCACCGAGCGAGCGGAACAACGCTCCTGCCCTTGCCACCGTGTCGAGAATGTTGAGCAGATCGCGCGTCGAGCGCGCCAGTCGGTCGAGACGGGTAACGATCAGCGTATCCCCTGCCCCCAGCACCTTGAGCGCCTTCGTCAGTTCCTTGCGGTGGCTCTTTATGCCGCTCGCGGTTTCGTGAAACACCTTCGCGGCCCCAGCGGAGACAAGTGCCGCGCGCTGTGCATCGAGGGTCTGGCCGTCTGTTGAGACGCGGGCATAGCCGTAGGTGGTCATGCCGATGCCATACTGAAATTGCTCTTTTTATGCAAATATCTTTCGCATAGCCGGAGGCGGCAGATTTGGGCAGTTTTCTGGTCTATGCAAAAACCGCCAGATTTATCCATTCCCATCTGGGAAATGTGGGGTAGATTTTCTGTTCCGTTGCGCCTCCTGTATTGTAGCGCCTGTGGCAAACACGGGTTAGGGTTCTTGCTGTCTCAATAGCGGTCCATTCCCCGCACCGATTTTGAAAAGACTTCAGATCGACCTCGCCTCACGCGCCCCTCCCACGCAGTGGGTTCGTGCATCCATCCAATAGCGAAACCCTAGCCTATTGCGCCTTCGTCCACGTCTGCGTCTGGCAGAA
>JBMOGG010000332.1:0-2379 GCA_049318505.1 Sphingomonas sp. | reverse complement strand
TCAATGCGTCGATCACACTAGCCGAAGCCAATGATCGCTACTGGTTGCGCCTCGTCGGGAAGAATTTGAGCGACAAGCGTTACGAGACTGCCAGTCAGGTGGTTGGTGGGCTGTGGACCTTCACTCTGTACGGTCCTCCGCGTTCATTCAATGTCGAGGCGGGCGTTAAATTCTAGGTTCCAGAGGGCAATGATGCGGCGCAGTTGGCAAGTTATCACGATTGCTGCGTCGCTGGCCCTTGCGGGCTGCGGCGGGAATAAGTCGGCAGATAAAGCTGACGCTAAGAGTGGCGGCGAACGGATCACGTCGACCGACGAGCTTCAGTCACGCAATGGCCCAACCATCGACGTCGACAAGCATCCTGGCAAGAATCTGTTCCTCGAGAACTGCGCAGGCTGCCATAATGGCGGCGTGCCAAAGGCGCCGCAGCAGGTATGGCTCGAAATGATGGCGCCCGATGCCATTCTAGCGGCGATGAACACTGGAATCATGCGCATGCAGGCGGCAAAGCTGTCTACCGACGAGCGGCGTCAGATAGCCGAATATCTGGTCCGCATGCCGCTTGCCAGTTATCAGCCGCCAAAACCACCGCCGATGTGCGACGCGCAGCATGCCGGGTTTGACTCCGCGTCACCGCCTGCGCTTGTCGGCTGGGGTCATGACAATCGCCGTTTTACGCCTGCAGGCTTTGCCGGGTTGACCGAGGATCCGGTGCCGCGGCTGAAGCTCAAATGGGCCATGGCGTATCCGGCCGCGATCCGCGCGCGATCACAGCCCGCTATCGGGTGGGGCGCCATTTTTGTCGGCAGTCATGACGGCACTGTTTATGCGCTTGACCTCGATGGCGGATGCACCAAGTGGCGTTTCCGTGCCTCGGCGGAAGTGCGCACGGCGATTGTTGCTGATCCGGCAACCGAGCGGCTCTATTTCGGTGATGTTCTCGCGCGAGCCTATGCCATCGATGCAATGACCGGTAAACTGATTTGGCAATCTAAAGTCGATGTTCACGGCAACGCCACCATAACCGCCACGCCGACACTGGGGGGAGGGCAGTTGTTTGTGCCGGTTTCTTCGCTGGAAGTGACGGCAGCGGCGGACCCAAAATATGCGTGCTGCACATTCCGGGGTGCTGTCGTTGCGCTCGATCCCGCCACCGGCAAACAGCGGTGGAAGCATTATAGCGTTGTTGCAACGCCGGTCGCGCATGGCAAAACCAAAAGCGGGACGTCGATTATCGGGCCCTCCGGTGCGCCTATCTGGAACAGCCCGACCTATGACGCTGTAACCGACCGTGTCTATTTTGGCTCAGGCGAGAACTATTCATCACCTGCCGATGGCAATAGCGATGCCGTAATTGCAGTCGATGCGAAGACCGGCCGGCGCATGTGGACCACGCAACTGACTGCGGGCGATGCCTGGAATGTTGGCTGCATGATGGGCAATGAGAATTGCCCGAAGGAAAAAGGCCCCGATTTGGACGTCGCAGCCTCGGTCATGATGATACCGCTTGGCGGGGGTAAGCGCATGATCGTCGCAGGGCAGAAGTCGGGCGACGTCTATGGCCTTGATCCTGCGACCGGAAAGCCGGTCTGGAAGACCAATCTTGGCCATGGCGGCACGCAAGGCGGCGTCCATTTCGGCATGGCGGCGCAGGGACGGCTGATCTATGTTCCGATTAATGACATGGCAGACACGCGCGATGGTCGGGTCTACGATGTCAAGCGGCGCGGTGCCGGTATTCACGGTATCGATGCGGCAACTGGAAAAATATTCTGGCGCACGCCCGCGGACAACGTCTGCGGTGACCGTGCCAATTGCGATCCGGGGATTTCATCGGCTGTAACTGCAATTCCCAATCTTGTGTTTGCAGGCCATTTGGATGGCCGTTTTCGAGCATATCAGGGGCGCAGCGGCAAGCTACTTTGGTCGGTCGATACGACGAAAGACGTCAAGACCATCTCCGGCGAGATAGCGCATGGCGGGGGGATGAGCGGTCCCGGCGCTGTGGTTTCAAAGGGTCATGTGATCGTAAACTCTGGCTATGGACTTTATTATCACAGCCCGGGCAATCTGCTGATGGTGTTCACGCCCGACGGGAAGTGATGGCTAGGCCGCACCATTAATGTTGAAATAGTCTGGTATTCCCGCAGGCCAGTTGACGCCCCATTGGTTCTGTCCGCCATCAACTGTCAGCACTTCACCTGTGATAAACTTGCCCGAGGGCGCGGAAAGGTAGATGACCGCCTCGGCGATATCCCAGGCATCGCCGCGTCTTTTCATCGGATTTGCGAGATGAAACCGTTCGAGTGCTGCATCCGGATAGACCGAGAAGCCTTCAGTCTCGACAATGCCTGGCGCGACGCAATTGACGCGTATTTT
>JBMOGG010000331.1:0-2391 GCA_049318505.1 Sphingomonas sp. | reverse complement strand
TTTGGACGCCGATCACCCCGCTAACAGGATCCCTTTTGCACGCCGATCCACAGCTATACTCCGACGCGTGGTTTGTCGCCGAGGCCTACAACCTCGGACCATACAGTTTCCTGAACACACTACCGGCGACGCGTGCAGGTCGAATGTATGACCTCAAGCCCGGGATCGTGCTGCGCGCGGAATGGTTGCTTGTTCACGAAGCCCGGGTCGCGATGGAGACGGACGACGATCACTACCACGGGGGCAGCGCGTTCGACGAGATGGCATCGCTGGCTTCGCTAGTGCTCGACGCACGAATTGTAGCAGGTCCAATCGACCGCACTTTTACCACTGGGGAAGATCCGCTCGGACGACCAAGAGGTCACGACACCACTCTACTGCCGCTGCTCTCGACCGCTATCCAAAGACCACAAATACCGCGCCTGCAGGGACAGCGCGACCTCCGCGAGTTGTCAGAGATCGTCTCCTATCCCAGTCTCCCGGCCGACGGTGCGGCGGCCTTGGTGAAGTCCGCGCGCCTCTTCCAGAACGCTCTGTGGATCGCTGATTCAGCGCCGGAGACGGCCTGGCTGCTGCTCGTCTCAGCTATTGAGACCGCCGCCAACCATTGGGACAGCGATAGCCGCACGCCCGAGGAGCGGCTCGCCCTTTCGTACGTGTCCCTTATCAATATTCTACGGAAGGCAGGGGTCGAAAACATCATACCTAAGGTAGCTCGCACACTGAAGGGCGTGATCGGAGCCGAGTCGAAGTTCATAGGGTTCATGGAAGCATTCATGCCGCCTGAGCCAGTGGAGAGACCGACCTTTGGCAAAGTTGACTTTGGTGCCGAAGCGATGCTTGCTTCCATCAAGCGCATTTACAGGCTGCGCTCGCGCGCGCTCCACTCGGGCATACCGTTCCCCGCGCCGATGTGCCTGTCTCCGGAGCGTTACGACGACGGTCCCTTTCAGGAAAGTCCGCTCGGCCTCGCGACCACGACTCTTGGCGCGAGTTGGAAGGCCGAAGACACGCCGATGCTCCTTCATGTCTTCGCCTACCTGACGCGCGGCGCGCTGCTGAACTGGTGGCGCGGTATGCCGAAATCGGGAATCGAGCCCGAAGACTTGGCCTTCTGCGATCGGTTGACGGACTTTCGCTCGCTCGCCGAGCGGTTTTCGGGACTGGACAAGGACTGCGTACAGTCATCACAGCGAGGGACGGGAAATTGACCGATGCGGCCCTCTGATCGCTTCCTGTCAGCCAAAGCTGACCACGAGCGATCAATCTTCGATCATAACCTAAGCCGGAGCTCTGAATCGTGGGTCTGGAGCGCGTTTATACGCTGCGCGCGAATGCGATATTGAGCGATTTTCGGTCAAGTTAAAGACTGACGCGCCCACTCGCCAAATCGCCGACAATAGTTTTGCGCCATGGGTTTCCACGGGCGCCCCGTGGGTCCCTCGACGTGACGGCCGATTTCTGCGCTGTAGTATATAGGTTGATTGATAAACCCCCACATATCCCTCGCCGCAAGCGTGCAAGCCCTGTCTCGCCGCGCTTCCGGGGTGACCGGGTGTCACGTGCGATCGGCCATGCACAGGCCAGGAAGATCGTTGCCGGCGCAGTCCATGCCGGGACAATCAAGCGTCCGCTAAATCGCTACATCACGATCCATTGGGAAGCCGGTAGCGTTGCCGACGGGCCAGGGGCGACCACTGCCTTCATTAAGCAGGTCGGCTATTGGCTATCGCAGAACGGGGTGCCCCTAGTCTGGGTATGGGCGAGGGAGGCAGGCGAAGGCAAAGGTGAGCATGTGCATATCCTGATGCATGTTCCGCACGAGCTCGCCAACGGCTTCAAAGCGAAACAGCCGGCCTGGCTGAAGGCTTGCGGCGTCATCTCCCGCAAGGGGGTTGTCCTCACCAAAATGGTCGGGTCGAGTTACACCGTCATTCAGCGCGGACCGAGGTATGCGGATTGGTATCCTGGAGAGCTGACCAAGATCATCGAGTACATCCTGAAGGGCGCCGAGGCAAAGACCGCCGTTGCCATGGGGCTGAACCGGCCGCGCAAGTTTGAGGGCAATGTGATGGGCAAGCGCGCTGCCACGTCGCAGAGCATCGGTGCAACGGAGAGAGGCCGTTGGACCGCCCGACACCCTGACGACCCAGCCGCCGATGGCGCACGGATCGAGCAAATCGCAGCGATGGTTTATCCCGTCATAAGCGGCTGATCCAAGCGGCCGGCGCGACTTTCGCCGCATCCCTCGCGCACGCACACGATGCCTTACGCGAAATCAGGGTTTGCCAGCCCGAGTATCACACGACGATCAAAGGACTGTCCGACTTTTGCGGCATCCCTCGCGCACGCACGCGAGGCAGCTTATGCGGAAGCGGTCAGCGCCTTGGC
>JBMOGG010000330.1:0-2394 GCA_049318505.1 Sphingomonas sp. | reverse complement strand
TGTTCATCGCGGTCCAGTTGTACGACAGCCCCATAATCTGGGCCGGGCAATTGTCGTCCTGGTCCGCGGGAAATTTCGAGTCTGAGGAGCTTCCAGGTGCGGTGACTTTCTGGTCGTAGTTGTTGCCGGTCGGAGCATTGCTGCCGCCGCGATCGGTGACGCAGCCGTTCCATTGGGTATGGCTCAGGGGAACGGTCCTGCATGAGCGTCCACGTCGGCCGCTGCACGAAGTCGTCGTATTTTCAGCGTCCCAGTCCGCCCAATCGATCCAGCTGGCATTATAGTTGCTGGCGCCGATGTTGACATCGTTCGCGAAGGGGATAATCGACACATAGACGTCGCCATTGGTGCCGGCGGCGCTCTGCAACTGCGTCAGCAGGGTCTTTGTCGCGCTCTTTAGCGCTGTCATCTTGCCGTCGGCAGCCATCGAGCCGGTGTTGTCGAGCGCCAGCGCGACGCGCAGACGCGAGGATCCCCACGCCGTGGTCGAAGAGCCATTCACCGTGATGTTCTGATAGCCGATGACGCCGAGGAATCCGGTCGGCACTAGCGCCGAGCCGTTGACCTTGACCTGCGAGCCGCCAGTTGTGGTGTAGGTTGCCGTGATGACCACGTTCGTAGCCTCGGGCTTCGTAAACAAGGCGTCGAAGTAACTCTTTGCCTTGGTCTGCAAATCGCTGCTGCTCAAGGTCGCGGCGTCTCGCGCCAGCATCAGGGCCGTCGAGTCGAGGGCGGACTGCATCGCCGCCTTGACCGAATTGGCGTGGCTGTAATCGACGGCGAAGCCGACGGTGCCAACCAGGGGCAAAGTGGCAAGCGCGAAGGTGATGGCGACATTGCCGCGGCTTTCTGTGCGGAAGCGGGCGACGTGGCGGGCAATTCTTGTCCAGACAACGTGCATGACGTTTTTCACCGGGGTAGCGGTTGAACTCGTCTGCTTTGATAGACACCAGCGGTTAAATCACCGGTATATCGGGATGTGTCGAAACCGCGCTGCCGGGTAATAAATGGCGCGCCGCGCCGTGCAAAGATCGTGTGCAAACAGCGACTTAGATGGTTAACCGGACATAGGTGCAATGCCGCGAATGCCGGATAGTTCTTACGCGACGTCGTTAATGTCAGGTTGCAAAACCGGGTGTGTCGCCGGTTTTGCCGTGCCCGGCCGCCGCAAGGTTCTATTTGGCGACGCGCAATTTGGTCAGGTTGGTGCCGATCGCGGTAAACACCGCGCCCAGTCCATTGGCGGAGGTGACCAGATAGAACTTCGACGGGTCGCTGAATTTGTCGGGGCCGCCGGCGCAGTTGCGCAGCAGGGCCGACGTCGCGTCGCCGCCGGTATTCACCTGAATGGTGTAGAGCGTGACGCCCGACGTCTTGATGTTGGCGCACGTCCCGTTGCCGCTCGTGTCATACATCCTGTAATCGACGTTTGTGTTGATGGCCGAGCCGTTGCCATACCAACGATCCCAGGTGTTTAGGCCGTCCGACATCAGGATGATGACATCGGTATAGGTATAGTTCGGATCCTTCGCCGGCGCGGTATACGGACCGATGCCGACCAGCGAGTGCCAGCCATGGACAAGGCCGACCGGCTGGTTGGTGCCGCCGTTCAGGTTGAGGTTATCGACCGCCGAACTCATCGCCGTCCAGTTGTAATTCAGCGACATGACGGATTGCGGGCAATAGGTGTCCTGCCGCGCCGGGTAGAGCGTCTTGACGTCGGTGGTGGTCGGCGCCGTCGCGGTCTGGTCGTTGCCGGCGGTGGTGCCGGGGGCCGCCATCGCGCCGCGATCGGCGACGCAGCCGGTCCAGGTGCTGCGCGCGTTTTTCACCCAAGCGTGTTCGAAATAGCCGTTGCTGGTCTTGCAGACTTTGCTGCTGCCGCTGCCGGAGCAGGAGCAATTGCTGTGCCCGGTGCAGGTCGCAGAACTACCGCTGCTGGAGTAGGTCGTGCTGTTGTAGCAGCCGGGATAATTGAAGCCCGCCTTGGTGCTGTCTTTGCCGCCGGTGTCGTTGCCAGGGCAAATGTAGCCGGAATAGCTGCCGCTCGAAGGGATGTTGTTGGTGCTCGAAGCGGTATCCGAGGGGCCGGTGGTGCAGCAGAAGCCAGTTTGGGAACTGCTGAACGGGCAGGAGTCGCCAGGACCCGTTTGATCCCAGGTGCTCTTGTTTGAGGAATTCGAGAGCCACGTCGCCATATAGGCCGGTTCGCTTTCCCATTCGGTCCAGTCGATCCAGCTGGCGTTGTAGTTGTTCGAACCAACGTTGACGCCGCGGCTGAACGGCACAATCGACACATAGACGTCGTCATCGGTCGTGGCCGATGACTTCAATTGGGTCAGCAGGTTTTTCGTCGATGTTTTAAGCGCGTCGATCTTGCCGTCGTCGGCCATC
>JBMOGG010000329.1:0-2397 GCA_049318505.1 Sphingomonas sp. | reverse complement strand
ATGGTGGGCACGACAAGGATTGAACTTGTGACCCCTGCGATGTCAACAGCCGATTTTTACAAATAACTAAACGATCTGAATGAGTTAAAAGTTTCGATTGGGGCCGGAATTCGGCCAAAACTGCAGCTTTATGCTGGTTATCGATTGAGTTGCACCGGACATGCACCGGAGCCATTTTGAACCTCTATTATTCGCGTTTCCAACGACTTGTGGCACGCCCATCAACGACGAAGTTGCTCTCGATTTTCAGTCGCTATGGAACCTAAGGCGGCTGATCGATGGGTGCGACCCTATTGGCCCAAACCAGAGCGCTGCCAGGCTGCGCCACTCCCCGAACCGCCCTGTTCCCTAGGCTAAGCACTCGAACAACACAACGCCGCGAGGTGCGCAATCCGGACAGGAAACGTCCACTTCCAGCGATTTTGGGCGATGAATCCCCGGAATAGTCCTGGAATCCGTTCCTTTTCTGTTCTTCATATCGGTCAAACTGGCCGATCCGGCCGAGCGGCGCTTACCAGAACCCCGCAAACAACAAACGCGACTCTGGCCATCCACGAACTAGCCAACTGCAGTTCAACTATGTTATAAGACAGCTGGCTTTGTGGACCGAAGCGCGCCGCCAGGAGCGGCTCACCCGACCCGATATTGCGTGTCAGGAAGGTGGTGTTGTGTCCACCGTTGGGCTGTCCGCGATTAGGTACAGACTGATGCCACCTTAGCCATAATCCACATTATCAAGATTCGGTGGTATAAGGACCATCTAGAAATCTCACCCATGAACAGTCAGACCTAAACGCCGTTGCGTTCGGCGTCAGTCAGGCGGTGTGCCGCTGCGCGACTTGAATATCGAATAGCTGGGCGAGGTGCGCATTGACGAACTTGCCCGCGGGATCGACGCGCTCGCGGACGCGCAAGTAGTCGGCGGCGCGTGGGTAGAGGCGGTGGACGTCGGCGGTGGTCAGGGTATGGCGCTTGGCCCAGTGTGGCCGCCCGCCACCACTACGGAAGATCGCCTCGATCGCAGCGAAGTGCTCGCGCCACGGCATCCCTGCATATTGGTGGAACGACAGCGAAGCAGCCGGGCCGGCGTTGAACGGACTAAGCCAGATGTCGTCGGCGGCGGTCAGGCGGAACTCAAAGGGGAAGGCGATGGGCAACCGGTGCTTGCGGATGTGGGCGATCGCATCGCGCAAGGTCGGGATGCCGTTGGCGCGCGGAAGCTCATACTCCATTTCCTCGAAGCGGATGTTGCGTTCGGAGGGAAAGATGCGATGCGCCGGACCGCTGCGGCGGGTCGCGCGACCCGACATCCGCATGATCGTGCGCTGCAACGTCGGGATCATCGATGGCGCAGCGGCGCCCAGTTCGCAGATCAGGCGAAAAGCTGTTTCGTCTTCCTTGGCGGGGACGAAGTCGGCGGCGGGGACGGGATGAAGCGTCTTGAAGGTCACCTGATTCGAATAGGGAAAGACGAAAAATTCCATATGACGCGTCGCGGCGCCGAGTTCGTCGATGCGCTCGGCAACCGCATCGAAATGCCGCCGCTCGATACGTTCTTCGAGGTAATAGGCGGGCACGACGTGGATGCAGATCTCGGTGGCGATGCCGAACAGCCCGAGCGACAAGCGCTGGGCTTCGAACAGCTCGTCACCGGACCGGCACTCCACGGTGGTGCCGTCGGCCAGCATCAAGCGAAACCCGCACGCCTGAGTGGCAATGCTGCCGAGGTCGGCGCCGGTGCCGTGGGTCCCCGTCGCGGTCGCCCCGGCGAGCGACTGCGGGTCGATGTCGCCCTGGTTGATCAGCGACAAGCCCTCGGCCCAGAGCGCTACGCCGAGGCGGTCGAGACTCCAGCCGGCGGGTGCCCAGACGGTATGGCGATCGGGAGCGATTTCGAGTGCGCCTTGGTAATCTGCCATGCTGACGAGGGTGCCGCCGGTCTCGCACAGCGGCATGAACGAATGGCCTGCACCGACGACGCGCACCTGTGCCGTAGCGCGGACGATGGCCGCGAGTTCGGCCTCGTCGCGCGGGCGGGCGATGTCCCTGGGGCTCGCGACGACGCTCCCCGACCAATTGCGCCATTCGGTCAAGGCGAGACCCGCAAGCTGTTCACGCCCACACACTCGGCCGCCGCGCCGCCCATGGCATCTCCTTCTCGAGCTGGCCCGCGAGGCGGAACAGCGTTGCCTCGTCGGCATAGCGCGCGGTCAGCATCATGCCGATCGGCAGGCCGTCGCTGCTCTGGGCCAGCGGCAGCGAAATCGACGGCTGGCCGGTGAAATTGAACATTGCGGTGTAAGGGTAAAGCACGCCTTGAGCGCGGTTGATGTCGGCGGGTGCCACGGTTGCTGGGTCGCTGAAGCCGATGCGCGGGGCGGGCGCAGTCATCACCGG
>JBMOGG010000328.1:0-2399 GCA_049318505.1 Sphingomonas sp. | reverse complement strand
AATTAAGAACTTTGCGCCGTCCCAGACCGCAAAAAACTGCGCGAAAGCAACAGCGTAATATCCAATTCTGAAGAAATTTTCCACCTCAAATGCTCCGATTCTTACCGTGAATTTGCTTTCAGCATTCTACAGAAATGAACACCGAAAATCACTATTGTAACTCCATTCATGAAACTCCAAATTTCTCGACCGAGAGGCAATCTAGCGATAGGATTATAAATCAATGACACCACGACAAATGCCCAGAACCAAAAATTATCAGTGTAAATACCTTCATTTATTGCTAGGTACAATGATATCGCGAATATTAACACTCGCAGGATCTGGTAGTATCCGTAAGGCATGTCTGCCAACGCTATCAGCAAACACGCTATCGGCCCCAACCAAATAACCCAGCGTAGCAAGAGAACCCCACCTCGTAATCTACTTAGAATACCAAATTCAACTCTTCGTTGCAAGCCCGCTCGCGCAAAATGTCCTTTTACGCCAAGTCTTAAGGATTTTGCTTTCTAAATGAAGTCTAGCTGAAGAGCGGTTGGGCTGAGCACATAAGTGGACCACCTATGCCGCCCCTTGCCTATGAGGCACCTGCCCGCTACCGCCTGCCCCGTGAGCAACACCCCCCTCGTCATCGCCGTCGACGGCCCCGCCGCCAGCGGCAAGGGTACCATCGCCAAGGCGCTGGCCCAGCATTACCGCCTGCCGTTCATGGACACCGGCAAGCTTTATCGCGCCTGCGGGCTGGCGGTGCGGCTGGCGGGGCATGATCCCTATGATGCCGATGCGGCGGCCGATGCGGCGCGGCACATCGATGCCGGCCTGCTGAATGATCCCGATCTGATGAGCGCGCTGAACAGCGATTATGCCTCGATCGTCTCCAGCCATCCGCAGGTGCGGGCCGCGCTGTTCGAAACCCAGCGGGCCTTTGCGCAGCAACCGGGCGGCGCTGTGCTCGATGGCCGCGATATCGGCACCGTGATTGCGCCCGATGCGCGCGCCAAATTGTTCGTCACCGCCGCGCCCGAAATCCGCGCCCAGCGCCGCCATGCCGAACAGGCCGCACGCGGTGCCCCGCACACGCTGGCTGATGTGCTGGCCGACATCCAGGCGCGTGATGCCCGTGATTCGGGGCGCTCTGCCGCGCCGCTGGTCCGCGCCGTCGATGCTGCCTTGCTTGATACCAGCAATCTGGATATAGCCGCGGCCGTTGCAGCCGCGATCGCGCTTGTTGAAAGTGCGATTGCCAGCAACGGCCGCTAGCCAGCGCCGCCCCGGCAGGAGACCCGAACGGTCCCTGCGCGGGCGTTTCCGGTTTTGTGGTCAATACCCAAGGGAGCGGCTGGCATGGTGCCACCGCGACGGCGATGAACGACGGGCAATGGTGCCACGTCGATGGGTTTGATGGCAGCCGAGTCTCCATCCCGGCCCGTGCATGCAAGGTGTTTTACTGTCTATGGCGACGTCTGCCCAACCGACCCGCGATGATTTCGCGGCCATGCTCGATGCCATGCTTGGCAAGAATCAAAGTTTCGAAGGCCGCGTTGTCCGCGGCGTCGTCACCGCGATCGAAAATGAATTTGCCGTCATCGATGTCGGCCTGAAGAGCGAAGGCCGCATCCCGCTGCGCGAGTTCGCCGACCTGACTGGCAAGGTCGAGCTGAACGCCGGCGACGAAGTCGAAGTGTTCGTCGATCGCGTCGAAAACGCCAATGGCGAAGCGATGCTGAGCCGCGACCGCGCGCGTCGTGAAGCGTCATGGGATGCGTTGGAAAACAAATTTGCCGCCGGTGAGCGCGTTGAAGGCGTGATCTTCGGCCGCGTGAAGGGTGGCTTCACCGTCGATCTCGGCGGCGCCGTGGCCTTCCTGCCCGGTTCGCAGGTCGATATCCGCCCGGTGCGCGATGTCACCCCGCTGATGAACCTGCCGCAGCCGTTCCAGGTGCTGAAGATGGACCGCAAGCGCGGCAACATCGTCGTGTCGCGCCGCTCGATCCTCGAAGAATCGCGCGCTGAACAGCGTTCGGGCCTGATCCTGTCGCTCGCCGAAGGCCAGATCGTCGACGGTACTGTCAAAAATATCACCGATTACGGTGCGTTCGTCGATCTCGGCGGCATCGACGGCCTGCTACATGTCACCGACATGAGCTACAAGCGCGTCAACCACCCGTCAGAAGTCCTCAATATCGGCGATATACTGCGCGTCCAGATCGTCCGCATCAACCGCGATACCCAGCGCATCAGCCTCGGCATGAAGCAGCTCGAAGCCGATCCCTGGACAACCGCTGCCACCAAATATGCCTTCGATTCCAAGCACAAGGGCCGCGTTACCAACATCACCGAATATGGTGCGTTCGTCGAACTCGAAGCCGGCATTGAAGGCCTAGTGCACGTCAGCGAAA
>JBMOGG010000327.1:0-2403 GCA_049318505.1 Sphingomonas sp. | reverse complement strand
GTTCGTTGTTGCCGCCCTTTTCACCCATCACATAGGTTCGGATCGCAGCATGCGGCACTTGCGAGCAGACGTCCATCGCGTAGGACTTGGAAGCCAGTGCATCAAGATATTCAGGATAGGTTTCCCATTCCCAGGTAATGCCTTCGGTCAGCGCGGTGCCCGGAATATCTTCCACACCTTCCATGATGTTGATCAGCCGGTCCCGGAAGTGCGGTTTGACCGGGGCAAAGCCGACACCGCAATTGCCCATCACAACGGTTGTCACCCCATGCCAGCAGGAGGGGGAAAGGTAGGGGTCCCAGCTGACTTGACCGTCATAGTGCGTGTGAATGTCGACCCAGCCTGGCGTTACCAAGTGGCCAGTCGCGTCAATCTCTTGGCGACCTTGCCCGGGCACAACGCCAACAGCGGTAATGATCTGACCGTCAATGGCAACATCAGCAACCTGGCGCGGCGCTCCAGTTCCATCAACCACGGTTCCCCCGCGAATGACGATATCGTGCATCATGACTTCATCCTCTCATTGACTGTGCAAATCCCGATGTCAGCGCTTTGACGTCCAAGCGCGTGACTCACCTTCATTGCTGTCTCGTGGTCATCAGAATACCGTTTCGCACGGGGCGGTCAACAGTTACGTTGACTCACTTTTGCAAATGCCAGCGAGACTGACAATTTCAGCCTTTGAATAGCCGAGTGCTTCAAGTATTTCGTGCGAATGCTCGCCGAGTTTTGGCGGCGCTGAACGCACGCCTTGGGCATCCGGATCAATCGGCAAGCGCAACTGCATGTCGGTCAGCAAGGCGCGTTCTGTGACCACAGGCAGGGTGAGAGCCTCAGCCAAATCATTGACGCGACCGCAGGAAATGCCTGCGCGGCCTAAATTCTCGAGCCAATGGGCAACCGTCTGCCCCGCAATAACGGCAGCGACAGCCTGATTAAGCGATTTGCGATGCTGCAGGCGAGCAGCCATTGTCTGGTAACGCGGATCGTCAATCAAAGCGTCCAGGCCAAGCGTTGCACAAAGGCGCGGGAATTGCGGTTCACTTGCTGTCGCAATAATCAGTTCGCCATCAGATGCTGCAAAAACACCATAGGGTGCCGCACTGGGCGCGCCAGAGCCGAGCTTTTCGGGCGGCTGGCCGGTCGCCAGCATGCCGAGCAGCTGATGGTTCATAAGCGTAAAGGCGCTGTCGATCAGACTGGGGCGAATATGTTCGGCTCCACCGCTCCCAGTGCGCCGCACGATCGCGGCCAAGAGACCGATTGCCGTCCACATTCCGGTCGACAGATCAAGCACAGACGGCGCGAGGCGCACGGTCGGCATGCCAGGTGATCCGGTAAAGCTCATCATCCCGCTCACCGCCTGCACCAGCGCATCATAGCCGGGCATGGTCTTGCCAATCGGGCCATCGCCGAATGCAGAGATAGAGGCCATCAGGATGCGTGGGTTGCACGCTCTGAGCGTATCAAATGTAACGCCAAGCTTTTCGCCGAGGCCAGGTGGAAAGCTCTCGATCACGACGTCGGCGGTCTCGACAAGGCGCAACAGCGCTGCCTTGCCTTCAGGCGACTTGATATCAAGCAGCAGGCTGCGCTTGTTGCGATTGACCGCGAGGAAGACCGTCGCTTCCCCTTCCCATGTCGGCGGCAGGGCGCGCGTATCATCACCGTGGGGGGAGCGTTCGATCTTGATGACGTCCGCCCCCATATCGCCGAGAATCATCGCGGCGAAGGGCCCGGCAATATTCGTGCTGAGATCGAGCACCTTGTATCCGGTGAGGGTCTGGTTGAACATCAGGCGGAACGGCGCCGGTCAGGCGTCCAGAGCTGTTCTAGCGTTTGCTTAACTGTGACACTGTCGATCTCAGGCAGATCAAGCAGCTCATCGCGGATGAAGCGCTGCATTCCTGCAAAATGCACGCAACCCGCATCGGTGAGGCACAGGGTGATTTCGGCATGGCCGTCCGCCACCTCAATCTGCTCAATGAGGCCCATTTCAACGATGCTGATCGGCTTGCCGAAGGCAATGCTGCACGGCTCAGTGACTCGGCCGAGGCGTTCCTCAATCCGGGACATGAGCTTGGAGCCTGTCATGTCCTGAGCGCACTCCATGGGCCGGGAATCCCCCCTGCCCTCGCCCGCGAAAATTCATCATCAATCGGCTGCATCGCAATTCCGTGGAGCTTTGCGGCATTCAGTCCCATGATATTGGCGCGGTCCGCATCGGTTAGCGGGCGGATACCAAATTCCCAGACATATTCTGTGGGAAACTGATAACCCTCAAACGCCTCGATCAGTGGCCTTGGATGCGCCAGGTTATTGCCACTGGCAAAGAGTAGCCGGTCAGACCCGACTTCGGTGACCAGCCTACCCAGCACTTTTGCGAAAACGCGTGGGCGCGTG
>JBMOGG010000326.1:0-2424 GCA_049318505.1 Sphingomonas sp. | reverse complement strand
TGAGAGGTGGCTCGGCTAATCTGCACAGCGGGATAAGTGGATTTTCTGTCTGACGGCGGCCACTGTTGCCGCCGGACCGGAGATCAGACGAGCAGACGACCACGCCGGAGCCACAGTCCGGCATTCAAGGCGAACGTGACGTTGGCAGCCTTGAAGTGTCAGCCGCCTGTCGTCTGCGCCAGCTTGAGGACGAGAACAGCAACCTCAAGCGGCTCCCGATCAATCCTCGGCCGCTTAGCGTCGTTTGCGCCGGATAGTTGCCTGACCGTTCTCCACCCGATCCAGGTCATTCAGCTACCGAGCAATAAGGGGACCAAGTGTCAGCTTTTCAACACTAGCTTACTTTCATCCGCCACGCGCCGCGCTTCGCCTTGCGTTCTTCTGGCGTCAGCTTGCCATCCTTGTTGGTGTCGGCTGCATCGAAGCGCTCGAGCGCTTTCTTCACTGCATCGTTGATGACGATGCCCTTGCCGTCGCCTTCGGCCATGATCATGCCGTTGTGGCCGCCCATGAACATCATGCGGGTGTGTTCGCGCAACATCGGCTTGCCATCGATCGCCGGGGCCGGGGGAGGTGGCGATGCGACGCCGTCGGGAGCGGACGGCGCGGGCGGTGGCGGCGGCGGCGTCATGCCGTCGGGACCGCCGAAACGTTCGACGCGGACAATGTGACGGTCGCCGCGGCGAGCCCGCCAGGCATCGAATTCGCTGCGGCTGATCGATCCGTTCTTGTCGGTATCCATCGCCGCGAATTGGTCGTCCGCGCGCGCGTCCATGCGTACCTTGGCGAACGTCGTCATTTCCTCGCGGGTAACGATGCCGTCCTTGTTGGCATCGAGCTTGTCAAGCCGGTCCCTGACGCTCGCCTCGACTTGCGCCCGCGTCGCCAGCCCCTCGGCCATCTGCGCGGTCGCCGGCAAGGTGACTCCTGCGGCAACCGATATCATCGCAATCTGCCAGATCTTCATGAGCGAACCCTCCTTCGCATCGTTTCGGATGCGTCCGCAATCGCCGGTTCGACATTTACCGCTGTTGAACGAGTTGTTCAGTCAGGGTTCGCCACGAGGGCAGATGAAGCCAATTCCTCGAGAATAGCCAAGTCCACATCGCACAGTCGCTTGAGATAGAGGCAGCCTTTGCCTGTCGCATGCTTGCCAAGCCGGGCGAGAATGTCGGCGCTGGTCTGCACACTCAGGCCGTACAACACGGTCTTCCCCTTGCGCGGACTGAACCCGACACGGCAGATGTCCCCTTCGCGCCCGGACTCATAGCGATAGTGGCGCGTTCCGAAACCGATGATCGAGGACCCCCACATTTTCGGTCGTTCGCCCGAGAGCCGTGACAGCATCTCAATCAACGCCGCGGCATCGGCGCGCTGGCCAGCGTCTGCCACGCCCGCAACGAAGGCGGCCACATTGGCATCGGTTTCCACGGTCTTGTTCGCGGCCATCCTTCCCTCTCCGAGTCGGCGACCCTATGAGGCCACCACGAATCACGGGAGTTGCCAAGTGCCGGGGAACGACAAGTCGCAGATCAATAGGGTGGTCCTCGCCTATTCGGGTGGGCTCGACACCAGCGTCATCCTGAAGTGGCTGCAGCAAACCTACGCTTGCGAGGTTGTGACCTTCACCGCCGACCTGGGCCAGGGCGAGGAGCTCGAGCCCGCGCGCGCCAAGGCGCGGCTGATGGGCGTCAAGGAAGAGCATATCTTCATCGACGACCTGCGCGAGGAATTCGTCCGCGACTACGTCTTCCCGATGATGCGCGCCAATGCGCTGTACGAGGGGCTGTACCTGCTCGGCACGAGCATCGCGCGTCCCCTGATCGCCAAGCGCCAGATCGAGATCGCCAAGATGGTCGGCGCCGATGCTGTCAGCCACGGCGCCACTGGCAAAGGCAATGACCAGGTCCGTTTCGAGCTCGGCTATTATGCGCTGTCACCCGACATCAAGATCATTGCGCCGTGGCGCGAATGGGATTTGACCAGCCGGACCGCACTCATCGCTTTTGCCGAACAGCACCAGATCCCGGTGCCCAAGGACAAGCGCGGCGAGAGCCCGTTCTCGACCGATGCCAACATGCTGCACACCTCGTCAGAGGGCAAAGTGCTCGAAGACCCCTGGGACGAAGTGCCCGACTATGTTTATTCGCGCACCGTCAATCCCGAGGCCGCGCCCGACACGCCCGAAGTCATTACCGTCGATTTCGAACGCGGCGACGCGGTGGCGATCAACGGCGAGGGCATGTCTCCCGCGACGGTTCTGGAGATGCTCAACGACTATGGTCGTCGGCACGGCATCGGCCGCCTCGACCTCGTCGAGAACCGCTTCGTCGGCATGAAGTCGCGCGGCATGTATGAAACGCCGGGCGGCACGATCCTGCACCTTGCGCATCGCGGCATCGAGCAGCTGACGCTCGACCGGGG
>JBMOGG010000325.1:0-2440 GCA_049318505.1 Sphingomonas sp. | reverse complement strand
CAGTTGGTTGTTCTTGACCTCGCCAGTGACGATACGCTCGAGCACATCATTGAGCCAGGTGTAGGGATCGAGCCCATTGAGCCGAGCGCTTTGAAGCAGCGAGGCCAGTACCGCCCAGGCTTGGGCGCCCCCTTCGCTGCCGGCGAACAGGCTCGACTTTCTCCCCTGGGCCACATTTCTCATGCCGCGTTCGACTGTATTGGAGTCTACCTCGAGCCGCCCATCATCGAGGAAGCGCGTAAGGCCTGCCCAGTGCGCCTGCGTGTAGCGCATGGCCTTGGCCAGGTCTGACTTGCGCGACAGCTGCGGGACCATGGTGTCGATCTGTGCCTTGATCTGCGCCATCACATCTTTGGCCTCTTCCTGCCGAACGCGCAGACGGTCCTCGGCGCTGCTGCCGCGGATACGCGCCTCGATGGCGTAGACCTCGCCGATCAGCGTGATGATCGTAGCCGCCATTGGCGATGGCGATTTGCGATAGGCATCGACGAACTTGCGCCGGGCATGCGCCAGACAAAACGCGAGCTTGATCCGGTCCTTTCCCGGTCCTTTGCGCACGAGTGCCTTGTAGGCATCATAGCCGTCCACCTGGATGGTGCCGCAGTAATCGGCGAGTTGTCTGCGCGCCTCATCGTGCCCGCGCCCGCGCGCATGGATATAGGCGACCGCCGGATATGCTGGCCCCGCCCATGGCCCGTCATCGCAAGCATGAGCCCAGAACTGCGTGATGCGTACCCGTCTTCGTCCTTTCTCCAGAACCGGCATGCGGGTCTCGTCGCAGAAAATCCGGGGTTGCTGGTGGATATAGGTGAGCAATCGCTCATGGAGCGGGCTTAACCACCAGGCGACCCTGGCCATCCAGCGGCTGACTGTCGATCGATCAAGGACCACGCCCTGACCAGCCAGCATCTGGATCTGACGGTTGAGCGGGATCGACCATGCAAAGCGCGCCGTGGCTATCCAGGCCAGCGTCGAAGTCGTGACCATCGAGCCGGGGATCGCACGCCGCGGTGCAGGCGCTTGCACGACGCCTTCGCGACAGTGCCGGCAGGCATAACGCGGCCGCACCGTGCGCAGGACACGGATGATGGCAGGGACCCAGTCGAGCGCTTCGCTGGCGTCTTCGCCGATCGGATGCAGGTCGCCGCCACAACAGGCGCAATCGAGATTGTCGGGCAGGATCACCTTCTCGATACGCACGAGATGGACGGGCAAGGCTTTGAGCCCCCGTTTGAGGCGCGGACGCCGGACCGGCACATCGACCGGAGCGGCGGCGCCATCATCGTTTGCGGCAACAGGGGCCGCCATCTCGGCCAGATCACCCAATGCAAGACATCCCTGATCGCTCAGGATCACACTGCCGCGCTCCGAACTGATACCGAATGCCTGTTGGGTTACGCCTTTGAGCAGGGAGCGCAGCTGCGCATTTTCCGCCTGAAGCTCACGCACGAATGCTTGCAGTAGATCAACATCCCGAGGAAGATCACCGGCTTGCCAAGGCATGCCGCACTCTACCAAATTGCGCTGACAAAACCAGCAAAAACCTCAGTTTCTAGCCAAAAATTATCGGTCGGGCAGGCATCTGCAAGGGCAATTTGCGCCAGTCCAGGCCGGACAGCAAGGCCGTGCACTGCGCCCCGCTCAACACCATCGTTCCACCCTGCACAGGGGGCCAATAGAACTTCCCATTGTCCAGCCATTTTGTCGCCAGGACTGCTCCTGACCCATCGTGACGGACCAATTTAATCTTGTCCGATCGCTTGTTGCGGAAAATGAAAATCTCGCCGCTGCAAGCATCATGGCCCAGCACATGAGTTACCAGTCCCATGAGCCGGTTGATGCCGGCCCTGAAGTCTATGGGATGGGTAGCGATGTAAATCCGCACGCTTCCGTCGATCGGGATCACGCCCGAATGGCCTCGAGCACAGCCCGCAAACGCGAAACGTCGACATCACCGTCAACGCGCACCGTCACATCCCGGATTGTCAGCTCAAGCTTGCCCGTCCTCGCCACCGCGGGGTCCGCCACCGTCACCGGAACGAAGCGTAACTCTTCCACCGCTCCGGTCGCCCGCGCATGGCGCCGCCAATAATGCAGCAAACCAAGACTTACCCCATTACGCCGCGCAACCCGAGAAATCGGCTCTCCCGATGCAAAACTTTCCGCCGTGATCCGGGCACGCTCCGCATCCGGCCAGCGTTCATGCCGCTGGCGAACCACCATTGCACTGCCTGTCAAATCCAATGCCGCACCGTGCGACGCACACTGCAAATCCCCGTTCGATACCACGGTAAAATCAACCGCCATCCCGCGCTCCCCGCAAATTACGCGCGCAAGTCTACCCGCCGACGATCAGGTCGAAAACGTGGGGCCCATGCAACGGTTACGGTACATTTGCGATGCGGCAAGCTGCAAGATGACGCGCGTACCGTTGCTGCCC
>JBMOGG010000324.1:0-2442 GCA_049318505.1 Sphingomonas sp. | reverse complement strand
TGTCAATGACAAGGTAAAATTCCCCACTTCTGACAAAGTAAAATTCCCCACTTTTTCGGTTGCGGGTTTTTAGAGGTGCTGTTGCATGGCGCCTCCATTTTTGGGTGGTCTGCCGCGGCGCTTTGGTTCTTGAGGGGCTGGCGGCGTGAGATTTGCGGTTGTGCGGATATGCTCTGGCAATAGGTCTGCGTGGCGGCGCAGACGGTAGCTGGAGCCGTCGATCTGGATGACGATGGCGTGGTGCAAAAGTCGATCCAGCAGCGCTGTTGCGACGACCGGGCTCCCGAAGATTTCGCCCCATTCTGCAAAACCGCGATTTGAGGTGAGGATCATTGCGCTCTTTTCGTAGCGCGCGTTCACGAGCTGGAAGAAGAGGTTGCCGCCACCGGGAATGACCGGAAGGTATCCGATCTCGTCTACGATCAGGAGTGACGGTCTGCAGTAGAAGCGGATCTTTTCACGCAGGGTTCCTTCGCGTTCGGCCTTGGAAAGCGCGCTCAGCAAATCGGCCAGCGGGACGAAGTAAACGCTTTTGCCTGCCTTGACTGCCTCGATGCCTATGGCTGTCGCCAAGTGGCTTTTCCCGGTCCCTGGCGGGCCAAGCAGATGAACCACCTCGGCGCGACCGATAAAGCTCAGCTCGGCCAATGCGATGATCCTGGCTTTATCGAGTGAGGGCTGGAAGCTGAAGTCGTACCCCGACAGGGTCTTGAACGTCGTCAACCGCCCCATCATCAGTGCGGTCTTGATCCGACGATTTTCGCGGAACGTCAGCTCCTCGAGGAGCAGCTGCTCGATCGTCTCCATCGCCGAGATTTCACCGCGATCGAGCTGGCTTGCAAAGACATCAACGACTTCGATGGCGCGCGGCATCTTGAGACCCACCATGCACGTCTTGATCCGGTCAAGCAGTGGCGCCGTGGCCTCTGGAAGCAAGCTGTTCATGCCATGCCTCCCGATGCCGCCAAGCGCTTCCCGATGGCGTCGTAGAAGTCGAGTGGCCGGCACGTGACGAGGTCACCGTAGAGGGCCGGCGGCATGGGGATTTCGCACTTGCGGCCACGCTTTCTGTGTCCGTCCAACAGCGAACGTTGTCGCCGCCCCTCGAGTACCGGATGGCTGGCGATCAACTGGCCCTTTTCAAAGATCTGGATCTTGTCAGCCAGGCTATGGACCTCGACGGCACGCTTTTGCGTGGTGTCGGGCACCGAGTAGTAATTCCCGTCAACGCTGACCATTCCTTCACGGCTGAGCTTCCTTTCCAGTTTGAGAACGGCTCCGAACGGTATCAAAGGCAAGCTCAGCAATGTCGGTCGTTCGTCAGCAAAGGCTTCGTTGACGACGCGCCCGGTCGTTGCATGGACACGCGGATTGGCGACATCGGCAAGCCAGCGTGCCAGCTGCGCGTTCAGGTCATCGATATTGCGAAAGACGGTCCCCAGAAAAAAGTCTTCGCGAATATAGCGGAACGGGCGCTCGACTTTTCCTTTGGTCTCAGGCCGGTACGGCCGGCAGGCCTTGGGCAAAAATCCATAATGGCTCGCCAGATCGACAAGGGCGCGATTGTAAATGACGCGCCCCTCCTCATCCACGCCCGTCACCGCCGTTTTCATACGGTCATAAAGGATTTCGCGCGGCGCGCCGCCAATCGCCTCAAACGCAGCCTTGTGACACGCAAGGACCGTCTGCAGCGTCTGACGATAGGCAAAGCGCGCCCAGATCAGCCGCGAATAGCCAAGCACCATCGAGAACAGCCACACGATCTCAACGTGCTCGGGATTGTCGCTGAAGCGCACCTGGAACTGGGCAAAATCGACTTGCGCCTGCTCGCCCGGTGGCGTCTCGAAGCGCACCGCGAACCCGCGTCCACCACCCGCCGGTCGCACCTCCCGCACAACATCACGCAGCGTGCTGTAGCTACCGGTATACCCACGGTCCTTGACCTCGCGCATCAGGCGCTGCGCGGTAAGACCGGGAAACGCTTCAAGCCGCTTTTTCAGGTAATCGACATGACCGTCGACCAACCGCTTGCGTGGCTGTCTGGGCCCGTAGGTCGGCATACCCATATCCTTGGCAAGATATTTGCGGACGGTCTTGCGGTCGATGCCCAGTTGCCGGGCAATCATGGAGACCTTCAGCCCCTGACGGTGCAGATCCAATATCACGATTAATTCTCCAAAATTCTTCATCGGGGCCGCCCCTCCTCAAAGGGGACATGTGCCCGAATTTTCCAAATTTCATGCTGTCCGGGGCGCGCCCCGGACAGCATGAAACTAAAAGAAGTGGGGAATTTTCAATTGTCACAACTGGGGCAGATTACTCTGCCAACGACACGTATCGACATAGAGCATCAGTAGCGGTCGCTATCCCGCATCGCGCGGATCGCTGCCGCTGCGCCTTCCTTCTGGAACGGCAGCTTGGCGGTCAGTGCCGCTAGAGCGC
>JBMOGG010000323.1:0-2445 GCA_049318505.1 Sphingomonas sp. | reverse complement strand
GTCAACCGGGGGGAGGGGACGCCAGCAAATTCGAGGAACAACCCCATGCAAAGCAAATTGCTCATGCACCTCAGCCCGCGATGCCATGCTCGAACCCGAGCCGGGACGCCCTGCCGATCGCCCGCGATGGCGAACGGGCGCTGCCGGATGCACGGCGGTAAGGCCAAGGGAGCGGCAAAGGGCAATAGCCACGCCTTCAAGCATGGTCGCTACACCGCCGAGCACATCGCGGAACGTCGCCACTTCGCAGAATTGCTGCGCGAGATGAAGGGCTTCATCGACGAGATGGATGGCAAGGAGCGAGATGCCTCACTTCCTTGAACTGTCTGCTACTGCAAAAAAGCGAGAGCCCGTGCATACTTCGCTAGGCGCTCGCGATCACGATCTGTCGGCTCCGAGATCCGCGAAACATCACTGTTGTCAATAAGATCAGCGATTTTCACGGCCTTACCAATTTCGTTTCGCGAGGCCCTGATCACGAAGTCATCGTAGCTCTCACCCTCGATTTTTGTAACTGAACGCAGAGCGTCGATCATGATCTCGGAAAAACCTTCGCGTCGAAGTCGGTCGAAGTCCCAGCCTGGACAATCCTCGCAAACATCATGAAGGACGCCGACAATACGTTCGTCGTTCGATTTCAACGATAGCATCACACGCAATGGATGAATGATGTAAGGGGTTCCTGCTTTGTCAAACTGCCCAGCATGGGCTTCGACGGCAATAGCAATAGCCCTTTCGAGGGTACTCATCTCTGCTCCTTTCGTGCGCGACATCTTAGACAATCACATGCCTCTCTGAAAGGCGGCTTTTATGGTTTACTGGTTGGCTGGCAGGGGACCGCCGTTTCTGATGACGCCGAGCGTTTAGGTTCTTCCCGGCGCTTGTCCTTTGCGGGCGGCGGCAGCGCGGACTTTCACCAGCGGCAGACGTGCGAACCCGGTTCGCACCCGCTGGAGGTTCGCGGGTTCGCACTGGGGTTCGCGGCGAAATGGGATCGATGGGGCGATTGCGGACTGGGGCGGGAGCTGAAAGCAGCGGGATCATGCTGCCGTGCGACGCGCCTCCATGGCGATGATCGCCAGATCGCGATAGCGCGCCATCGCCTTCGGGCTTGTCGAAACCGGATTGATCTCGATGGCCTTGAGGCCTTCGACATCGCCTGCCTCGGCAAGAGCTACCAGTTTGGCGAGCTTCGCCCGAAACCGCGCATTTGTCGGTTTTGAAAAATCCGGCGCTGCCGGAAGCGTGCCCGACTGGGCTAGTTCGATGACCGCCTTACGCTTGCCGGTCTTCGGGCCGCTCGGCCAGGAAGCGGCAATCGCATGTGCAATCGGATGTTCGGCCAGCGCCAGATCGGTGATGTTGATCGCGGGCTCGCGCGTGTCGATGGCTCGCCAGCCGAACCGGCCATCGGGCGTCTTGAACACATCGAACTCGCCGGGCTTCAGCCCGGTGCGCTACGCGCCCCGCTGTGCATTGAACTTCCTGTCGTAGGTCGTGGCTTCCGTGACGATGATAGTGCACCTTCGGGGTTGGGTTTAGTTTGAAGTGACGAGCGCCGAGCGGCCTTCGGCAGTGACGCCGTAGATCAGCGGCAGGCGCTTGCCGAACGAACTCGGGTTGCCGGCAACGAGTAGCATCGCCTCGATCCGGGCCTCTTCAAGGGTCGGCGCGGTCGACCTAGCGTAGCGTCCGGTTCCGAGGAACAGGGCAACCTCAAAGCGAACGGCTTGGGCGAGAACCGCAGTGTTGGCGGCGTCGGCGGGATGAATTCTGCAGCGTTTCATGAGCGATATCCGTGGGTTACGGGATCGCAGACAGCCTCGACGACGAAACGAGAGCAACAGCTAAATTACTGATTCATTTGGGACTAATGGGCGGTTCGATGTCAGCCCATCAGCGAGATCGATGCCATTATGCCCAATTTGTTCTTTTGGGCATAATGCTCTTGCAGACGGTCGGAATCGACGGCATTATCCGCAAAATCAAGATTTGGGTATAACCGCCAGTGAAGCCACTTAGCCTTGCCCATCAGACCATGTTCTCGGACTTGATCCAGCGATGCCTGGATGCCGAGTTCGATGAGACATTTCCTGAGAACGGCTCGTTCGCCAAGGTGAAAGGCACAAACGGCCAGCAGTTCTGGTACTACAAGGGCTACAACCGCGGCGAAGCGAACGCCGACAGCAAGCGCTTCTCAAAATATGTTGGCCCGGTTGCCGACCCAGACGTAACGGCACGAGTGGAGCGCTTCCAGAGGGTCAAAGCTAACTATCGAGAACGCCGTTCACTCGTAACCTCTCTGACAGCAGCAGGATTGCCTTCCCCTCCTGCGCTCGTTGGCGACATCGTTGATGTCCTATGGCGCGCAGGCCTGTTTCGTCTGCATGGCGTTCTGGTCGGCATGGCCGCTTTCCAGACCTATGCGGGGCTGCTCGGCGTGCG
>JBMOGG010000322.1:0-2459 GCA_049318505.1 Sphingomonas sp. | reverse complement strand
TGTTATTCCGTACCTAAGGGCAGATTCCCACGCGTTACGCACCCGTGCGCCACTAACCCCGAAGGGTTCGTTCGACTTGCATGTGTTAGGCATGCCGCCAGCGTTCGTTCTGAGCCAGGATCAAACTCTCAAGTTCATGATCAAACCTTGATACCGGACTGGCAAGCCAACCCGAAATCAAAGCTCGTTTTAGGAGCTTATCTGTCTGCACAACGTTTAACTTGGCATATTTGGCCCCAGATTGCTCTGGAGCGATGTGCTTTGTGGTAACGTTTTAAAGACATATAAGCGGAGGTTTTACCACGGCACCCGGACCCTAAATTGCCCGGACCGTGGACCGCCGCCCACATGTCCCTTCATTCAACCTACAATGAGAAAGAGCGACACTGCTCATTCCCCCGGTAAACCCAGGTTCCTGACCAGTGCGTATCATTTTCGAGGTCGGTCCCGAGTCCCTGAGGACTACGTTTCCGGCGACGGGACTGGCTTATGGGCCGTTCGAAATTTCCCGTCAACAACTTTTTTTCGGTTTCTTCCGGATGATCCGGCGTCCCTCGAAATTCCCGGCACCGCGACGTCTGCTTTAACCCCCTGAAGTAAGGGGCAAAATCTTCCGCCGCTGTTGGTCTGGCTGGCGAAGCACCGAAGTGCTCGTCGGCCGGGAGAGTTCATCTAGTCGGGGGTCCCGGATGGCGCAACCCCTAAATCGCATTGCATGACGTTTTTTTGACCGTCTCCATGGTGAAAGGCCCCTGAAACAGTGGGAATTGGGCCGCCCCAGCCCGGCCTGGCCCGCTCTCGCGGAGCGTCGAAGCCCAGAATCACCCCGCAACCGCTGCAAATTCGTCGGGAATCACCCCCCCGGACAGCGATTCCACCCGCCTCAGCTGGCGATATAGTCCTTCATTGCCCGCGCTTCGGCCTCGGCTTCCTCGATTCGGCACTTCACCAGGTCGCCGATCGACACCAGACCGAGGATCCGGCCATCCTCCACCACCGGCAGGTGGCGAAAGCGGCGGTCGGTCATCGTCTCCATTGCCTGCGCCACGGTTTCATGCGGATGCGCAGTGATGACCGGTGACGACATGATCTGGCCGGCAGTTGCCGCCAGGATTGCGGCGCCGTGAGTATGCAGCCCGGCACAGATGTCGCGTTCGCTGACCAGACCGTGGATGGTGTCATCCTCGATGACCAGCACTGCGCCGATACGATTGGTATAAAGCAAGGCGGCAATGGCGCTAACTTCGGTATCGCGCGTTACAGACACCAGCGGCTTCTTGCCGGTCAGGATCGATCCGATCATGACGATCTCCCCAAAAAGGCGTCTATGGCGCCGGTTCGGTAATCATCGCGCGATTCGCTTCGGAAGGCAAAACATGAACCCCGGGCATCGCGCGATTCGCTTCGGAAGGCAAAACATGAACCCCGCCCCGCAACCCCGTGCCGATGGCGATCATTGGCGGCGCTTTCGGCGCCTCATGCTGTTGATGACCGTGGTCGCCTTTGCCACCGCCGGCATCGCCATCTGGCGGATGCGCGCCGATGGCGTGCCCTTCCACCTGCATTTCGTCATTGCCATGGGCGGCGGCATCATCCTGGCGCTGCTGCTCGCCGGTGCGCTGATGGGCCTGGCCTTCGTTTCGAATCGGTCCGGCCACGATGAGGCCGTCAGCAGCATCGACGACGAGGTGTAAAACGCGAAGGGAGCGTGATTCGCATCACGCTCCCTTGCCGATCGTCCAGAGGTTCAGAAACTCAGCCGTCAACGGCCTCGTCGGCCACTATCTTGCGCGGGCGGCCGCGGCGGCGCGGTGCCACGGTTTCCCCGGCATCGACCACATCGGCCAGCGGCGTCGCCATCTCGAGTATCGGCGCCGGCGCATCGATTACCGCTTCCCGGCGCGGCGCACGCGGCGCGCGCACCGGACGCTCGGCAACACTCTCAACCGGTGCCACGTCAGCCATCGGCTCTGCCGGACGGTTGATGCGCAGGGTCGCCGGCCCCGGCAGGCCGAGAATAGGGCCTTCGCCCAGCGGTTCAACATAGGCGGGCCGCGGCGCTTCGGGCCGGCGCTCGGACCGCTCAGGCCGTTCGCGGCGGTCACCACGGTTTGATTCGCGGTTGGAGTCGCGATTACCGTCGCGGTTGTTGTTCCACTGCTGGCGATCACGTTGCCCATCGGCACGCGGTTCGCGCTGGCCATCGACGCGGGGCTCGCGCTGGCCACCATCACGCGGCGCATCCCGGTTCGCGTCATTGTCCCGGCGCGGCTCGCGCTGGCCGGCGTC
Organism: Sphingomonas sp.; assembly: GCA_049318505.1. Lineage (GTDB taxonomy): Bacteria > Pseudomonadota > Alphaproteobacteria > Sphingomonadales > Sphingomonadaceae > Sphingomonas_O. Next base: position 170 of record JBMOGG010000322.1, on the reverse strand, counting down.
GCGGTTCATGTCGCGGTTGCCATCGCGCACCGGGCGCTCCCGGTTCGGCCGCTCCTCGCGCCAATTGGAACGATTGTCGTCACCGCGCGGTTCGTTGCGGCCTTCGCCGCGCGGTTCGTTGCGGCCTTCGCCGCGCTGCTCGTTGCGGCCTTCGCCGCGCTGCTCGTTGC
>JBMOGG010000321.1:0-2481 GCA_049318505.1 Sphingomonas sp. | reverse complement strand
GGCTGGTGCATGTGGCAGTTCATGCACTGCGCTGTCGGGATGGCGCGGGTGAAGGCATGTTCGACCGGATGGCCCTTTTCCTTCATGCCGGGCGAGCGCGCCGGATTGCCGTGCGGGAAAATGCCATCATCGCCCTTGGCATCACCATGCGCCGCCGCCATTGCGCCATGCGCGGGGGCGTGGTTGCCCGGCTTGCCATGGCTGCCGGGTATCGGCTCGAGCTTGTCCTTGATGGTCGGGTCGACTGTCGCGGTCTGTCCGTCGCGGCCATATTTGGCCCACACGCTCGAATGGCGCGGCTCGCGATCGTTGGCATAAACAACATGGCATGCAGCACAGCCCGACGTGCGATAGTCGCCCGGCTGGTCGTTGGTACCCATGAACCACATGAACGGGTCGTTGAGGCGCGTCTTGTGGATGTTGAGCACCGGAATGGCGACGCGCAGACCGGTGCCTGGGCCACGGTTCGACTGCTTGAGGTCGGGGCGGCCGGGCTCCTCGAGCCGCTGGATCGCCCCGGTCGAATTGGGCAGCCCGATTTCGGTGAACTGGGTCCCGATGTTGCGCCCGCCACGTTCGAAAACGCGGAAAATGTCGGCGGGCGGCACGACTTGCCAGGTGGGCAGAGGGTAGAGCAGGGGCAGGGCCCCGCGCGCTTTTTGTTCGGGCGTCACCGTGCCATGCGGGCTGCCCGGCGACATGATCTTTGCAGGTTCGCCGGTCCGGGTATAGGCCTCGCCCAGCGCGTAATTCTTGAAGGGCAGAATGCCGTTGTTGTAGCTGGCGCCGCCCCACAGCATTGCGCCCGACGCCATGATCGAGCGTTCTGCGGCTTCGATCACCTCGATATGGCACGCCCCGCAGCTTTCGCGGGCGACCCGGTAGTCGGACGGGTTGACGAAGCGGATGTATTCGGGCGCCTCACGGTTGAGCAATGTGTAGCCGCGCTGCGGGTTGGCAGACGACGGCCAGTTCCACGCCTTGGGATAGCGCGGCAGCACATGCGCGATATTGCGCAGCTTTGCATAACGGGGGTCGTCCATCTTCCACGACGCATCGGTCAGGAAGACCGCCGCATTGCCGCCGTGGCAATCGGTGCAGCCGAGGACGACAGCGTCGGACTTGTGCATCGACCAGGCGTCGCTGGCCGAATGGCACGAGATGCACCCGGCGGACTTTGCCTTTGCACTGGCGGGCGTCTGCGTCTGCGGGGCAGGCGGCGTGAAGGCGTAGGTGACCTTCTGCGGCTTTTCGTCGTCGGACGCGCGCAGCATCGACAACGGGATGAGCAGCAGCGCAAGAAGGGCGAGCCAGCGCATCAGAACGACACCGTGGCGTTGGCGAGGATCGAGTAGAAGGTGCCATTGCGGCGACTGGTCGTGAACAGGTCGCCAAAGCCTTTGCCGGGCAGCAATGCGGCACCCGAGAGGCGCAGCACGACGTTCTGGATCGCCTTGGGCCGCCAGATGGCCGAGGCGCTCAGGTCCCAGCCAATGGCTTTGGGAATACTCCCTTCGACGCGCAAAACCTGCAGTGTCGTTGTGTTCGCGAACCACAGGTGATTAGCATTGGCCGAGATCCGCAGCTTCGGGGTCAGGTCGAAGTCGGCGCCTGCGCCGAGCAGCATCGTGCCAGGATTGTTGAAGTTCGACTGTCCCTGTTCCTTCGAAGAGCGCAGTGAATTGAGGACGCCGTTGCGCCCGTTGATGCTGACTGCACGGCCACCGCCGGCAAAGGGCACTGTCTGGCGGATCCAGTAGCTGGTGTCGGCGCCGGCAAACACCGGGTTTTCGAAGATCGCGTCAAAGCCCTCCTCGATATCATCATAAGGATTGCCGTCGCCGCTGGCGTAGAGCACAGACACGCGGAACCGTGCCCAGTCAGTGTCGATGCTTGGTTCGGCGGCGAAGAAGAAACTGCGGATGTTGGCCGGCTTTGATGTGAAGAAGCTGTTCCGGTCCCGCCCTAACACCGCATAGGCCTGTGCGGTCAGGTTGAGCTTGCCGATGTGGCCGTCGGCGCCATAGCCCAGATAGACTGTGTCATAGTTGCGGCCGCGCAGGTCGCCGAGCAGTGCCGGGCGCACCGGAAAGCCATTGGTGTCCGCCTCGATCCGGCTGCGTTCGCGGTTCATGTTGTAGGTCACCGAAATCTGACTGGTCATGCCGACGACGGGAAAATCCTGGCGGTAGAGATTGCCGGTCAGGATGAAATCCAGACGCGGCGATTTCACGACCGAGTTCAGCCCCGAATTGCTATCCTTCTCCAGCCGCCAGAATGCGGCGAGGTTGTACTGCACGCGATTGTTATCGCGGTTGCCGAACAGGCGGACGCCGAGCTGTTGGTCGTTGAACAAAAACCCGCGGAAGTCCGACTGGAACGGCTGGATGCCGACGCGGATGCTGTCGAAATCATAGCGGTCCGACGTGTTGCGGAGGTGATAGTCGATAAACGCTTCCTGGACGCCCAGGAAATGGTCGA
>JBMOGG010000320.1:0-2507 GCA_049318505.1 Sphingomonas sp. | reverse complement strand
CTTTCGATCTGCTCGGCAACCCCCGCGCGGTCTTCGCGTGACACAAAGACGGTGCGGTTGAGCGTCGAAAGCCAGCCGACGACCGGTGCGTCACGGATTTCCGCCTTGGCAACAAAGGCGCTGCCACTGGCACCGGCGATGACGAGAATATCGACCCAGCTGATATGGTTCGCGATGAACACGACATCGCGGCGGACATTGGTTCCGCTCTTTTTCGCCCGCGCGCCTGCGATCCACCCCGTCCATCCGAGAAAGTATCGCGGCCACGGCGATGATATCCGGGCCGCACGCCACAGATAATGAAAGATGACCAGCGGGATCAAGATAACGACAATGCCGAAAGCGCGAACGGCGATGCGGACCCACCCCATCGCCGAAATCGCGGGCGGATTGCCTGCCGCCGCATCGAGCCGCGCTTGACTAAACGGGCCGTTCGATGGCGACGCCATAAAGCTCCATGCGGTGGTCGACAAGCCGGAAGCCCAGCTTTTCGGCGATCTGCTTTTGCAGCGCTTCGATTTCAGGATCAACGAACTCAATGACCTTGCCGGTCTCGACGTCGATCAGATGATCGTGGTGAGCCTCTGCGGCAGCTTCATAGCGTGCGCGCCCGTCGCCGAACTCATGGCGCTCGAGGATTCCAGCCTCTTCGAAAAGGCGAACGGTGCGATAGACGGTGGCAATCGAAATCCCGGCGTCGATGGCCGACGCGCGCGCATGAAGTGCTTCGACATCGGGATGGTCCTCGGCGTCGGAAAGGACACGCGCGATCACGCGACGCTGTTCCGTTATCCGGAGCCCCTTTTCGGCACAAAGCGCCTCAATATCGATTCTGCGATGCATTGCAGCGACGCTAGCCGAAACCCTGCGCCGCCGCAAAGCGCATTCGATTAGCGTACCGCTTTACGACGCCCCTTGGTACCGAGGCCGATGCTCTTGGCGAGCGTGCGACGCTGTTCGGCATAGTTGGGCGCGACCATCGGATAGTCAGCCGGCAGACCCCATTTCGCGCGATACTGATCGGGTGTCATGCTGTAGTGCGTCATCAGGTGACGCTTAAGCATTTTCAGCTTTTTTCCGTCCTCAAGGCAAACGACATAATCGGGCTTGATCGATGCACGGATCGATACGGCAGGCTCCTGCTTGGGTTCAGGTGCAACCACAACCGGCCCCGCAAGCGCTGCAAGTGCGCCGTGAACATTTGAAATCAGAGTCGGCAAGTCGTTAACTGCAACACTGTTGTTGCTCACATGCGCGGCGACAATGTCAGCAGTCAGTGTGATGAAAGTTTCTTGCATTTCGTTTTCGTCGGCCATGAGCCAATCCATTCCCTATGTAAAAACTATGAACACGACCCGCTCCAAAACTCCGAGCGGCGCTTCGACGCGTAGTCGATAAGCTAAAGAGTTAGTTGTCCAATTTTAGCGCAAGGACAAGCGGTATGTCAGCGCGTCGCGACGAAGTCCGTCGGCGCCACGGTAGTATTCTCGTCTAACACCGACCTGTTCGAAGCCCAAGTCTTCGTAAAGTCGGCGCGCGGGATTATCGCTGCGCACTTCAAGGAAATAAGTAGCTGTGCCCGATGCTCTTGCTGTTCGCACGCTTTGTTCCAGCAAGGCCCTGCCGATACCTTGGCGCTGAATATCGGGACATACCGCAAGCAACATCAGTTCTGCCTCGTCATGAACTGTCCGGACCAAGGCAAAGCCGGCGACGCCGGTTGTCCTTGCGATCAGCAATTGGGCGCCCGGCATCGAGATCACGCCGGTACACTGCGCGGCAGTCCAGGCTTCGCCGAACTGCGCGTCAAAAGCGCGACTCATGACCGACATCACGTCGGCAAGCCCGTCGATGCCATGAAGCGTGATGGCAATCATGCAACGACCATGGGCTTGGCATCCGCCCCCCGTCCGTAAAAGGGCACAGGTGAGAGCATGCACAGCGCCGGCGGCAAGTGGATCGCTGCGCGGGCATCGGGCAAGATATCGACCGGCTCTGCCGGAAAACCGGCGGCGGCCAGCCGCCGTGCTGCGTTGCCGATGAGCCGCAAGGCCGCGAGTTGCGCGACGGCCGCGTCAAACGGGATCGAACGGGGCGCCATCGTCTCGGCCAATGGATCGCCGGCGTATTGCCCTACGAAGAGTTCGCCATGCCCGCCTTCGATGGCGACAAGCGTGTCGGCACGTCCGCCGTCGGCTGCCGCTAGCAGCGCGAGCGAGGTATAGCCGTTAACTGCAATACCCCATGCAAAGCCCAGCGCACGCGCCGCTGCAATGCCCACCCGAATGCCGGTGAAACTACCGGGCCCTATATCGACAAGAATAGCATCACAGCGACCGCCTTCCGGTAAATCGGCAATCATCGGCACAAGCCGCTCGGCATGTCCCCGGGCGATGTCGGCATGGTCGGATGCGACAATGCAACCATCCTCGATCAGCGCGACCGAGCAGGCGGACATTGCCGTCTCGATCGTCAATATCCTCACAAAACTGTGTTGAACCGATCGA
>JBMOGG010000319.1:0-2514 GCA_049318505.1 Sphingomonas sp. | reverse complement strand
TGAGGAGGTCGCCGGGCCGGTCCCGCACCGGATCGGCCAGATGGGCGCCGCCGTCGCTATCCTGACCTCATCCGATCGCATCAATGCTATTCAAGGGGATGCAGGGACGGGCAAGTCGGCGATGCTACGCCCCGTGGCAGACATTCTCAAAGCCGATGGACACAAGGTCATCGGTCTTGCTTTTCAGACCAAGGTCGCAAGCGCTCTTCGTGAGGATACCGGAATCGAGGCGATCACGGTCGCGCGCTTCCTGATCGACCACCGCGGGGTACTCGACGGAGATAAGGCGGCGACCAGGGAATCGCGCGCCGTCCTTTCAGGCAGCTATCTGGTCTTGGACGAAGCATCGATGATCGGCAACGAACAGATGCTGGCGCTCACGCGCATCGCCAATATCACGGGCGTCGCCGCGCTCCACCAGATCGGCGACCGCAAGCAGCTGCTGCCGATCGACAGCGGCAAGTCGTTTGCGCTCAGTCAGGCCGGTGGCGCGGCGACGAGGCGGATGACCGAAAACTTGCGTCAGAAGACCCCCGAATTGCGCGCGGCAGCCACACTCTCGAGCCAGGGCAAAACGGGGGATGCGATCCGGTTGTTGGGAGACGTCGTGCGCTCGGGCCCCGAGCGGAACGCGGCAGCCGCCGACTGGTGGCTCGCGCTAAGCCCTGCAGAGCGCGACACGGCGGCAATCTTCACCAGCGGCAAGGAAAGTCGCGCCGCGATCAATGCGCGCGTTCAGGAGGGACTGAGGGCGGAAGGCAGCCTGTCGGGTCCACAGCTGACCGTGCGCGTCAACGAACCCGTCGATCGCGCGCGTGAAGAGATGCGTTATGCCAAGAGCTACGAGCCGGGGATGACGCTCGAAGTCTGGAAGGATGTCGCCAGCGCCGGACTTCGCCGCGGCGAGTACCGCGTCGCGCGCGTGTTCGGCAACGGCAAGATCGAGCTCGAGCGGAACGGCAAACGGACAACCTTCAAACCCGACCAGCTCCCGCCATCGCTCAAGGACGATCGTCTCAAACTGGCAATCACCAAGGAAATCAAGATTCAGGAGGGCGAGCGGATCCGCTGGACGACCAACGACCGAGACCGCGAGCTGCTCAACGGCACGCTGTCAAAGGTGCTTGGGATCGACGGCAAACATGTGACGATCGAGCGACCAGACAAAACCGTGCTCGTTCTCGAGGGAGGCGATCCGATGCTCAAACACCTTGACCTGGCCTATGCGCTCAACATGCACATGGCGCAGGGGATGACCGCTGACAAAGGCGCGCTGGTCATGGGCTCCGATGAACGGTTTCTCGCCAACCAGCGCCTCGCACATGTCGGACTGACGCGCGTGCGCGAAGACCTGCAGATTTTCACCGACGACAAGGACAAACTCATCCGGCAGATCGACCGCACCAGCGGCGACAAGACGTCGGCACTTGAGGTGACGGGCCGACTGCATATCGACAAGGACATCACGACGGCAGCGCTCGCCAGGGAGCGCCAAAAGCCATTTGATCCCGGACCAATCGTCGACACTTCAGCGAAAGCCGAGGCCACTCAGAGCAAGCGGCTCGATGACCTCTATCCGGGCCTTGCCCCCACCGCGAACAAGGACCGCGAGGCGTCAGTGCCGCAACTATCCGTTCCTGAAAAGACGAAGGGAATGGACATATGACAGAGATATCGATGGCGAGATCGCGGGACCAACAACGTATCGGGGAGCTGCTCGACACGCAGCGGATCGCGATGCCCTTCCAATATGCCGCTGCCCCGTGAAATCGCTGCGCACCCTCAGCGACCAGCGCCTGCGCCGAGCGCGTCTGCTCGCGGCGCGATCGCGCGCGGTTCGAAGCATTACACGAATTGGCATCCTCACCGGCCAATGGGATGGCGGCAGCGTCGTCCGTCAGTTTCTGGGTGAGACCACCAGAGGAGACAGACGATGAGCAACTGGAATTTTCGCAAGATCGGCTCGTTCGACGACGATGCGGCCGTAAACCTGTGGGCACGCCAGAACGGTGTCGACCCGCGCGACGTGAAGACGCGCAAAGGAAGCGAAGGCCGCCTCGAGGCCGAAGTGCGCGAGAGCGCCTACGACAACTCCGACAATCAGGTTTTTGGCGGCCGCGACCGCAACAGCGGGTTCAATTAATGGACACGCGCGCCGCACAGCACTTTCCGCCGAATGGCGGCGCGACCGAGAGCCTGAGAAATTGCGTGAAGCTGCGCAAACACGACAAGCTACCAAGGCGGTGTTCGGGTCTGAGCGGGAACCGATCGTTCGGCTTCTCACCTGCCTTTTGGCTTTTGCCTCGATCCCGTTATTCTTGAGCCCAAGCTTGCCGGGCAATTGCAGATTCCAGCGAGGACATACGAAAGCCACTGCGGTGAAAAAATTACGGTTACTGGCGACGATCATCAGCGCAGCCACGCTGGCCCTGCCATCGCTCGGAAACGCAAGACCTCCTCAGGTCGCTTTCGGGGTCAGCTTTGTCTGTTCAGCCGTCGCCGTCTGGGACGGCG
>JBMOGG010000318.1:0-2524 GCA_049318505.1 Sphingomonas sp. | reverse complement strand
ACCGATTTTGTGAGAAGCCTGCGAGCCTTCAGGCGAGCAGAGACGGCCCGCAAAATTGGGGGGACCACCGATCCTTCCGGGCCATCGCGGCTTCGGTCAGTGCTCACCTCTCGCCGACGGACCCGCCGATGCCGTGCAAGGGTGAAACCCGAAGCTGACCGATACCCGCCGCCCTTTCGTCTTGGCGCCGCACCTTGGCTTCAATCGAATAGCGGCAAAGCTGGCGACGTGGGTTCGTCGCGATCGAAGAGCACCCAGTCACAGCCCTGGCGCTCTGCCTCGTTGAGGATATGCCAGAGCGTAGCCGACACCTCGGACGGACGCTCATCTTCGACCACGAGCCCCGTGTTCAGGAAAAAGCCGAAGCTGTGGGTTTCGACTTCGATCCCGTGGAAGGCGATGGTCTGACGACCGTCAATGACGGGCGCCGCCGCAATCAGAACCTCGATGGTATCTCGCTCGGCGGCAGGCATGTGGGCCGTCGAGAGAACGGCAAGCCCGGAAATGCGCATTATGACCTCCTCACGTTGCATTCGGCGAAGTGGGCGCTGGCCAGTTCCCACGGTTGATCCGATCTGTCTTTGCGATTATGCCGCCATCGGCAGAGCTTCGGAACAGCCCTCGTCGCCTTCGACATCAGGCGCGTCTGTTGTGCGGCCGGCGCGCTGAAGCAGCCAGCATGCGGCGGCCTCGGCCTTTGCGGCTGCGGACAAAAGCGCGCGCTCGTCGTGCTGCAAAAGCTTGATCCACGACGCGATATAGCTGGCGTGATTGTCGAGATGCGTGACCGGTAGTCCCAGTTCTGCGCCGATCAGCGCGCTCGAAAGTTCAGCGCAAAGTTCTTCCCGCGCATAGGTCTCGCTGCCAAAGCCGCCGCTCATGTCGCGGTTCAGGCGGGACGGGTGACCAGTCCAATGGGTCAGTTCATGCGCAGCGACGGCCCCATATTGGGCATAGCTCTCGAAATCCTGCCAATCGGGCATGTGCACGACATCGAGTGAAGGAACGTAGCAGGCGCGGGAACCGCCGGTAATTATCGTTGCCCCCGAAGCAGCGATGAAGGCGTCGATCTCGGCGCGGTGTGTTTCGGGCGGGCGGACCCGCGGTTCCGGCGGCACGACGAACCGGTCCGGCAAGCCGTCGATCTGGTCGATGTTGAAAACATTATAGGTCTTGAGGATCCGGCGCTGGCTGGTCTGTTCCTCGCCGGTGGCGGGGTCCTGCTCGGTCTTGCCGTAGGATTTGTAGAAGACGGCGATCGTGCTCTTCTCTCCCTTCCGGACCTGCCCGCCGAGTTCGGTTGCCTGACGGTAGGTCATCCAGGTCGGCATGGTGAACCCGCGCTGTTCGGCGACGTGCCAGAGCCAGATCGTGTTGATGCCGCGATAGGGCTTGCCGCAGGCGCGCAAGGGGCGCTCGATGCTCGCTGCAGATGTCCATGGCCGCCGCCACGGGCTGGTGCCCTCTTCCAGCTTCGCAATGATCGCATCAGTGATCAGGCGCGCCGGCGATGCGGTTTCGGCGCGGGTGCGCGGCGCGTGCCGCTTGGGTCGAAAGGTCATGGCGGATCCTTTGGCGTTGTCGCGCCGCGGGGATGGTCGGGCGCAACCCGGCCACCGCCATCTTTCCTCTCGCTTGCTGTCGTCCGCCGGGGTGCGTCATTGCTCAGGCGGCTGCGTCTAGCTGCCCGGCGATGCCCGTTAGTGTCGCGACAATGGTCTCGGCGCGGTCGATCGGCAGGAAGAGCCGGGTCTTGTAGGCGATGATCTCGGTGAACCCGCCGAGAGACTTGTACCAATCAAGCTTCTCGGGCGTGTAGCCGAACAGCTCGATCCGCTTGCTGTTGTTGACCAGCGATCCCTTGATGGCGAGCGTCGTGCCGGGCAGTTCGGTACGTCTTGCGTTCGAGAGGGCCGCCGCGATCAGCGCTGCCGGGTCGACGTGGATGGTGATGGCAATGCCGAGCTTGGTCGCGAGGTCGCCGAGATCGGCATCGGGAACGATGCGACCGAGCCAGGACGCGCCGTTCTGGTCAGCGATACGCCAGACCTGGACGTGATCACGTGGCAGCTTGTTCCAGATCGGCAGCAAGAGCCCGGTTGCGACGTTGACGGTTTCGATCTCCATGCGCTCGGCCGCGGTGATAGCTTCAGCGCGCCAGAGGCTTTCGAAAACATCGCGGTCGATATCCTCCCAATGGCTCTCGCCAAGCGCTTGCCCTGTAATGCGTTCAGTTTTCGTTGGCCGCACAAGCTGGACCAGGCGCACGACTTCGCCGTCATCGGCCATCATGCTGACGGCCGGGATCGCTGTCGCGACCATGCCCGAGCGCTGGTTGCGCAGGAAGCGCGCGTCGCGCCAGCTTCCGGCGCGGTCCATCATGGCTTCGAACGAAAGGACACGAGGCCGGAAGTGCAGCTCGAGCCGCAACAGATGCGTTTCGGCACCGGTGTCACGATCGGTGTTGAGATGGTGGCGCTCGAGTTCGACGATGCGCTCGGCGACGATCGTCTCCACCCCGACA
>JBMOGG010000317.1:0-2544 GCA_049318505.1 Sphingomonas sp. | reverse complement strand
CAATCTGTCGCGATCGATTTCGTTCCATTTGCCGCGCAACAGCGCCAACCCGTCGTTGGCGGCCAAAAGATGATCGATTTCGGTGCGTGTAAGCGCTTCGCCATCGAGCACGACCTCGATCGAGAAGTCGAGCAGCTGCTCGGTTCCCACTTTTGAAGGCTCGCTGGCACCGACAATGGCCTCTACCACCGGGCGGGCAGGGCGCTGGCTGGGCCATGATGCCGGCATCCGCACAATGATCCCCGCCTGCTCCAGCGTGGTCAAATCCGAAAGCATCTGCATCGCTTCGTCGGGCGTCCACCGCAGGGGATGGAAGATTTCGCCGGAATCGACGATAGCCTTGAGCCACCCGCAGCGTTCGCTCGCCCGGCTGACCGGTTCCAGCAGTTTCAGCAGTTGGGCTTTAGCGCCAGCGCCGGCAAATTCGCGCAGAGCGCCGCCAAGCGGCGCATGCCGCAAGGCGTTTTGCGCACTGAGCCCGGGCACATATGTTGCGAGAAAGGCAAATGGCCTTGCAGCGTCCTTGCGGTTTTCGGCGAGATTGAAATGAACTCGCCCAATATGCCTCCAGCGACTATCGTATCGCGCAAGATAGGATCCGAGATCCTGCCCGTTGGCGGCGAGGTCGGCCTCAAGAGCAACGCCCAGCGATGCCCATAATTCAGCAAGCACTGCAGTATCGAGATATTCTCCGCCGCGCATCGGAGGCGCTGCATCGACAATGCCGTTGAGGTTGTCGGCGTCTGGGCAGACCGCTTCATCCGTTTCAGTATGACAGCGCGCCGCGATGAAGCTGCAGGCAAAGTTTTGCCAGAATGCCAGATCAGGCGGCAAGGGCGTAGCGGTGTCCAGGCCCAACGCGAGAAGCCCAAAGCCAGCCCCATGATCAAAGGCATCGCTAATGTGCGCCGCGACACCAGCGTCGAGCGCCAATCCCTCTTCCGCCTTATCCAGATGCAACGCGCCATGCGGGGATAATGCCGAGATCAGACCTGTTTGCGCCGGATTGGTGCGCTCTTCGTCGCCGTTGCGTTCTCCAGCCTGCATTATGGGCGCTCTGCTCACGCCGCCTCCACCATTTTCTTGCGAGTGGTATTGCGAAGCGGACGGAAAGTTCCGTCAAGCCGGCCTGCGCCATTCCAGTCGTAAATGCCGGTGAGGTTGATGTGCTCCCAGATTTGTGGGGAGATATGACGAATGATGTCATCCGGCAATTCGTGGCCTTCTTTTCGCAGGCTCTTCTCGTCGACGGGCATGTCAACAAGCACAGACCATTGATCTGCTTTAAGGAGCGGGCGGCGCAAGCCGTTCACCACCAGGCTGCAAATCGGCGATCATGCGCAAAAGCTCGGGTCGATCGGCGCGGGCAGCTGAGGCCTTCTCGCGATAGACACCAGCGATGTAATAGCCCGCCGACCGTGTGCTGTCCTCGATCCAGGTCTGGCGGGTAAGGTCCTGTTCGTCGGTGCTGACGCGAAGGTAAAGGCGGGCGATTTTCATGGATAGGAGCCAAAAAGGGTATACCGAACCTGGCCCGGCATAATCAGGGTAACCAAGATTGGCAAAGCCGATGTAACCTGGCCGCTTCGACCAACTCGACGCTCTGAACAGCAGAGGGCTCGCCTCCGACGTGGAGCAATATGTTGCCCATATGTTCTATGATGACCTACAGCTACGCACAGATCTTGTTGTCACCCCTATATGAAAGGACGCATGGAGGACGCGGTAAAGCCGCTCTCCGATCAGATTGCCGGACTGCGCAGCCAGCTGTCGCTCTTCGGTGTCCTGATCTTCTTTGTCGGTCTCATGATCGCTGCAGGCCCAAGCATCGCAAAGCTGGTGCCCTAACCAGCTGATCGACACCCTGCCATGCGTGCCTCATCCAGTCTCGTACAGCGAAATGCCGATCGCTCGTCGTGCAAAGTGCCGAAACAGATATCCCACTCAGATGGCACAGGAACCCGAAAAGCCCACGCTCCGCTTCACTCAGCTCGATATCCGGAGCTGGCGCTGGTGCGTTAACTTTTCGTCCCCCACAAGCGGCAGCGGCGTCTCGCTTTCACTCGAAACCACGAGTGACGAGGGTCTCTACTTGGCGCAAGGCCCCACCACCGCTTCGCTAAACGAACCAACGCTGACGCGCGCCGGTGCCGTGGTCAAAGGCGTTCAAATTGTCAGATACCAACGCGAGCGGCTTCAGAAGGGCAGGGCACATCCCGCGTCTGCGCGCGGGACCGGGCTCTATTCTGCTAGGTCCCTGCGTGCACGGGTTGCAACCCCGCGCCAAGCCAGAACCAAGCTCCACGGAGCCAGGCTTTGCCTGTCTCCGCCCTGCGGGTGACGATCCCTTGCGCGGTCCGTGTGGATAGCGTGTGGATATCCTAAATATATACTCTCTCTATGAATTCCGAGGATGGGATGCTCCGCGCGCGCCCGTCAAGGATCGGCGGTGCCCCCTATTTTGATGCGCCGGGGTCGCTGCGCGTCCTCATCCGGCCCGACAAAATCGGTTCCCCCACCGTCCGCTGACGCGGCAGCTCCCGA
>JBMOGG010000316.1:0-2568 GCA_049318505.1 Sphingomonas sp. | reverse complement strand
TCGCCAATGCTGGTGAGAGCGCCGACCCCTATGAGTTCTATTCGGCCGAATATCCGACGCAGGACATCGACATCTACGGCCTGTCGGCGACACTGGAACACGGGATCGCCGACAACCTCAACCTGACCCTCGTCGCCGGTGCCCAGGGCACGACGCGTTCGGTCCAGGGCAATGGCGACGGCTCGCCCTATCCCGCCTCACGCTATGACTTCGACGAGACCCTGAGTCAGACGTCTCTGGAAGTGCGGTTAGGCGATGATGTCGGTGGACGGTTCGACTGGATCGTCGGCGCCTTCATCATTGCGGACGACATCGACTTCGATACGCGTTGGATCAGCTATACCTCGCGGACGATCTATGATCACACCTATGTCCAGACCCGCGACAGCGCCGCGGCTTTCGGACAGATCGACTTCCGCGTCACCGACCGACTGCAGCTGTCCGGTGGACTGCGATACACCAGTGATGAGGCGACCTTCAGCGGTCGCAACGACGACCTTAACCCGTGGCGCATTTCCACCTTCACCACGACCTTCGCCACCACCAATCCCTTCATCTGGGATCGGGAGTTCGAAGACGACAACGTTTCCGGCCGCATCACCGCCAAATACGACGTCACCTCCGACCTGAACGTTTTCGTCTCGGCCGGTACCGGCTACCGCGCCGGTGGGTTTGACGGCACCTCGATCTTCACCCAGGCCGAGACCCTGCCGTTCGATTCAGAGACCGTCACCGCCTATGAGGCAGGCCTGCGCTGGACCACCGGGCGCTTCCGCCTTTCGCTGGACGCCTTCGCCTATGCGTTCGAGGAACTGCAGGCGACCACCCGCCTGGCCAATGACACCAATGGCCGGGCCAATGTGGGCGAGGCAGAAACGTCGGGCATCGACTTCGCCATCAACGCCGTCCTGTTCGAGACCGGGACGCAGACGCTGGACGTTGACCTGTCGGCGGCCTTCCTGGAATCGGAGATCATCTCGTTCAGCTCGGCCCGCGTCGCAGATGTCCTGGCCACGGTCGGCGATCCCCTGCCCGGCGCGCCCGACGTCACGGCCACCCTGTCTCTCAACCATGGCCTAACCTTCGCCAACGGCTGGGCCCTGAACTCGCGTCTGGGCGTCTCGCATCATGGTGAGGAATCGAACCGCCTGAACGCCATCCCGGGCAATACCGCCGAGGCCTATACGCTGGTTAACGCTCGGTTCGAACTCGCCACGCCTGGCGACTGGTCGGTCTACGCCTATGGCCGCAACATCACCGATGAGGTCTATTTCCCGGAGCTGAACGGGGCCTCACGTCTGGTCGGTGCGCCCGCGACCTATGGCGTCGGACTGCGCTACAACTTCTGACGACGACGCGCCGCCGCCCAGCCAGGCGGCGGCGCGATCCCAGGACCTGGCAGAGGCGCGCCGTCAATGACACGACTTCAAGAGAAGATCTCATGATCTCACGTCGAGCCCTAATCGCCGCCGCCGGCGCGTCCCTCGCCCCTTCTGGTCTGGCCCTGGCTGCATCATCTCATCGACCGTTCAGTTTCGCAGCCTTTGGCTGTCAGCCATATAGACAGGAAGATCTGGACGATTTCGACAGATTGATCGACGAGGTCGGGCGCAGGACGGCGTTCGGCATCTATGTCGGGGACATCAAGTCAGGGTCCAGCCGCTGCGAGGACGGCGTCTATCAAGACAGGCTCGCGCGCCTTGACCGGTCTCGGGTGCCCATCGTCTATACCCCTGGCGACAACGAATGGACGGATTGTCACCGGCAGGGCGACGACCCCCTTGAGAGGTTGGACTATCTCCGTCGGGTCTTCTTCGATCGCCCGGATCAGAGCCGAGGACGGCGGCGATTGAGGCTCGAAACTCAGTCCGTAATCCAGCCGGCCCATACCGCCTTCGTGGAGAACGCGACCTGGGCCTATGGCGGCATTCGCTTCGCCACGCTTCACGTCGTCGGATCCAACGACAACGCAGCCGTGCCGCAAGAGCAGACGGTCCGCGAGGCGGCGAACCTGGCTTGGCTCGACAGATGCTTCGAGCTGGCTCGAGCCGAGCGCGCGCCCGCCGTCGTGCTCGCTTGGCAAGCCGACGTCTTCGTAGACCCGCCGAGCGGTCAACAGTCCGGCTTCACCGTATTGCTTGATCGGCTCCGCGACCAAACGGCCGCGTTCGAAGGCCGAGTGCTGGTCGTGCACGCGGACAGCCACCGTCTGGCCTCTCGACGCCTAGTGGACGCTTCTGGACGGGAGACCCCGGGGCTTCTCCTGCTTCAAGTCATGGGGGCCGAAGATCTGCATGGCCTACGCATCGACGTCGATACGCGCGAGCCCGCGATTTTCGCAATAAGTCCTTTGCTGGTCCCAGGAAACGCGCGCTACTAGGGTCACTGTAAGCGAGTCGCGCTCGTACGGGCGAGCCAAGCAGCCCTTAGAGAAGTGATTTTCGCCAGAAGCGGACATACCCTCTTCGGACCCCATTGCGCTTAAACGTCATTCCCAGAAGCGGACCTGCCCACCGTCCGCTATGGGTCGGAAGCCGACCATCGTGCCGTTCCGCAAAGCGGACGCTC
>JBMOGG010000315.1:0-2575 GCA_049318505.1 Sphingomonas sp. | reverse complement strand
CGACCGTCAGTTGCAGGTGCTGGTCGATCCGGTGCGGCTTGCTGCTGCCGGGGTGACGGTGGCCGATGTCCAGCGTGCGGCGGGCGATGCGGTGGTGATTGCAGGCGGCGGTTTCGTCGATAGCCCCAACCAGCGGCTGGCCGTGCGGCAGGTGGTCGGCGTCAAGACCGGCAGCGATCTGGAGAGCGCCGTCATCCGCACGGTTGGCGGCGCGCCGGTGCGCATCGGGGATGTAGCCAAGGTGACCGAAGGCTTTGCCCAGCCAATCGGCGATGCGATCATCAATGGCCGCCCAGGCCTGCTGTTGATCGTGGAGAAGCAGCTCGGCGCCAACACGCTGGAAGTGACGCGTGGCATCGACAAGGCGCTGGACGAACTGCGTCCCGGCCTCAAGGGCATGAACGTCGACGGCACCATCTTCCGGCCCGCGACCTTCATCGAACGCGCGCTGGCCAATCTGGGTGAGGCGATGGGCATCGGCGTGCTTTTGGTGGCGGCGGTGTTGATCCTTTTTACCCGCAACTGGCGCACCGCGCTGATCAGCATGACTGCGATACCGCTTTCACTTGTAGGGGCCGTGCTGGCGTTGGCCGCCTTCGGTGTCGGCATGAACACCATGGTGATCGCCGGGCTGGTGATCGCGCTTGGCGAGATCGTCGACGATGCGATCATCGACGTCGAGAACATCGGACGGCGGCTGCGGCTCGAAGCAGTGCGAGAACAGCCACGCGCGCCACTCGCTGTGGTTCTGGCCGCCAGCTTGGAAGTGCGCAGCGCGGTGGTGTTCGCCAGCGCCATAGTCATGCTGGTGTTCCTGCCGGTGTTTTTCCTCGGCGGCGTCTCGGGCAGCTTCTTCCGCCCGCTCGCAATGGCCTATATCGCGGCCATCGCGGCCTCGCTGCTGGTGGCGCTGACGGTCACCCCGGCGATGTGCCTCATGCTGCTGCCGGGTGCAGCGGAACAGGCCGAACCGCGTTGGGTGATCGGCTTGCGCACCCGCTATGCCCGCCTGCTCGAGCGGCTTGCGCCACGCAGCGGCATCGCGGTCGCCGTTGTCGCGGGCGGCATCCTGCTCTCGGTTGGCGGGATGGGCCTGCTGCGCCAGCAATTCCTGCCCGATTTCCGCGAAACCGATTTCCTGATGCACTTTGTGGAGAAGCCCGGCACTTCGCTCGAGGCGATGGACCGCATCACGATCCGCGCGTCAAAGGAACTCACCGCAATCCCCGGCGTGCGCAACTTCGGCTCGCACATCGGCCGCGCCGAGCAGGGCGACGAAGTCTACGGCCCCAACTTCACTGAACTGTGGATCAGCCTTGATGAAAAGGCAGACCATGACGCGGCAGTGAAGCGGATCGAAACCGCTATCGCCGGATACCCCGGCCTTCAGCGCGATGTGCTGACGTATCTGCGCGAACGCATCAAGGAAGTGCTGACTGGAGCCGGCGCGACCGTGGTGGTGCGGCTCTATGGCCCCGATCTGGCCGAGCTGCGCAGCCTTGCCGAAAAGGTTCGCGGTGCGCTCGATGGCACCGAGGGCGTCAAAGACCTGAAAGTGGAACAGCAGAGCCTGATCCCGCAGATCCAGATAGCGCCGAGGCCGGATGTGCTGGCGCTGGCTGGCGTGACCGCAGGGGATGTACGCCGTACGGCGGCCACGCTGATCGGCGGCACGCGCGTGGGCGAGATCTACCGTGATCAGAAAAGCTTCGATGTGGCCGTCTGGGCCGTGCCGGAAGCGCGCAGCGATCTTGGCGCGCTCCAGCGGCTGATCGTTCCCGGATCTCCGTCTGCAAATGGTCAGGCCGGATCGGCACTTCGCCTCGGAGATCTTGCGCGCGTCGGCGTGGCCCCGGCAGCAGGCGAGATCAAGCGCGAGGCAGGTTCGCGTCGCATCGATGTGACCCTCAACATCAAGGACGGCGCCGATCTAGCCAGCGTGGCGCAGGCGGTGGAGCGCAAGGTGAAAGACATGACCATGCCCGCCGGTTACTACCCCCAGTTCCTCGGCGAGTGGAAAACATTGCAGGAATCGAAGGCGCAGCTGGGCTGGCTCTCGCTCGTTTGCCTCGTCGGCATTCTGTTCCTCGTCTGGCTGGAATTCCGTTCGGGGCGGATCGTTGCGCTTGTCGCGCTCAGCTTGCCCTTCGCGCTGGTCGGCGGCGTTGCGGCGGCGGCTTTGGGAGGCGGGGTGCTGTCGATGGGCGCATTGGTCGGCTTCGTTACCGTGCTCGGCATCTCGGCGCGCAATGGCATCATGCTGCTTAGCCATTTCCGCCATCTGGAGCGCGAGGAGGATCAGCCCTTCGGCCTTGCGCTGGTGCAGCGGGGCGCCGCCGAGCGGCTGGTGCCGATCCTGATGACCGCAGGCACGGCGGCGCTGGCACTTCTGCCGTTGGTGGTGCGCGGCAACGTGCCCGGCCACGAGATTGAATACCCCATGGCACTCGTGATCCTGGGCGGGCTGGTGAGTTCGACCGTGCTCAATTTGGTGTGGATGCCCGCGCTCTACTTGCGCTTCGGCAAGGTGCGGGCAGCATGAAGCGCGCACTGCTCATCGCTCTGTTGCTGGCAG
>JBMOGG010000314.1:0-2581 GCA_049318505.1 Sphingomonas sp. | reverse complement strand
AAGGCTCCAAGCCTTAGGTCGACTGGCGCGCTTTCGTGCGCGCCTAAATGCCTACAGGAAAACGGTTTTTTTCCTGAATCAGGTTGGACAGTTCGACGTCAATTTCGGCCTGAATATGGGGAATTGACAAGCACACCCTAGGTAAGTTTCCGGTCATTTCGATGTTCACGCGGATCGTGATCGAAAACGGGGTCAAGCTGGAGCCCGGCCTGACCAACCTTTGGCGCGCTCTGCTCGATCGGGTCCTCGATTCGTTGCGAACCGAAATGTTCACAGCCGCTGACATCTACGCCTATGGATAGATCGTCTATCACATAGGCCATGACCGGCGGCTCACAGTCGACCGGTTGATTGCCGCGCAAGCGATTGTTCGTGTCGCGACATTGATTACGCGCAATGGCCGGAACTTCCGAAAGGTCCACGGCCTGAAGCTGATCGAGTGGGAGGCGGCGGAAACCGGCAAAGGGGCCGCGGAGTAAATCCACGTTGTCGGTCCTCGCGAGCAAGGCCGTCCGGAGTTCGGCCTGTCTTCGCCTCAAGCGCCGACTGCTTGCGCAATCTGCGCGTTACGCGCGCCGCGTTACTCTTCCCCCATCCGCAGCGCGGCAATAAACGCCTCCTGCGGAATGCTCACGCTCCCATACTCGCGCATCCGCGCCTTGCCCTTCTTCTGCTTTTCGAGCAGCTTTTTCTTGCGGCTCGCATCGCCGCCATAGCATTTGGCGGTCACGTCCTTGCGCATCGCGCTGATCGTTTCGCGCGCGATTACCTTGCCGCCGATCGCGGCTTGAATCGGGATCTTGAACAAATGGCGGGGGATAAGCTCCTTCAGCCGCTCGACCATGCCGCGCCCGCGTACTTCGGCGGTGCCGCGGTGGACGATCATGCTCAGCGCGTCGACGGGTTCCTCGTTGACGAGGATCCCCATTTTGACGAGGTCGCCCTCACGGTGGCCGGTTTGGAAATAGTCGAAGCTGGCATAGCCCTTCGACATCGATTTCAGCCGGTCGTAGAAATCGAAAACGACTTCGTTGAGTGGCAGCTCGTACGTCACCTGCGCGCGTCCGCCGACATAGGTGAGATTCTTCTGGATGCCACGCCGGTCCTGGCAGAGCTTCAGTACCGAACCAAGATATTCGTCGGGGACATAGATCGTCGCCTCAATCCACGGTTCCTCGATCATCGCGATGCGGTTCGGCTCGGGCATGTCGGCTGGGTTGTGCAGCTCGATCACCTCGTCCGAATGCGCAATATGGACCCGGTAGACCACACTGGGCGCAGTCGTGATGAGGTCGAGGTCGTATTCGCGCGTCAGCCGCTCCTGAATAATCTCCAGGTGGAGGAGTCCGAGAAACCCACAGCGGAAGCCGAAGCCCAATGCGGCGCTGCTCTCGGTTTCGAAGCTGAACGACGCGTCGTTGAGGCGCAGCTTGCTGATGCTTTCGCGCAGCTTGTCGAAGTCGGCAGCGTCGACTGGAAACAGGCCGCAGAACACCACCGGCTGGACTTCCTTGAATCCGGGAAGCGGCTCGAGTGCACGGCGCTTCACGTCGGTGATGGTGTCGCCGACGCGGGTTTGTGCCACTTCCTTGATCTGCGCGGTTATGAAGCCGATTTCGCCCGCCGCGATTTCGGTCAGGATTTCCATCTTTGGCCGCATGCAGCCGACGCGGTCGACGAGGTGTTTCGTCCCCGCCGCCATAAAGACGATTTCCTGACCTTTGCGGATCACACCGTCGATAACGCGGATCAAGATGACGACGCCGAGATAAGGGTCGTACCAGCTGTCGACGAGCATGGCCTTCAAGGGCGCATCGCGGTCGCCCTTGGGCGGGGGGATGCGTTCGACGATGGCGTCGAGCACGTCCTCGATGCCGATGCCCGATTTGGCGCTGGTCAGGATGGCGTTCGATGCATCGAGGCCGATGATCTCTTCAATTTCCTTGCGCACCATTTCGGGCTCGGCGGCGGGCAGGTCAATCTTGTTGATGACCGGCACGATTTCGTGGTCCTGTTCGATCGACTGGTAGACGTTGGCGAGCGTCTGCGCCTCGACACCCTGCGCGGCGTCGACCACAAGCAGCGCGCCTTCGCACGCGGCAAGACTGCGGCTGACTTCATAGGCAAAATCGACATGCCCCGGCGTGTCCATGAGGTTCAGCTCATAGCCCTTCCAGTCGAGGCGCACCGTCTGCGCCTTGATCGTGATCCCGCGTTCCTTCTCAATGTCCATATTATCAAGAACTTGCGCCGACATTTCGCGCGCGGTCAGCCCGCCCGTCGTCTGGATCAAGCGGTCGGCGAGCGTCGACTTGCCATGATCGATATGGGCAATGATTGAAAAATTGCGGATCTTGTCGAGCGGGGTCATGCCCTCTGCCCTAGCGAAGGCAGTGCACCGCTGCTAGAGTGCGGCGTCATAACGGTGTCGCAGCTGTCTCAGGGAACGCACTGTCGGGCGGGCTCCCCGGCTTTAAGGGGAACACCATGCGTCGATTTTTCTTGGGTGCCGCCATCTGCGCAGTCGTTGCTGCACCGGCTGTGGCACAAACCAACATGTCATCCTCGGGCGATACATATA
>JBMOGG010000313.1:0-2583 GCA_049318505.1 Sphingomonas sp. | reverse complement strand
ACATCGCCTGCAGCCATTGCCGACAGTCCCTGTTCGGCGACCGCCAGTCCCTCGGCGCATTCTTCAAAGAAGATGCCCTCGATCTCGTCGAAGTTGTCGCTCACGGACAGACGCGGCGAATTGCCGCCCCCAGTTTGTCGGCATCGAAGGGTTTCGTGATCCAGCCCGTGGCCCCTGCGGCGCGCGCGCGTGCCTTTTTGTCGTCGGAGAGTTCCGTCGACAGCACGAGGATCGGCGTGCCCCGAAACCTCTCCACGGCCCGCACGGCTTCGATCAGTTCGAGGCCGTCCATCTTGGGCATGTTGATGTCGGTGATCAGCAGGTCGGGCTGGACCTCGTGCATCCGCTCAAGGCCATGGACCCCGTCGTTTGCGCTTTCGATCTCAAACCCCTGCGCTGTCAGGGAAGTCTTCAGCAGCATACGCATGCTGGCCGAGTCATCGACGGTGAGAATGATCTTGCTCACTGGGCAGTTTCCCTTCGGGCGTCCATGCCGATCAACTCTGCCAACAGGCAGCAGGTTACGCGGTCGGCGAACGCATCGCTCGTCGCGGTGAAATGGAATGGCCGGCCGTGCAGCAGGGCATCATTGCGGGCTGCAACGAGCACTTGCAGGACGGCTTGGCCGACGCTGTACATCTCCGAGGCATCGATGGCCGTGCCTGCACCGTCGCTGGCAAGCACAAGCTCGCTTCGCAGATCCTCTGCGGTCGCTGTTGTGCCGTGTCCGGTAAGGCGGATGACACCAGGCGCATGGTCAGCTTCAGGCGGGTTGCGCGTTAAGGTCAATTTTTGCCTCATCGAGCGTTGTTTCGAGTTGCTGGAAGGAAAGCGCGAAGCTCGACGGCACCATCCGTCGCGCGATTTCGATCGCGACCTGGGTCGCAAGGCCGTGGGCGTGGCCGAGGATCGCCGTCTTTGCGATCATGAAGGGCTTGCAGTCGTCCTCGATGACCGACAGCAGTTTCGAGGCCAGCGGGCCAACCAAGCAATAGGCAAGCAGCACGCCCAGAAATGTGCCGACCAGCGCGCCACCAATCATGCCGCCCAGGATTTCGACGGGCTGGTCAATCGACGCCATCGTCTTGATCACGCCGAGCACGGCGGCGACGATGCCGATGGCGGGCAGGCCGTCGGCCATGGTCTGCAGTGCGCTCTGCGCCAGCATTTCCTCGGCGTGGTGCTTGTCGAGATCGTTATCCATTGCCTCGGCCAGCTGGTGCGGGTCATCGAGGTTGATCGTCATCATCCGCAAATAGTCGCAGATAAAATTGATAAGGTGATGGTCGGCAAGGAGCCGCGGATAGGGCATGAACAGCTTGCTCTCGGACGGGTTGTCGAGATGTGGCTCGATGCCGGTTGCGCCGCTCTTTTTGAACGTGCTGAGGACCCCGAACAGCAAGGTGAGCAGATCGGTGTAGTCGCTCTGCTTCCAGCGCGATCCCTTGAACGCGCGCAACATGCCTTTGCCGGCACTTTTCACCGTGCCCAGCGAGTTGGCAACGATAAAGGAGCCGATCGAGGCCCCACCGATCGCCATCATCTCATGCGGCAGCGCGTGCAGGATGACTTCAAGCTTGCCGCCAGCCATCATAAAGCTGCCGAAGACGCACCCGAGAATGAGCAGGAAACCAACACCGTTTAGCATGGCGCGCGGAAACTCTCCAAGAAAGGAAGATATGAGCTACTTATAGGAGGGTCGCGGCCTGAGGCGGTGCCTGACGGACGATTAACTATGTCGCGGGCGCGGTCTGATCCTGCCAGGCGATCACTGCCATGTAGTTCCCAAGCCGGTTGAGCTCCATCGCTGCCAGCAGCTTGTTATCGTGGAAAGGGGCGACCAGCGCGGCGACGTCGGGCGACCATGGTGCCGTGGCGTCAAACAGGATGCCAAGGCCAAAGACGCTGGGCACATGCGCCCAGGCCAGCTCGCGGCCTGAAGCGCGGGCGTCATCCAGAAAATCTTCGACGGCCGTAAGCACACCGTTGCGTGGGCCGCCAATGTGGTTGGCCATGGCCCAGTCGCTGCCGCCGCGAAACCCTTGTCCGGGGACCAGCTCGCCCTTGTCCAGCATGGCCCCGGCACCGAAGCTATGGGGGTGGCGATGCGCTTGGGGTATGCGTTCGGGGGCATAGTAGATGTCGCGGCGCGCGGTTGGCCAGCTGACATCGTGGATGAAGCCAAGGAGCGGCCATCCGTCGCGCGCGCAGACAGCATCCGCGGCCTTCAGCTCGTTGAGGACCGTGTAGTAATTATGATCCCCACCGATGACCCAAGCGTCGACGTGCCGCAGCTCGTGGATGATATCGAGACTGGCGGCCGGGATATGGGTCACGGCAGCAGCCGTTGCGGCCCAGCTGATGCATTCCTGCCGGGGGTCAGGGTCGATGTTCGGCAGATGCCCACCGACGGCTTCGGCATGGTCGGCGAGCAGCTGTGACATGCCGCCAAATTCCGCGCCGATCTCGACGATGTGGCGCGCGCCGGCGATCGCCATGCTGCCGAGGATGAGACCGCCCAGTTGCGGCGAATCGAGGTAGGTGTCGCTCACGATGATCACCTGGATGCCGCGGACCTTTGCC
>JBMOGG010000312.1:0-2592 GCA_049318505.1 Sphingomonas sp. | reverse complement strand
ACGGCGTAGACCTTGTTCCGCTGCATCAGGCGGCGATCTCCTCGACGTTGGCTTGCTGCGCCGCCTTCCAGTTCCATGGCAGAAGTTCGTGGAGCTGGTTTTGCGGGATGTCCGCGATCCGGGTGAGGACGTCGGTGAACCAGGCGAGTGGATCAACGCCGTTCAGGCGCGCCGTGCCAAAGAAGCTAAACATCATCGCCGCGCGCTCACCCCCGCGATCGGAACCGACGAACAACCAGGCTTTTCTTCCGCGAGCTACCCCGCGCAGCTCCCTTTCTGCGGCATTGTTCGTGAGGCAGATCCGGCCGTCGGTCAGGAAAGCCGTGAAGCCGTCCCAATCATTCAGGAAGTAGGCGATAGCCTTGGCGACAGCATCGTGGCGAGAGAGGCTGGCGCGCGCCTCATCCATCCACGTTTTGAACTCGGCAACGATCGGAATGGCCAGTTTCTGACGGACGGCCAAGCGCTCGTCAGCGGATTTGCCGTTGATATCGCGCTCGACCGCAAAGAGCCGATCGATTATTTCCAGCGCCTCAGCCGCCAGCGGTGAGATGAGCGGGGCTTTGTTCTTCTTATGTTTGAGCTGCTGCTTGATATCGACCAGCTTGAAGAGTTCTCTACGACCATGAGCCCAGCAGTTGGCGCGGGTCATGGCGCTCTGCCGGAACATCTCATTGAAGCCGGCAAAACGGTCGACTTGAAGGATGCCGCTGTACCCGGACAGATGACCTTGTGGATGCTCGCCTTTGCGATTGCGGGAGTAATAACAGACCACACCGGGCGGCGAGAGGCCGCCGAAGGGACTATCGTCGCGCACATAATCCCAGATCCTGGCGATATCGCACTTATACTTGGCCAGCAGCGGTAGAGTGGTGTCATCAGCATGAAGCCGGTCGCCACCAAGGACATAGGCTTCAAGAAGGAGGAACAAAGGCTTGGTCACGACACTGATCGCACCGATCTGGTCGGCCAGGGTCGACAGGCTCAGCACAATGCCCTGGGCCTCAAGCTGATCACGCTGACTATTGAGGGGCTGGTGCAGGCCGTATTTCTGGAAGGCCAGGCTGGCCAGGAAATGGGGTCCGAACATCCCCCGCGGCGTGACGTGGAAGGGCGCTGGCGGTTGGCTGATCTTCTCGCAATTACGGCAGGCGACCTTCTCGCGCACCGTACGGATCACCTTGTGACGCGCAGGCACCTTCTCGAGCGTTTCGGTGACGACGGGGGGAAGATGGCTGAGGTCTTCAGAACCGCAGCACGGGCATTGCTCGGACGCCGCAATGACGACATTTTCGCGCGGTATGCTGGGATCAAAGTCGCGGCGTGTCGTCCTTTTACGGGTAAAGGCGGCAACCGTCGTCGTCTTGGCTGCCGCTATTTCGCCTTCAATCTCGGCGGCACTGGCATCAGCCTCGAGATCCTCGAAGGTCAGCTCTAACTGCTCGAGCAGTCGGCGGCTGCGCTCCGAGCTTGCGCCATATTTGTCGCGGCGCATCATCGCGTTCATCAGCTCGAGATGTGCGATGCGGGCCAAAAGATCGGCATTGACCGCCTTGATACGCGCTAGCTCGGCCTCGACTTCGAGCGCTTTGGTTTGCGCCGTCCCGGCCAGTCGGCGAGCAACCAAGAGCTCGGCGCGAAGCTGAAAAAGGTCTTGTGATGGACTACTCGGGGACATGCCTATTGTTAGCATAAACCCTCTCGGGAATCTACATTTTTCCCAGATTACCGCCGATTTCTTCGCATAAATCTAGCAGTTTGGATTGTGGATTTTGCGACTTTGAATGCCGCTATAGCCACCTTGTCACCCAACCCGTTTGGGGCGCCATGTCTCCTGCGGGTTGCGCCAATCAATCCCCTCAAGCAAGCACGCCATCGCCGATGCCGAGATCGCCACAACCCCGTCCTTTGCCAAGGGCCAGACGAAGTGGCCCCGTTCGAGCCGCCTGATGTAAAGCGACATGGCGACGCCATCGTGCCACAAAATTTTACACAGCGATCCACTGCGCCCACGAAAAACAAACAAATCCCCGGCGTGAACATCCTTCTTGAGGATCTCCTGCACCTGCAGGGCGAGCATGCGCATTCCGCGACGCATGTCAGTATGGCCCAGCGCCAGCCAAACCTTCGAGCCACTCGGAACCGCAATCATCCGACCAGTGCCTTCAGCGTCGCAGTCACCAGCACGCTGGGCGCATGCCCAGCTATCTCCACATGTGCCGCCCCAAGCCGGACACGGATTGCGATCCCGTCGTCGGCCCGAGCCTCCTCACTGCCAACTACAACACGGGCAAACCCGGGCTCGCTGGCACGCAACTCGCTCCCGAGCTCCGCGCGCCACCGGTAAAGCTGGCTCGGATGGACGTCGGCACTGCGGGCAATGTGCGTGACAATCGCATCCGGCGCGAAGGCGCGCGACACGAGGTCGATCTTCTCCGCCTCACTCCAACGTCGGCGCCGCTCTACACCCGAAAAAACCATGACCTGACCCAACGCATCGTCCTCGCACTGGTGCAAACACCAATGTTTGCATCGGTGCCATCCTCCAAGCGCGGGATCACATCGGCAAGGTGACCTTCAACGGATGCGTAC
>JBMOGG010000311.1:0-2595 GCA_049318505.1 Sphingomonas sp. | reverse complement strand
GTAAGCGATGTGCCGAGGCCCTTCAGGGCTTGAAGTTCCACGGCATGAGATGATCGAGTTCCTGGCTGGAGTGTCCGCGGGCGAGGCGCTCGAGGGTGTCGGTCATCCAGGCGAGCGGGTCGACTTGGTTGAGCTTGGCGGTCTCGATGAGGCTCGCAATGATCGCCCAGTTGTCACCGCCGTCGTCCGAGCCGGCGAAGAGGGCGTTCTTGCGATTGAGGGCGATCGGCCTGATGGACCGCTCGACGGTGTTGCTGTCCATCTCGACGCGGCCGTCCTCGAGGAACAGCGTCAGGCCGGTCCAGCGCGAGGTGGCGTAGCGGATCGCTTCGGCGAGCTTACTTTTGGCGCTGACCAGGCCAAGCCGCGCAGTCAGCAGCCGATGGAGGGCGGTGACGAGTGGCAAGCTCTGTTCCTGACGGACCCTGCGGCGTTGATCAGGCGACTGCCCGCGGATCTCGTCCTCGATAGCGTAGAGCGCCTTGATCAGCTTCAGCGCGTCGATGGCCGTGGGGGAGGCGTCGGCCTTGGCGAGCTCGAAGAACTTGCGGCGTACATGCGCCCAGCAGAACGCCAGCGCCACGTCGTTGCGACGGCCGATCTCCCGGTAGCCGGCATAGCCGTCCACCTGCAGGATGCCACTGAACCCAAGGAGATGCGCCTTGGGACGCTCGGCCTTGCGGTCGGGCGCATAGATGAACGCCACTGCCGGCGGGTCGGCGCCGCCCCAGGGTCGATCATCCCGCGCATAGGCCCAGATCTGCCCGGTCTTGGTGCGGCGTCGTCCCGGGTCGAGCACCGGTGCCGTGGTCTCGTCGGCGAACAGCCGTGGTCCCTGCTTCAGGACGGTGAGCAGATGATCCCGTAACGGCGCCAGATACCAGGCGGCGCGGCCGGTCCAGTCGGCCAGCGTCGAGCGGTCGAGGTTTACGCCCTGCCGGGCATAGATCTGGGCCTGCCGATAGAGCGGCAGGTGGTCGGCGTACTTGGAGACCAGCACCTGTGCGACCAGCGCGTCGGTGGGTAACCCGCCTTCGACGATCCGGGGCGGCGCCGGCGCCTGCACCACCTCGCCCTCGCAGGCACGGCAGGCGTAACGCGGACGGCGCGTCACCAGCACCCGGAAGCTTGCCGGGACCACGTCGAGGCGTTCGGCAACGTCCTCGCCGATGGCGTGGAGATGACCGCCGCAACAGGTGCATTGCTTGCTGTCGACGTCGATCACCTGCTCGACGCGCTCGAGATGCGCCGGCAGCTTGCCGCGGTTGGTGCGGCGCTGCTTCTCGGCCCGCTTGGCCGGCGTGCTGACGGCATCAAGCTTGGCTTCGACCTTGGCGATGGCAATGCTGAGATCTTCCATCACCAGCTCGAACTGGTCGTCGTCGAGCTTCTCCGAGCGCGGCCCGAAGCGGTGGCGCGCGAAGGCAGCAATGATGCTGCTCAGCCGTGCGATCTCCGCATCGGCTTCAGCCTTGGCAACCGCATTGCGCTCTGCTTCGGCGCTGATGCGCTCCATCTCTGCCGTTGCGTGCTCGACCTTCGCCATCAGCCGCGCTGTCTCGGCCTTGGCGGCAACGATCATGGCGCGGAGTACCTCGGGATCGTCGGGGAGATCAGCTTCGATCAGCATGATAGGGGCAGTGAATCACGCGCGCGCACGCGCGTCGAGGGCTTCCGAACAACCGAGTCAATTTATCGCAGGATCAACGCATTAGCCGGCTTGCTGCGGAACCTTGGTCCGCCGCGCCTGGTGCACACGGCGCCAGTCCAGCCCTTCGAGCAGGGCACCGAGCTGCGCCGCGGTCAGCCGCATTGCGCCATCATGGACCGCTGGCCAACTGAACGCGCCGGCCTCGAGCTTCTTGGCCATCAGGCACAGGCCGGTGCCGTCCCACCAGACCAGTTTTACCCGGTCAGCTTTTTTGGCGCGGAACACATAGACAACGCCCGAGAACGGATCGCCGCCGAGCTGGGCCGTCACCAGCGCCGCCAGGCCGTCCATCCCCTTGCGGAAATCCACCGGCCGCGTCGCGACCAGCACGCGGGTAGCGCCGCTCGGTCCCGGGACCGTCAACGGCTGCCCTTCAGCGCGTCCAGCACCGCTGCGATCAGGGTCGCGTCGGCGCCGCGGCCGATCCGCACCGAAATGCCGTCCATGCTGACCTCGATCGGCGCTGCACTGGCACTACGCCGCGCCCGGCGCGGGCGGCGGACAGGACGAACTGCGGATACTGGCGCCGGCACCGCCGCCTCTTCGATCACCGCCGGTACGAACAGCGGCGTCTCCACCGGCTGCCGGAGCTCCCGGCGCCACGTGAACAACTGGCTGGGGCAGATGTCGTTGCGGCGCGCCACATCGCAGACGGTAACGCCATCACCGGCATAGCTCTCGGCGACGATCCGTGCCTTCTCCTCGTCCGACCAAGGCCGGCGCCGCCGCGTGCCGGTGAAAACCTCGATCCGCGCTGCACGGCCGCCGCTCGTGCTAGCATCGTCACATGACATCATCATAGCATCAACACCGCCAGCCCAAGGAGCCAGCAGGACTCGCGACTTACGCCGACTTCAGCAAGATGGGGTCAGAACACCGCTAAC
>JBMOGG010000310.1:0-2602 GCA_049318505.1 Sphingomonas sp. | reverse complement strand
AGATGATTCCGAACATGGCCTCAGACGACCGATCGAGTGATGAAGGGCGCGGCACCGGCGTCGGCGTCGCCACGCGCACGCGCTCCAAGACGAAAAAGCCACAGCCCTACAAGGTGCTGATGCTCAATGACGACTACACGCCGATGGAATTCGTCGTGCTGTGCTTGCAGCGTTTCTTCCGGATGAGCCTTGAGGATGCGACGCGCGTCATGTTGCATGTCCATCAAAAGGGCGTCGGCGTGTGCGGTATCTTCAGCTATGAGGTTGCCGAGACCAAGGTAACGCAAGTGATGGATTTTGCCCGCAGCCAGCAGCATCCGCTGCAGTGCACACTCGAAAAGGCATAGGCTGCGGATCCCCGCCGCAGGGAGTCGCTGGATAAAGATACCGGTCATCGCATTCCCCAAGCGCTTCTTGCCCCAAGCGCTTCTTGGGCGAATTGGGCGAAACCGAGGGCGAAATTCATGACTTATCTTTTCCGCCAGTGGCCCTGCTTGCGCCGGTGACGGTGCGCGCTTAACCGGAGGAGATGGACCGTATTCTCATTCGCGGCGGCAACAAGCTGTCGGGCCGCATTCATATTTCCGGGGCAAAGAATGCTGCACTCACGTTAATGCCGTGCGCGCTGCTGACCGACGAACCGCTCACCTTAAGGAACCTGCCGCGCCTCGCCGACGTCGACAGTTTCGGGCATCTGCTCAACCAGCTGGGTGTCTCGACGTCGATCGAGGGCGCACGACCAGAGGATTTCGGTCGCGTGATGACATTGCGCGCCAGCAGGGTGACGTCGACGATGGCCCCCTACGACATAGTCCGCAAAATGCGCGCCTCGATCCTCGTCCTCGGGCCTCTGCTGGCACGCATGGGAGAGGCAACGGTGTCGTTGCCCGGCGGCTGCGCCATTGGTACACGGCCGATCGACCTTCACCTCAAGGCCCTAGAAGCGTTCGGTGCGGAAATCGAAATCACGCATGGTTATGTGAAAGTCACGGCGCCCGGCGGCCGCCTGCCAGGTGGCACGGTGCGCTTTCCGGTCGTCTCGGTGGGCGCGACCGAAAACGCCCTGATGGCAGCCGTGCTGGCGCGCGGTACCAGCGTCATCGACAATGCGGCGCGCGAACCCGAAATCGTCGACCTCTGCAACTGCCTGATTGCGATGGGCGCCAACATCGACGGCGTCGGCACGGACTCACTGACGATCGAAGGCCGGGATCGACTTCACGGCGCGACCTATGCCGTGATGCCCGACCGGATAGAGGCGGGCAGCTATGCCTGTGCGACAGCGATCACGGGGGGCACGGTCGACCTGATCGGCGCCGATGCCAGCGAAATGGGTGCGACTTTCGACGCATTGCGCGAAGCGGGCGTCAGCGTCACCGTCGACAACGGTCTCGTGAGAATTGCCGCCGACGGACGTCTGGGGCCGCTTACGCTGTCGACCGCGCCCTATCCGGGTTTCGCGACCGACATGCAGGCCCAATTCATGGCCTTGCTCTGCAAGGCCGACGGCGCCTCGATGCTGACCGAGACGATTTTCGAGAATCGTTATATGCATGTTCCTGAGCTGGCGCGCATGGGTGCCGACATCACCGTCAAGGGCCGCAGCGCGTTGGTGCGTGGGGTGCCCCTACTGACAGGCGCGCCCGTCATGGCGACCGATCTGCGCGCCTCGATGAGCCTCATCATCGCCGGGCTCGCTGCCGAAGGGGAGACCCAGGTGCAGCGGGTCTACCATCTCGATCGCGGCTATGAACGGCTGGAGGAAAAACTGGCCGCCGTCGGCGCCGACATCGAGCGGGACAGCGATGGGTAGCCGCTTAGGTCCTCCCCTTGGGGGAAGAGGCTGACCGGTGACCGAGTCTGAATTCCTGGCTCTCCTTCGCCCGCTCGCGACGCACCCCGCCGCAAGGGGGTTGCTCGATGATGCAGCGGTCCTCGATGGGCTGGTGCTGACGCACGATGTGCTTGTCGAGGGCGTGCACTTCCTGCCCGGCGACCCGCCGCATGACGTCGCATGGAAGTTGCTGGCAGTGAACCTGTCCGATCTCGCCGCCAAGGGCGCGACGCCCGTCGGGGTTCTGCTCGGCTATCCGCTGGGGGATGACGCCTGGAACCGGGAGTTTGTGCGTGGGCTGGGCGAGGCACTGGTCCATTACGACGTTGCGCTGCTCGGCGGCGATACGGTCAAGGGGCCGCGCGTCCTTTCGCTGACGGCCATCGGCCGCACATCGGTTGCGCCCTCGCGGAGCGGGGCACTGGCCGGCGATGCGCTGTGGGTGACGGGTGTCATCGGACGCGGCGGGTTGGGGCTGCGTGGCGATCCGGATCACCTCGCCGCCTATCGCCGCCCCGCGCCGCGCCTTGCCGAAGGAAAAATGCTTGGTCCCATCGTCCACGCAATGATGGATGTGTCCGACGGGTTACTGATCGATACACAGCGCATGGCGTATGCCAGCGGCCTGGCGGTCGAGATCGACCTCGACACGGTGCCAGTCGTGGGCGAGCGCAGCGCAGCGGTAACGGCGGGCGACGACTATGAATTGCTCTTCGCCCTGCCCATCGGGATCGCGCCGCCTGTAGCCGCTACGCGCATCGGCGCCTT
>JBMOGG010000309.1:0-2609 GCA_049318505.1 Sphingomonas sp. | reverse complement strand
GAGAAGTTCACCGGCGCGGTGGGTGACTGCATGAAGCCGGCGACCACCGGCTGATCGAGATCAAAGGCATCGCTATGATTGGTCAGCAAGGTGCCGAAAATCAGCCCGCCGCCGTGCAGATAATAGCCCCAACGTCCGCCGTCCCAAATGGCAACGCAGTCCTTGATCTCGGCAAATAGCCGCTGCATCCGGCCATAGGTCTCGAGATGGCTTTTGGTGATGCGCCGGTCGATGGCATAAAGATCGGTCGTGGCATCGACCCCGACCACGCCCATCGGCGTCGTGCACAACACCGAGCTGAAGGTATAGCGCTGTTGGATGAAATCGCTGTCGAACAGCGCGCGCGGGATGACGCTGCCGCTGCGGTTGCCGAACATGCTGTGATAGACCGAGCGCGTTTCAAACCGGGCATAGGACATGCAGAAGGATTTGAACGATTTGTAGAGCAGCCGGTTGAAGTACATCTCGCGCGGATCATCATAATAGGCGTGGATGAATTTCGGTGCATCGAAGGCGCGCTTGATCAGATACATCGGCCCGACGGCGGTATCGACCTCGACCCCCTGATCGAACGGCCCGAGACCCTTCACCCGGCCCTCGAATGCCTCGTCGAAGCCGAAATGCGCGGCCACCTCGTCCGCTTCCTTGAAGCCGCGATAAATGGCCAGGCGCAGATGGATTTTCTGGCAGCCGGTCCGCTCCATCACGACTTCGCGGATGGTCTTGATCATTTCGGCATAGGGCCAACCGCCCATCAAACCGAAACCATGCTCCGACGCGAGAATGTTGACGCTGTCGGTCGCCGCGATGCTCGACATATCGACGGTGGCCAGCGATTTGCGGGTTGCGGCGCGCACCCGCTCCAGGTCCGCCGCCAGCGTTTCGGGCAAGCCAGAGGTAATGGCGGGCGCGAAATCGGGGAAAAAGTCGGTCAGCGGCACCGACACCATCGTGTCCATTGTTTCGGCGACATGCGGGCGCAGCGCCGGACCATAATCTGAAGGCATGAACGCGGGC
This sequence comes from Sphingomonas sp., assembly GCA_049318505.1. Taxonomy (GTDB): domain Bacteria; phylum Pseudomonadota; class Alphaproteobacteria; order Sphingomonadales; family Sphingomonadaceae; genus Sphingomonas_O. The sequence goes on along the minus strand of JBMOGG010000309.1, from coordinate 1,592 downwards.
GGTTTGATCGCAGTGATCGCGTTCATCTCACAGTCTCCTGAGGCAGCGGGCCATATTTCTGGTCGGGATCGAATAGGGCGCGATCCTCAGCGATATAAGCGTCCGGATATTTGGCGCGAACCTCGTCACCCAGGTCGAACAACGAGAGCGTCGTGGGATACCAGCGATGCTGCCCAGGCGGGGTCATGTCGCGGCCCGCCGCCGCCAGCAACCGCAATGCAGGCGCGACGCAATAGATACCGCAGCCAGACCGCATTCCGGTCATCGCACAAACTTCTTCCAGCGTCTGCGCGCCCTTGACCACTGCGCCAGCGATTTCCGCCGCCGGGGTCAATGTGCAGACGCAAACCGAGATTGAGGCCTCGATTCCCGCCTTGAGCAGCAGCGCGGCAACCGCATCCTGATCGACCTCTTCAGCGAGGACCGTAGTAGTCAATGGCTGGTCACGCGGCTTCATCCACATGATGTCCTCAGGGCAACGATCGACGCAGCGCCCGCAACCAATGCACAGGTCGTCAGCAATGATCGGCTTTCGCGCCTCCATTCGGATCGCGCCGCTGGGGCAGACGATATCGCACAGCTTGCAGCCGGTGCACGGCTCGATCTCGTAATCTGCGACCAATTTGACGATGGCCATGCCAAAGGCTCCTTCGTTAAGCGTCCGATACCCTCAAGGCTTCAAGTAGTGCGCCCATCTGGGCGAAGGCGGCCATCACGGGCCGGACAGCTTTGGGGTTAGCAAACAGGGCCTGCGCAAGGCCCCAGATCGAATGGACATGCAGGATCGCCAAGGCGTGCGAATCGGAAGATGCAGGGATAAATCCGCCTTCGCGGCAGATCTCGAACAGCCGCTCGATCCGCGCGATGAGATCGACAGTAAGCCTATTCACATGCGCGGTGATGGTGGCGTCGGATCCCATCAGTGCTGCTGAATGCAGTGCCATTTCTCCGCGGACGGCAACGCTGATGTCGCACGATCCGTGCAGCCGGCCATAATAACTGGCCACGGCGTTCAGGTGCCGGACGAGACACGCCCAGGCCTGCGCCGAACTGGCGTCGCCGGGGCAATCGAGCAGTTCGAGATGGTTGTCACGGCTGATGCGCTCGTCGAGCAATTCCAGCGCCAGTGCGGCCTTGTCGGGGTAATGATATTGCGCCAGCGTGCGGCTGAACCCGGCTTTCAGGCTGATCGCCGAGAGCGTGGTGGCGTCAAAGCCATCCTGACCGAAAATCACCAGAGCAGCGTCCCGCAGGCGCTCCTTGGCGGCTTCCGTGCGCTCTTCCTGCGTCCGCGAAATCGCGGCCACGCCTGCCATATCCACCCTCTCAAACCTCTTGCGTTCACCATCGTACAAACTTACTGTCAGACAGTAAATAAGATTGACGACGCCTCATCAATCTTATCGGCCCTGCCAAATAGCGGCAGGTCACCGCAGGAGAGAACTTTGCCCAAGCGCGTTCGCATGGTCGCTCAGATCATTCCGGAAAAGTGTACCGGTTGCCGTTTGTGCGAGCAGGTGTGTCCAACGGTTGCCATCGGTATGCGGCCGCGACTGGAGAGCGAACCTGACACGGGCGCTAGCAGACGTATC
>JBMOGG010000308.1:0-2618 GCA_049318505.1 Sphingomonas sp. | reverse complement strand
CAAGTGTCCGCGTAATTTCCATCATTCCGTTGGTCGTACTCGCCTCTTGAAAAGGTCACGGGCTTTCTCAAACAGGCGAACAATGAGTCCGCGCGAAGTCTCGTGCGCGGCAGCTGTTGCGCCCGCTGCCCGTGATGCGGCCTCAGCCGCCGCGCCAGCAGCGGAAGCGCCTGCCTTGGAGGTTCTGTCGGCCAGGTCTGATACGGCCTCCACGGCCTCTTCAGCAGCTTTGAGAGCGGCTTCGGCGGCATCGCCCATTGATGACCAGGCCGCAGCGCCGAATTTCGACCAAGTTTCCTTGCCGAACAGCTGCTCAACCATGCTCTTGGCGGAAGCGGCGTTCTGTGGCTTGGGGTTGGCGGAACGAAGCGCGTCGGTCTCCAGCGCAGCCTCATTCTCATAGAATTTGTAATAGACATATCCTGCGCCGCCTAGGATCACCAACGCGACTGCGAGTTGCGGAACCGGGATCATGAAGCCTGCATGCGAGGCCGATCCTACACCAATGCCTGACAGCATTTCAGCGATGGGTGCGGGTATCCCGTGGAAATAGCAGTAGGTCCCGACGGCGACGACCGCGATCGTCGCTGCTGCGACGGCGGCTGGGCTGGTAGCGACGCTGGCGCCGACCGCGCCGATCTTTGCCAATGCTGCCGCGCCTGTCGAGAATGCCGAGACAATCTCTGCGCTGACGAAGGTGTTGGCAATGTATCCGGCAGAGTTTGCCAGTAACACGCCGCCAGATGAATGGGGGAGTAGAGATAGGCCGACCACCGGAATGCTTAAAATCGCCATGTTTTAATCAGCCCTATCAATGCCCAATGCCCGGATCGATCATCTACCCGCTGCAAATCTATGCTCCGTGTTTCTGCAACACAAACTGCCAGACCGCATCGACCTTTTGCCCCCAAAGTGTTTCGGGATAGGGTGCCTCGGGCAGTTCGTTCAGTTTGAAGCGGATGGCCGACTCCACGGCGCCCCTGGTCTGCTGGCTCGATCGCCAGTCCACCGCGGCCATCAGGTCGCGCAGCCTCTCCAGCAGTTCCCTGGCCACCTTCTTGACCTCGATCTCTTCGGTCTTGGTCAGCGTTGGCGCAGGGCGGGTTAGCAGGTCGAAGATCGCGAGCTCTTCCTCGTTCAGGCCTTCGCGGGCGGCGCGCGTGTCTTCCTCGTCCAGATCGGCCACGAAGTCTTTCAACGCATCGAAAAACGCCTGCGCGTCGATGCTGCCGGCATTGTACGCCGCGACCAGCTCCTCCAGCTTTTCGACGAGATCGTGGCGCGTCGGGTTCTGCTCAGCCATCTGCCTGGCCTTGGTCTCTGCCGCCTCGCGCAGGGTTTCGGCCGCCACCTTGGGCTTGACCGCAAACAACGTTGCCAGCTTGTCAAAATCGATGCCCGACAGGTCAACCCGGCCTTCGGCGCGGTCGCCTTCAACGATCGGCGTCAGGATCGCGACGCCTTCGATCTTCTCGTCAAGCAGCGCCGAAATCTTCGCAGCGATTGCAGCGATGTCCACAGGCCCAAGTTTGGCGCGAACCGATTCCGCCAGAACGTGCAGCACCGCCACAGGCTTCAGGAAGGGTGCGGCTCGTTCGTCGGGCAGCAGTGCCTTATAGGCCCGTCCCATGTTTCCCACGAGGCGCAGGAACTCACGGCGGCGCTCATCCGGCGCCACCAGCACCTCGACAGCGTTCTCAATCAACCCCAGCCGCGCAAAGCTCTTCGCCGATGCCGAGGCGATCGCATTCACATCAACCCCGGCCGCGTCTGCAAACACCCGCGCCGCCGCCAGCTCGCGCTCTAGTGCCGCCACCAGCGCCGACTTGTCCTTGATCGGCCCGCCTTCACCCCCGGCGCCCGCGCCGCCGGCATAGATCGCCAGCGCCTTCTGCAAATTCTGGAACACCCCGACATAATCGACGATCACGCCCGCCGTCTTGCCCTCCGCCCGCCGATTGGCCCGCGCGATTGTCTGCATCAGCGTGTGGTTCTTCATCGGCTTGTCGAGGTACACCGTCCCGATCATCGGCACGTCAAAGCCGGTGATCCACATGGCACACACGAACACCAGCCTCAGCGGGTCGGTCGGGTCCTTGAACTTGGCCTCCAGGTCCTCCTCGATCATCCGCTTGCGATGCGGCAGAATGTCGAGGCCCTTGGCCTTCAGATCGGCGATCTCGTTCTGCCCCTGGCTGACGACGACCGCCATATCGAGCTCGCGCATCCAGGCCAGCCGCTCATGGATCGCCGCGCCCTCCGCCTCATGCGCGGTCAGCAGGCGCGCTTCGTCCTCTGCAATCAACCGCGCCGCCGCCACCCGCACCTTGTCGTGCATCCTGACCGCAGTGGCCTTGTCGATCGCCACAAACATCGCCTTGCCGCGATAGCCGCGCGCCGCAAAGTGGCGCACCAGGTCATCGGCAACCTTGTCCAGCCGGTCATCGTTGGTGATCAGGTGATATTGCCGGGCGAACTGCTTGTTGAGCTTCGCCTCCTGCTCCTCATCCAGCGCAGCCGCATCGAGCAGCGCGTCGAGTTCCTCTCGCAGATCGTCGGCGTTCAGCTGCAACTCGGGCTTGCGCGCCTCATAATAGAGCGGAACCGTCGCGCCATCG
>JBMOGG010000307.1:0-2653 GCA_049318505.1 Sphingomonas sp. | reverse complement strand
GCGAGGTGGGCGGCGAGCAGAAGATCTCGCTTGCCGCTCTGCCTGCTGCAGGGGCAATCCGTTGGGGCAGCGGCGCGCAAAAGGTCACGATCTTCACTGACTTCCGCTGCGGCTATTGTCGCGCGCTGGTCAGCGCGCTCGAGACGATGAATGTTCAGGTCGACGAGCGGCCAATCTCGGTGCTCGGAACGCGCGAGATCAGCAACCGCGTCTATTGCGCCAAAGACAGGCCCAAGGCGCTGCGGCTTGCCTATTCCGGCGAAGCCCCTCCTGCCGTCACGTGCGACACCTCGGGGCTCGATGCCAATGAGGGCTTTGCCCGCGCACATGGGTTTTCGGGAACGCCCGTCATCGTCCGTGCCGACGGCGCCGTGATCCACGGCTACCGGCCCAAGGCGTTCCTCGTCAGCTGGTTGAAAGGAGCCAAGTCATGACACGGCAGCTCACGCCCTTTGAACTCGCAGCGCTTGATCGGGCCCTTGCCAAGCGCACCGCTGGTCGCGTCCGGGTCGGCCGCAAGGCCATGACGCGGGACCAGGGTATCGCGCTTTGGGAAGCCTCAGCTCCCCTTGCCAGGTCGATTGCCGATGTGACGACACCACGTGACGTCGATACCACGACACATCGGCACGTGATCGGCGCGGGTACGCTTCTGGCCGCGACCACGGCACTCAGCGCCTGCGCTACGCTTGGCGGAAACGTGAAGGCCGACTTTGCCTGCCGCGCACCCGACGGCACGTGCGCACCGACGTCGACGATCGACGATGCTGCGCTCGCGCTCATCGCGGGCGAGGGTGCGACAGTTACGCCTGCGGGGCCATATTCCCCGACGCAAACCTCACCGCGCTCGACGCTTGCATCAGCGGTACCGATCCGCAGCAACGAGAAGGTGCTGAGGATCGTGTTTCCGGCGCACATCGATGGGGCAGGGCGTTTCCGCGAAGCCTCGGCCGTGCACGCGGTTGTTGAACGCGGGGCCTGGATGGCAGCGGGCAGCGTCGCCGTCGCGCCGGTGCGTACGTCGTCACTCGGGAATACGGCGACACGCTTAGCGGTCGACGTGTCGGCTCTTCAGCCTGTCGATATGTCGATACCCTCGACGCGCAGCCTTGGTGAACTTGCGGCCGCCGCGCCCGAAGTGCGGTTTCCAGATCCAGTCGCCGATCTCGATGTGCAGGCGGCCCGTTCTGAAGTTGCCGCGAGCGACCCGGTTCAAACATCGGCTTCGACCGGCAAACCCACTGCGTCAGCTGTTGTGGCTTCTCGCCCTCAGCGCTCAGCAATGTTGTCAGCTTCCGCCCCCGTGTCCTCTGCTGCACAAACGCCCATGCCAATGGCCTCTCCCGGGGCGGCGATCAGCTACTCTATGCCCCCCAAAGCCCAGGTGATGCCGTCACCGGCAAACCCGCTCGACGCTATCCGCGCTCAGGTCGCGGATCAGCTTAGGGCGCGGCCATCGGCCACAGCGCTCGCGGTCGCGCCGATTGCGCCTGGATCTGCAGGTGTTGCCGGGGTCGTTAGGGCACCCGCAAACCCGACCAATGCGCCGTCGCTCTTCCCCGTGTCGGAGGTGAACCGGTGAGCGGCGTTGTCGGCTTTTTGAACGAAGTTATTGGCGGTGGCTCTGCTAAGCCCGAGGCGGCGCGCCCCGATCCGACTGTGCCGATGCTTGCGCACTGGCTTCCTTACCGCAGCTTCGATGCCAAGACGAACATCTTCCACAACGCCGGCGCCCGCGAGATTTGTCTAGAGATTGCGCCGATGGTCGGCGCCGACGAGCGCTCGGCCGATATTATTGCGCAGGCACTCTCCGAAGGTGTGCCCGCTGGCGCGACCGTGCAATTCATCAACTTCGCGTCCTCGCGCATCGGCAGCAAGCTCGCCGACTGGTTTATGCCGCGCTACTCGGCGCAAGGCGTTTACGAGCGCATGGCCAAGCACCGTACCGATTACCTGTCGGAAGGTGTGTGGAACTCGCTGTCGAAGGACGCGCCTTTCCATCTGCGTCACTTCCGGCTGATCGTCTCGGTCGGTCTGCCTGACCGCAATCAGAATAGCGACGAAGAGCTCGTTGCCGTGGTCGAATCGATGCAGTCGGCGTTCCGTTCGATTGATGTGCCCTCGCGTCTTGTCGATCCGGTGAATCTGCTTGCGCTGATCGACGACATCACCTCGCCGACGACGGCGGCGGGCGACGATCCGGTCAGCTATAATTCTTTCGATTCGATCGCTGACCAGTGCGTGCGGCGCGACATGGAGGTTCGTCACTTCCCGGAGCGTCTCGAGATCCGCACCGAGCGGCTGCGCGCGACCGGCGTCGACAAGGACGGTGTTCCCGAGATCGGTGAGATGTATCCCGATACGTTCGAGGTACGCTCTTACGCAGTCCGCAATCTGCCGCCGCGCTGGGCACCCTGGGATTGCGCGCGGCTGATCGGCGATCTGTTTACCGACAAGTTGCGGCTGCCGTGTCCAGTCGCGACGACGCTGTGCCTCGTCTACCCCGATGCGACGGCGGCCGCCAATAAGGCGTCGTACAAGTATATGCGGACCTCGAGCCTGTCGGACTCGAAGTCGGCGCGGTTTCTGCCTCAGCTGAAAGAGCAGAGCCGCGAATGGGAGCTCGTTCAGGAGGAGCTGCGCCAGGGCAACA
>JBMOGG010000306.1:0-2703 GCA_049318505.1 Sphingomonas sp. | reverse complement strand
GTGGGATGCAGCCACACCGTTCATGGACGCCCAGCGGGCCATGAAGATCATCCGTACCCGCGCCGGCGAGTTCGGGCTCGATCCGGCGCGGATCGGAATCATGGGTTTTTCCGCCGGAGGGCACCTTGCAGGCTTCACAGCACTGCAGCCAGCACGGGCGCTTTATGCCGGGGCGGATAGGTTCGAGCAGACTTCGGCTCGCCCTGATTTTGCGGTGCTGCTGTTCCCGGTGGTCTCGCTGCGCAAACCTTTCGATACCACCCGCACGCGCCGCGAGATCATCGGCGAGAAGCCCAATGCCAAGGCCGAAGCAGACTGGTCGCTCGACACCCATGTTAGTGCCGAGGCACCGCCGACCATCATCTTCGCAGCCGCCGATGATGAGACGACGCCGCCGGGCCACGGCATTTTGTTATTCGAAAAACTGATCGCTGCCGGGGGCAATGCCGAACTGCACATGTTCCGCAACGGTGGCCATGGCTGGGGGCTGGGCAACCCCGGACAGGTGGTCAGCCAATGGCCCGCGCTGTTCATGCAGTGGGCTGCATCGCTTGAATTTATCAAGAAACAGGGAGAGTAGCTATGTCGATACGGTTTTTGGGGAGGCTTGCCCTGATGTGCGGGGGTAGCCTCATCGCAACCACCGCAGTCCATGCGCAGCAGGCCGAGGCACCATCAAAAGAGGCCAACCAGCCCGAGCGCGAGATCGTGGTTACCGGCACCCAGATTCAGGGCGCCAAGATCAACGACGTGCTGCCTGTCACCGTGGTGGACGAGGTCGATATCGCCAACGTCGCGGCAACATCGGGCGACGAACTGTTCCGTGCGATCCCGCAGGCTGGTGCCGTAGCCTTCAACGAACAGAACGACGTCAGTTCGAACAACGCGCGTGGTGACGCGGCATCGATCAATCTGCGCGATCTGGGAACCGGCAACACGCTGTTGCTAATCAATGGACGACGCATGGTGCTCAACCCCGGCTTCCAGACCGAATTGTTGGTGCCGGTGGTCAGTCCCGACACCAATGAAATCGCCCCGGGCAGCGTGCGCCGGATCGAAGTGCTGCGCGACGGCGCTTCTGCCATCTACGGCGCGGACGCGGTCGCGGGCGTGGTTAACACCGTTTTGCGCGGCAACCGCAAGGGCGGCTATATTGAAGGCGAATGGCGCGGGTCGGACGGCACCAGCCTCTATAGCACCCAGGTCAACGCTGGCTATGGTTTCGATTTTGCCGGCGGGCGGGGAAATCTAACTGTTTATGGCGGATACTTCCACGAAAACGGCCTTCCCGCCCTGGCCCGTGCATATTCAGCCGATGATGACAAGCGCGCACTGCTGGTCGGCACCCCGTTCGAAGGCGACACCCAGTTCAACAATCGCAACACGTTCGGGCCCTTCGGCCAGTTCGACATTCAGATTACGAACAACAACCTCACCCCGATCCGCGACGATGACTTCTATCTTCAACCTTCGTCGATCGCCGGTTGCCGCCTGCAGCTCGGCAACGGCCTGTGCGCCCGCAACGGCGACACACCGGCCGTCGAAGTTCGCTATAACCGGGCCTTCGGTACCACCTTGATCAGCGAAAAGACCCGCTACAACACCGCGCTGCTGCTCAACTACGAGTTCAGCGATAACGTCGAGGGCTATTTCGAAGGCACTTTTTACCGCTCCAAAAGCAGCCGCAACATCACCCCGGCGGCGAACCTCAGCGCCGTGCCGGTGGGGATTTCACGCAATGCCTACTGGAACCCCTTCGGGCCGGTGACCTTCCCGGGCGGTGGCGCCAACCCCAACCGCGTGCCGGGCACCACGATCCCGGCAGCTGGTGCCGACATCATCATGGAGCGTTACCGCTTTGTAGATGTCGGCAACCGCACGGTCGATGTCGACAAGGATTCCTTCCGCCTCGTCGCCGGCTTGCGCGGCAATTTCGGATCGTGGGATTTCGATACGGGCTTTGTCTATTCCGAGGCCAAGAGCATCGACCTTGAAGGCAATCGTGTCTCGCTGTCGCTGTTCCAGCAGGCCGTCAACCGCTCGACATCCGATGCCTATAACCCGTTCAACGGCGGCTGCGTCACTGGCGATCCGGGCGCAGGCGATTGTACCCCCAATCCGCAAAATGCGATCGCTCCGTTTGTGATCGACGTGTTCCGCAAGGGGGGCACCACCCTTGCGCTGGCGGATTTCAAGATCAGTAACAGCACATTGTTCGGCCTGCCCGGCGGCAATGTCGGCGTGGCTGCCGGGATCGAGTGGCGGCGCGAGACCTTCTTCGACGATCGCGACCCGCGGATTGATGGCACCATCACCTGGACCGACAGCGTCACGGGCGTGTTCGATGGAAGCGATGTGGCCGGCACCAGCGCATCGCCCGACACCCGCGGCGCGCGTGAGGTCTATTCGGCCTTCGTCGAAACCTTTGTCCCGCTGGTGAGCGAGGACACGGACATTCCGCTGGTCAATGCGCTCAACCTGCAGCTGGCCGGGCGATTGGAGCATTTCAAGGACATCGAAGAGACCACCATCGTCCCGCGCGCCGCCGCATCATGGACGGTGGTGCCCGGAATCACTTTCCGCGGCGCATGGTCGAAAGGCTTCCGCGCGCCGAACCTGGTGCAGGTCAACGATGAAGGCACCACGCGCTCAAACACCCGCGACGATTTCGTGATCTGTCAGGCGCAGGTCGAAAAGCTCTTG
>JBMOGG010000305.1:0-2703 GCA_049318505.1 Sphingomonas sp. | reverse complement strand
GGCGCTCTCCAGATCGCTGCCGGTCTTGACGCCGACCACCTGCCGCACGGCCAACCTCTGGTTGGGGCTGTCGACGAAGCCGCCGCCTGCAATCACCACCGCATCGCCCGCCGCGCGCTGGACATCGGCCACGGTCACCCCGGCTGCGGAAAGCCGCACCGGATCGACCAGCACCTGCAACTGACGGTCGCGCGCGCCCCACATGGCGACATTGGCGACGCCGGGAACGGCCATGAGGCGCGGGCGGATCGTCCAGCGCGCCATTTCGGTCATCGTCATCTGGTCGAGTTTGTCGGACCAAAGGCCGATCTTCATCGCCCGGCTGGTGGCGGATAGGGGCGCGAGCATGACCGGAGGGCGCACCGCTGCGGGTAAACGCGGGATGACGGTCGCCAGCCGCTCCTGCACCATCTGACGGGTGCGGACCGGATCAGCGGCGCGGTCCATCACCAGCACCACCGACGACAGGCCGAGCACCGATTTAGAGCGCAGCGTGGCAAGGCCCGGTACGCCGTTCACCGCTGTTTCGATCGGCACCGTGACCAGCGCCTCCACATCCTCGGTCGCCAGCCCCGGCGCTTCGGTCTGCACCTCAACGATGGGCGGTGCAAACTCCGGAAAGACGTCGAACTTGGCGCTCATGGCGGCGCGCACACCGAGAACCGTCAACACCGCCGCAATTGCCAGCACCAGTGCCCGCTGGCGCAGCGACGATCCAATCAGCGCTGCCAGCATCACTTGGTGCCGAACTCGGTGCCGAACAGTTCGGCAGCCCCGGCCGTCACGACCCGAGCGCCAGAAGAAATGCCTCGGGCCAACGTGGCCCGCCCACCTACAATCCGGGCAACTTCCACCCGCCGCCGTTCATACTGGCGCGGCGCGGTTTCGACATAGACCCATTCGCCGCCGTTGATGTCGGTAAGGATCGCGGAGGCAGGGACACTCAGCGTATCCGCCCTGGAACCAGTCTGCTCGGGCAGATCGACGAGCACCCGTTCGCCCACCCTGAGGTCGGCCCGCGTGCCCGGGGCATAATAGAGATCAACAGTGGCCGCACCGGGCGTGGCCGTGGCTGGCCCGCGTACGGGCCTAGCCATGATACCGTCAGCACCACCCACCGACCTGACGGACACGGAGGCCCCGCGATCAAGCCGCGCCAGGTCGGCAGCTGGCACCTGTGCGCGCACCCATAGTGCCCCGCCATCGACCATGCCCGCTACAGTTGGCCCCAACGCCCGCCTCTGCCCGGCCGCGCCGGCCAGCGCAGCCTTGGCGGCGGCAACCTGTTGCGTAGCCTCATCGCGTGCTCGGATGCTGCCTGCTTCTGCTTCCACTAGGCCGCTGGCGCGCCGCAGATTGGCCTCGGCCAGCTTCAGATCGGCCAAGGCGCGCATCGCATCGGCATCAGCACGCGCCTGCAATCCCGCCAGCGCTGCCAGATCGGTTCCGGCTGCCACAGGCAGACCCCCGCCGCGAGGCGCGGCAACGATCTCGCCGGGCACGGTGCGCGAGAGGGTGGTCTGCTGGCCGGTGCCGATGGATTCGGTTGCCAAACCGAGCCGCTGCACAGCCTCTGCCGTCAGGGTCACTCGCATGAGTTCGGTTTCGTGGCCGATTGCTTCCACTTTGGCGGGCGGCTTCGGCTTGTCAGCAGGCACGGGCCCGCAAGCCGCCAAAAGGCAGGTAAAGATTACAACTACAAGCGAAGAGTAGGGACGAACCGGCATCGGCACCCTCTAGCAGACTAGACTGACATGACACTGCCATGCGGGGCGCGGTGCCCGTCAACTGGTATCGCCTAGGGTGTGCTTGTCAATTCCCCATATTCAGGCCGAAATTGGCGGCGAATTGTCCAACCTGATTCAGGTAAAAAACCGTTTTCCTGTGGGCATTTAGGCGCGCACGAAAGCGCGCCAGTCAATTTAGGGCTTGAGGCCTTCAGTCGCAATGTTCTTGGGTTAGCCTGAATTGGGGACCAAATAGCCATCATAAATTTGGCAACCTGCACACTTAGCTGACCGTCAGGTTTTGGGATGGAAAGCAGCCCGACGGCAACCGCTTCCAGTTCCCGCCGTTCCGGGCCCATCGCTGCGTTCCCAAAGGCAGTCAGGCGGCTTCTCGTTCGGATCGCGTCACGCTGGCTCCGTCGAATATCGGACCGAGGCGACAGCGACCAGACAGTCTTCAGCGACAAAAGTCCGAAATTGGATTTAGCTCTTTGGCTGCTGATTCGTCACAAGGTGTCAGAATACATTCTAAAGTGACCTACAGCCACGACACCCATAAGTCCCGCGACACTAATCGCAAATATGCTAGCAACGATACTATGGTCGGCTTCAACATACTTTCCGGCAAGCAACAGCGTGAATACAGATCCAGCAATGGTATTACGAGCAAGCGATGGAAAATGTCGCCCACGAGCTATCATCAAAACAGCTAAAGCTGCGCCGCTGATAGTGAAGATTCCGCTCAGAACCTCATTTAGCACCAACCTCACTCCCACATTGAACAACCGTTTATCTGACAAAGAAGTTCAGTGTGCAAGGTCTGGACGTGGGGCGAAAGCCGCCCGACGGCAACCGCTTCCAGTTTCCGCCGTTCAGGTGCAGTTGCGAGGTTCCCGAAAGCCGCCACTCAGGCACAGCACACTTTCGCTGAAACTGCATTGGGCCTAAAGGTGGCTCGGGATAGAAGGGAATGGTC
>JBMOGG010000304.1:0-2704 GCA_049318505.1 Sphingomonas sp. | reverse complement strand
TTGACATGAATTACGGCAATTGGCTGATCATCTGGGACCGGATGTTCGGGACATTCGAGAAAGAGCGCGAAACAGTAGTCTACGGCCTCACACAAGATGTCGACACCAACAACCCGTGGCGGCTGACGTGGCTGGAATGGCGCAAGATTGCGGCAGCAATCCGCCAAGATCCCAGCCTTCGCGCCGCAATGCACGTACTGTTCGCTCCGCCTGAAACAGCGTTTCTGGGTGTGACTGATGGCGGTCGAGAGAAGCGCGTCAATCCAGTCGATTCGCGAGTTTGAACGAGTGAAATCATGTCTGATGCCCCCGCATACGCGTAATCAGCCTTGGTTTGAGATCCACCCAGACCAAGACATTCGACGGTATCGGCGTCATGCGCTCAAACTGAAGAAACGGCCTGTCGGCTTTCAGGTACGCCGTTGGCTCCCCGGAACGGCGGCATCTGGAAGCGATAGCGGACGTTTCGCATCGTGCGTTAACAGCGCCTTTGATCGGCGAACGCTTGCTGAGCGCCCCAAGCGCCTTATTTTGGAGCCCTTAGTCAGTTTATTGACAAAATCTCGTTAGAAAGGCTATTATATCCTGACGAGAGGTGCGCCATGCTTTACAAACTAGAGGTCGAGAACTTCTTTTCGATCCGCGACCAGCAAATTCTCGATCTGACGATCGACAAGAAAGTGCCGGACGTTGACGGCCGCTATGCCCCGGTTTTCGAGGGCGCGGATATCCGCGCGCCGAAAGTCGTGGCGCTCTATGGCGCGAATGGCTCCGGCAAGACGACGGTGCTTCGCGCGCTCGAATTTCTCATCAACATGATCCGCAACTCCGTCCAGCAGACCGGGCCGGGCTTCCCCGGCTGCGAGCGTTTCAACGATGTGGAGTCGATGGATCGCCCGATGAAGCTCGCGATCGAGTTCGGTGGCGTCATGAATCTCACGCAAGAGGTGCTGCAGCGCGCCCAAGCTGGCGAGAAGGTCGAACAAGGTCTGTATCGCTACGAGCTGGAAATCGAATTCAAGGAAGGGCTCGCTCAGCGCATCACGCATGAAGCCCTGCGCCAGCGCCCCAAGGGCGAGGGCAAATGGCAGCGCGTCTTTGAGCGCAACGCTGCGGGCGATATGAAGGATTCCAAGTCTTTCAGCCTGTCGCGCTACCAGCACCTCGTGAAAACGCTGGCCGGCAACCACACCGTGCTGTCGTCCTTTGCAAAATTCCAGCACCCCTCGGCCATGATCTTCGTCGATATCGCCCGTAAGTGCATCTTCTCCGTAGAGCCTGTGGCTCACGCCAATGCCGACAATCACGTTATCGACTACCTGAAGACGCAGCCGGATATGCTTTCGAACCTGCGGTCGGAACTGAGTCGGATCGATATCGGCGTCGAGGGGCTGCGCTTTCACGACACCCTCAACGGCCCCGTTCTGATGTTCAAGCACTCGGGCCTCGCGGCCGAAATGCCTTGGCTGCTCGAAAGCCACGGGACGCGGGCCTTCATCAAGATTTTCCCGTTCCTCATTATGGGGCTCGCGAACGGCGGCGTCGTGGCGATCGACGAAATGGATGCCGCGATCCATGCGCGCATCCTGCCGGACCTGCTGCGCTGGTTCTATGACCATGACGCACGCAATAAATTCGACTCCCAGCTCTGGCTTACCTGCCATTCGGCCTCGCTGCTCGATGATCTTAACCGCGAGGAAATCGTGATCTGCGAGAAGGATCGCGAGGGCCGATCGCGCTTCTACAGCCTTATGGACGTGCAGATCAAAGTCCGGCGTGACGACAACCACTATAAGAAATACCTGGGCGGTGCTTATGGCGGGGTGCCGTTGATCGGATGACACACCGCCGCCCCCCCAATATCCCGCTGCGCCGACAGATCTTCGTTGGCTGCGAAGGCAAATCTGAAGCGGGCTATGTGGCCCTGCTGCAAGATTTCGCGCGGACGGCGAGCCTACCGATCTATCTCAATATCAAGGAGCTGGCGCCAGGCGCCGGCGATCCGCTGGCGCGCGTTGAAATGGCGGTGCGCCTGATTAAGCAAGAAAGCGCCACGCGCATCGCACCCTCGGCGAGCTTTGTGCTGCTCGATGAGGATCAGACAGTGCTCGCGCCGGCGCGGGCCGAAACGGCGCGCCAGCTCGCGACGCAAAAGAACATCACGATCGTCTGGCAACGGCCCTGTTTCGAGGCCGTGCTGCTGCGGCACCTGCTCGGCTGTCATACACGGCGGCCGCCGGATACGACTGGCGCCGGCAACGCCCTGCAGGGGGAATGGCCGGAGTATGCAAAGCCGATGGATCGCGCCGCCCTCGCGCGGCGCCTCGATCTCGCAGCGGCAATGCGGGCGGCAGGTGTCGAGCCCGAACTGGCGGCGCTGCTGCGCGCGATCGGGCTCCTCACCTAGCGGGCGAGAATGTGCGCCACCTCGGCGCGCATGGTTTCACGAAGTCTACAGAACCGTCATGAGCGGCAACGCACACATTAACGCTGTCAGCATCGCGCTCAACGCTGGTCCCCGCGTCGCCGGCTCGACCGTTGCCCGGTCCCTCATACGTCCTGACATCGCGGAGCATCTGATGCGGTAGGCGTGCCTTCCATCACCATGCTGAGACATAGGACGTAAGCGGCGCGATGCTCTCAACCGGTAAGCTGACCGTCCGCTTCCAGGATCGTCGCTGGGGCGTTGGGATGACCGGAAGTG
>JBMOGG010000303.1:0-2716 GCA_049318505.1 Sphingomonas sp. | reverse complement strand
AAAGCGAAGTCGCAAGCCCCTCAGTATAGATTCCGTTTTGTTGCTGATTATTCGCACTGAGCATTTCAGAAAAACCCCGGCCTGTTTGTACCGTAATACCGCCCACGTCCAAAAGCGCTTCTAAATACTGCGAATGGTACAAACCCCACGGCCCGCCGTCAATTCGGGCAACTTTCACGCCTTGCAAGTAAAATATAACCTGGTCGAGTAGGCGTGACGTGTCTAAAAACAGATCGTTCTTTGTTCGCTTATCACACGCGCAACAATCGCAGTCTTTGCAGTCGTTTTTGAGCGCGTCCGTGACTGATAGCGAAATATTATACAAGTTTTTCCACTTATTGCGGGCAAACGGCTCGTTTGTGCGGATAGATTGCACAAAACAGGATAGTACGGGAAAATCAAACTCGATTTTATCTTTTGGGTAGCCCATATCAGCCCACAAACGCGACCAAAAAAAGTTTTTACCCTTATCGCAAATTGTAGCGCCTAAATGTGGCGTTTGGAGCGACCGCCCGCCCTCTTCTGTTTCAACTAACCACGTTTGCAAACGCTTGCAGGGTTGATCTTGCACAATAGGGCTATGCCTGACCGCATCGGCCAAAATTCCGTAAAAATCATTTAGGTTGAAAACATAATCTGACATAGTGCAAAAGTTGACACAAATATACAGATATTAAAACAAAAACCCCAACACTGTTAAATGTTGGGGCTTTAAAAGACCTCTTGCGCAAACCGTACTAAGTAACCTCCACAGGAGTGGGTTTAAGAAATACGCAAAAGGATTAGTTATGTTACTTTTGAAATCTTCTACCAGCGATTCGGCTGCCAGGATAAAATTCAGTTATTTCCAATGTTTTTAAATTTATGTAAAACAGAAATACCCCATCTACGCTTTCAATTCTTGCGGTCATTGGACCGTAAAAATCTTTTTCAATTTCGGTTGCGACTGCTTCATCATAGCCATAATTGGCCGTTGCATTTCTTATTGCCTGTTGTTGCTCAGGCGTTAAGATGTAGTCACTGTTATTTTGAATATTCATGTTTTGCGTTTTATATTGTGATTGTGTTTTTATGGCAACTAAACGCCATGCTCTTTTGCAATTTCAGAAAATGGGGTGCAATAATCCCACTTGTTTGGCTTTTCCGAAATTTCACCATCTTCAAATTGATCCATTAAGTCGCGCATTTGTTTTGACTGTTGCTTTGTAACAACGACACGAATGCCGTCGTAATCCCGAAATGTAGCGCCGGAATCTCTAATAGCGCCTTCAAGTGCAAATAATGGGCGCTTTCCAGAAGGAACCGCATCGGAATTTACTTGGTTCATTTTTTCGAGGTTGGATTGCATTGCCTGTGCGTATTTCATCTTTTGCGTTTTTTATGCAGCCTTGCGTTATTGCTTCGCTGCTTTGATGTTACAAAGATAACACACAATTCAACATAAAAAAGCGCCTATCGACCAACGTACCAAAAAATCCGACGAACGGCACGTTTTTATCGACGAACGTCATTTTTACCGTTCCGCAATTTTATCACTCATCAGCGAAATTGCCGTTTCGTAGTTTGCCCGGCAAGCGCATTCGTAAAGCGAAGGCGTAGAACCAAACCAAGCATGTTCCATAAGCGCTGTTAATAGCGCCCTATGTCCTACACGGGCAAAGACCGCTTCATTGTGTTTGCTTGCTTTGGCTTGCGCTTCGGCTTGCATACGCGCATCTCCAAGACTGGAATTAGGTACAGGTGGCTCAAAGAAGTAAAGACATCGCCCTTTGCGCCTAAGCCCTGCAATGTATTGCTCAAAAAAAAAGCGACATCAAGCGCCGTTTGACAGTCAATGTCTGCAAAATGCTTCATTCGATCACTCAAAAACTTTTCCTTTTCGCCTTCCTCAATCGGCAAACTTTCGCCCTCTTTTCTGCAAATTGCGGCCATTATGCGTAGGTACATGCTAAAAAGTACGCTGCCTGTCGTGTCCTCGCTTTGCAATTGTTCTGCAATCCTTTTCGTTTCCAAAACTTCTATCGCCTCAATGACCGAAATTTGCGGCATTACATCAACCCCACTAAGCGCGATCTGCTGAATAAACGGAATTTTATACTGTTCACCCTTATATTCAAAATCGCAGTCTGCTTCCGTGCGTTGTTTTGGCGTTACCATGCCAATAACTTTGTAAATGTGCGCAAAGACGGGTGCAAGCGTGCCGTCTAAATTTGTATCGCTGCTATAAATGTCCCCTACTTGCGCTTCGAGTATTTCGCCGTAATCCACACCCGATATAGCACTAATTGACAGCACGGCCCGTTTGACAGCGTTTTCCGTGCCTTCTTGCGCTTTCAAAAAGTCGATATACCTGGATAGTTTCAATTCGGACGGGTTGGTAGGTAGTTCTATTAATAGAACTTGGTTGCCGTCCTTGTCTTGCAAAATGGCGTTAAGCATCGGCTTTGTTAGCGTAGATTGTGGTGTTATGTTCGGTTGAGCGGATTAGGGCTTGCGTGTTAAGTTTAGCGTGTATGCCATCGAAATTGCCTTTAAATGCGCAATGCGCTACTTCGTTCCAATATTCAAGTCCTTGCCCTAATGATTCGGTCTTAAGCCAACCGAAGCCACCCAAAAGCGCATCGTAAAGGGTTGGTTGTTCAAAATCAATAGAATTCTTTTTGGTGGCGTTTTCAATCGCCTGTTCGCGATACGGCGAAGGCAACATTTTGTACCA
>JBMOGG010000302.1:0-2718 GCA_049318505.1 Sphingomonas sp. | reverse complement strand
CACGTTGCTGGTAATGCTCCGTAAGTTAAACATTCGATCAATTGGCCGATTGTTGGTATGGTCATCTCTCGCTCGGGCTGGTTGTCCAAACGAAGCCGATCATCCCCGAAACAGGAGGCGGTTGGCTTCAGCAACTTCGACAAGCCAATCTACTAAGCACCGTACACGGTGTTGGGCGCTGCCGTCTTGGTGCACCGCCAACCAGAATGTTCGCTGGATCGAAATTTCTGGCCGTATACGCGGCAGTCGGCGAGATCGAACTTGCCATCGCGCGCGATCAGGCGCGCGCGTGGCTTGAAAAATTGCAGAGCGGAACACCGCCGCCGGCCGTGAAACAACGCCATCGACGGCCTCAGCAAAATGAAGAAGGCGCTCGATGACCGAATGGAGGAATTGGACGGCGCGCCGATCCCGCCCTGGGGGATTCACGATCTTCGCCGGACCGCGCGGTCCTTGATGTCACGCGCGGGCATTCGCCCCGATATTTGCGAACGCGTTTTGGGCCATGCCATTCCCGGCGTGTGGGGCGTCTATGACCGTTATTCCTATGAAGACGAGAAGGGCGAAACACTGGCGAAGTTCGCTGACCTGATCGAGCGGATCGTTTCGCCCGAACAGCTGGACAATAATCCTATCCCGCTGCGCTTTCGCCAGCATCAGCCGCCGAACGATGTGCGCCTCCGGCTTTTACGCTTTTGGCTAGGTCTACGCCGCACCGCCAGCAGGTACGAAGCCATTTTTCGCCAAGTCCATCAGCCGCACGGCCATACAGGCGTCGGGATCGCCGGGCATGGTTTCGAAACCGAAACCGCCATAAAACGCTCGAACCCTGTCATCGAGCGGATGCGTCAGCACACAGAAACAGGCAAGGTCCTGCGAAACCCGCACCGCCGTCGTCAGTGCAAAGAACATCAGCGAGCGGGCGCAGCCCTGTCCCTGATAGCGCCGATCCACGGCGAGTTGACCCAGCAGGATTGCGGGAACCGGATCGGGTTGGTTGCGCTGGCGCGATTTGGGGAGAAACGCGCGTTCGATATTGGTCGCCGACAGACTGACAAAGCCAGCAATGGCACCCGATTGGGCATCGCACATGACGCTGACACGGGAAACGTCCAATTGTTGATTGTGCCATGCGTGGCGACGGAACCACGTATTCAGGGAGTCGCGTCCGCAATCAAAACTCTGTCGGTCGTCATCCGCCGCGAGCGGTCGCGGCGCACTTAGTCCTGCCATATCGGTTTATGGTTCGCGAGGTCGCGCAGTGCGGGCATGATCTTGGCGGGGGCATCGACCCACGCTTCGAATTTGGCCCACTCAGCCGCCGGAATGGTGACAGCCCTGCGTTCGAGCAGTTCAGCCTCCGCACCGTCAATCGCCTTGCGGCGGATGAAATCGCTCAGCGACGTGCGCGCATGTCCGGCGGCTGCCTCAAGCAGCATTCGTTCGTTCGGGCTAACCCGAACGCTCAGGACAGCAGCGGCAGCAGTTCGGGGCATATATTCACCTTCGGCATTATTCATGTGTGACATTAGCATACACCATTTCGGCAAGCAACTGCGTTTGGTTCCTGGCAGTGTCGTTCGCGCGATAGACGACAGGATTTTCGATCCACTGGTTTATGGCGGACCAGCGCCACCCCGCGCCGTAAAAGCTGATCCGTATCTGGCGTGGAAAAGAGAGGTGGCCGGGTTAGTCTGAACAGCGATGGGCGACGGATAAGTGGATCGTTTTTTGGCCAAAGATGCACTTTGCGCCACATTTAAATTCTGTGGCGAATTCATAAGTTTTGCCCTATATGTTACGAATGCCGTTCAGTTCGGCGAGGAGGTCGAAATGGCAGTTGCACAGAAACGTGCAGGGGCGGGTGCACCTGCAGCAAGTCTGGCGGGTCGCGTCAGTTCGTCCGGTCGATTGAGTTTACCCGCCGAAGTGCGGCGCGAAGTGGGTCTTGAAAAAGGTGGCCCCGTTCGGATCGACCTTATCGATGGCTCGATCAGAATCAGAACCATGAGCGAAGTGAGGGATCGCATCCGAGCATTGGCGCGCTCGACGGGGCTGACCGACAAGGCAAGCGTTTCGGACTTTCTTGGCTGGCGCGCTGATGAGCGGGCAGCCGAGGCGAAGGGCGGAAAGCGTTGAACGGCGTCGTTTTCGATTCATCGGTTATCCTAGCCGCGATTCTTGGCGAGCCGGGCGGAGATGAAGTGTTCGACCGGATCGAAGACGCCATCGTCAGCACAGTGAATGTGGCTGAGGTTTATACTTATGCCGCAATCAACAGCTTCCCGACCGAAGCCATCGATGCGTTCTTTGCCGATACGGGGATCGCCATCGAACCCTTTTCGCATGATCAGGCGGTAACGGCGGGCGGCTTTGCGGCCACGACGCGCAAAGCCGGTCTATCGCTTGGGGACCGCGCGTGCCTCGCATTGGGGGCAGCGCATAGCGTTGACGTTTTGACTGCCGACCACCCTTGGGAAGCGGTTGCTGACGATCTTGGAATAGCGATCACGCTGCTGCGCTAATCGCTTCGATGCCCTTGCGGTCGATGACGTCGAGCAAACGCGCCGAAGCTCTGCTGGGTTTCTTGTTGCCTTGCTCCCACTGCGCGACGGTACTGACGCCGACGGCTGCTATGGCAGCAAAAATGGGTTGGCTCATCCGCGTCTGGCTCATCAGTTGCCCGACCTTGCGGTCGGCGCGCGAAATAGAGCGCAG
>JBMOGG010000301.1:0-2746 GCA_049318505.1 Sphingomonas sp. | reverse complement strand
CAGACGCCCCACTTAGCAATCGCGCGGGGCTGTTCAGATAAACCGAGCCACCTCTATTATTAGCAGCCAGAATTTTGCGATCCATAGACCGTATCTTTGGTGTCTAGCTATACTGGCTTCGCAAATTCATCGAGCCTGGATCGCCGTAGTCTGTGGCAGAACACGGACAGATTTCGCCTACTCTAACACGCTGGGATGGAACACTTTTCCCGTTCCGCTACTGACCGAGCACAATAAGGCCGAACTCACCGCTTGCGCCGAGGCCATCTTGCTAGCCCGCGAAGCGCATTTCCCGGCGACCATCGCCGACCTGTACGACCCCGAAGCCATGCCCGACGACCTCCGCCGCGCCCATGAAGCCAACGACGAAACGCTCGAACGCATCTACATCGGCCGTCGCTTCAAAAACGACACCGAACGGTTGGAAAAACTGTTCGAGATGTACACGAAGATGACCGCCGCCGCGCCCAAGGCGACGAAGGGGAAGCGTGCGGCATGAGTGAGGAATTCATCCCGACACTCACCCATGCGACGGAGCGCGATATCGACTTGCTGCTGGTGGAGGAACTGTATGCGTCGCCGTCATTCGTAAAGTGGATGGCACAGCGGGCGGGCTTGAAGGGGGAAATCGCCAGCTCGACGGTGCTGCACAGCAAGCGGCGAACGAGGAGCCGGCGCGAGATCGACATATTTGTCGACCTGCAAATTCGAGGCGCCGGACGGTGCGCATTGTTGATCGAGAACAAGCTCGACGCCAGCGAGCAACCGGACCAAGCCGAAAGCTATCGCGAGGAATTGCATCGCATCGCCGATAACTATCCCGGCGCTGCCATGTTGATGGTGTGTCCCCAAGCCTATGCGCGTCAGCACCCGGGTTTTACTGGAAAGTTCGATGCCGTCGTCACTTATGAAGCGCTGGCCGACTATTTTGATCGCGTTATCAAGGCATCAGACGGCGAAGCAGCAGCGCGAGCGCGATTCAGGCGAGATATCCTCGACCAGGCGGTCAACAAGCACCGTCGCGGCTACACGCCGATACCCAATGAAGTCGTCGGCGACTTCAACGCCCGTTATGTTGCGCTGCTCAGGGAAATCGCGCCCGAAATCCGGCCCGGAAAGAGCATGCTAAAACCGGCCAATCCAGACGAAAGCACCTCGATGATCTTTGATCATGCCGCATCTCTTGCCAGCCTGCCGCCTGATTTGAAGCCGACCCGTTTCGCGCACGAACTCGGACGCGGCCAGGAACATCGCGCTAACTATGTTGCAGTCACCTTTGGCGGGTGGGGGAATGCCGTTTCCGCGCTGAAGAATCGTATTGAGCATGATCTGGCGGCACTGAATGTCTCAGTGTCGGCAAAGCCCGCGACAAAAGTTCGGCCGAACCCCGGACTGACGGTGGCAAGCATGACCCCGGCCGTCGATAATCAGGACGACTTCGCACGACAGGTTCCAGCTCTCATGTCAGGGATCCAGCGAGCAGCTGACCTGCAAGATTGGCTGCTAAAAAACGTTGTGATCTTGAAAGGATGGAAAGCAGTTGTGGACCAAAATCGGGCCGCCTGACGACTGCCCCGCTGGTCGTTCCTATACCGCCAGCTTGACGTTTTCAGCGACAAGAGCCATATATCGCAATTGAGATACAAGGGTAAGGGAGTCGGCGATGGCGACGGAATCTTCGATGCTCCATGTGCGCATGGAGAATGACGTGAAGGAACGCGCCACGACGGCGCTGGCGGCTATGGGCCTGACCGCGTCCGAAGCCGTGCGCCTGCTGTTCCATCGCATCGCCGTCGACCAGGCGTTCCCGCTGGAGCTGAAAGTCCCCAACGCCGAATCCCGCGCGGCCATCGAGGAATCGCGCCAGATCGCTGCCAGCGGCAAGCTGCGTTTCTCCAACGCCAACGAAGTGTTTGCTTCGCTCGACAATGCCGCCGGACAGTAAGCGGGCGCGATTCCCGCGCGATATCGATTATGCCAAGGCGTTCCTGAAAGATTGGGAACGCATGTCGCGGTCCGGCCGGTACGACCTTGGCCGGTTGAAGGAAGCGATGCTGCTTCTCATCGCCAATGACGCGCCGCTGGGCGCCGAATGGCGGGACCATCCCTTGAAGGGCGATTGGGCCGGGCACCGTGAATGCCATATCGGCGGCGATTTCCTGCTGATCTACAAATTGGTTGATAACATGGGGCCAGGCGGCGGGATCATCTTCGTCCGCACCGGCACCCACAGCGAATTGTTCCGCGAATAAATTCTCCCATCGTCCCCGCTGTCTCGCTGACCACCGCGCGCAGCGGTGCGTCGACCAAGCCGAACGAGCTCGGCATGCGGGTAATGCAGTCCCGCGCCTATGACCGGCGCGGCGAGCAATTTCTGCTGATCAAATCGCCGCCGGCATCGGGCAAATCCCGCGCGCTGATGTTCATCGCGCTCGACAAGTTGAAGAACCAGGGCATCAAGCAGGCGATCATCGTGGTGCCCGAACGATCGATCGGCAGCAGCTTTGCTGATGAAGCGCTGACCGCCAATGGCTTTTGGGCCGACTGGACGGTGAAGCCGCAATGGAACCTGTGCAACGCGCCGGGGATCGACGAACCCAGAGTTGCGAAATCCAAGGTCAAGGCGGTCGGTGAGTTCCTGAAGAGCGACGACGAGGTGCTGGTCTGCACCCATGCCAGCTTCCGCTTTGCCTGTCAATCGGCGCGCAAAGTTGACCCCGGATCGGCGTCCAACATTGACCCCCCT
>JBMOGG010000300.1:0-2749 GCA_049318505.1 Sphingomonas sp. | reverse complement strand
CGTCGCTGCTGATGGTACGGCGCTCGGGGCGCCGAAGCCCCTGGCCGACAGCGTGTCGGCAGCGGCCTTTGTCGGTCGGACGGTTGACGACGTGGAGCGCGACTTGATTCTCCATACGCTGGAGCATTGCGGCGGCAACCGCACGTCGGCGTCGACGATCCTTGGCATCTCGGTGCGGACCATGCGCAACAAGCTGAGGACCTTCATCGAAGCCGGCATCCCCGTCCAGCCGGCGCATTGAGACCCGACGCATGAAAGACTTTCTGACCGATCTGACCCGGCGTTTCGGGTTCACCCCCGACATCGCGCTGGCAGGCTCGGTCATCGCCATCATCGCGATGCTCATCCTTCCGCTGCCGGCATGGATGCTCGACATGGGGCTGGCGCTGTCGATCACCCTGTCGGTGATGATCCTGATGACGGCGTTGTTCATCGAAAAGCCGCTCGAACTCTCTGCCTTTCCAACGATTTTGCTGATCGCCACGATGTTGCGGCTGGGCCTCAACCTTGCGTCGACCCGACTGATCCTGTCGCATGGTCACGAGGGCAGCCAGGCAGCGGGCGGCGTGATCGGCGCGTTCGGCGAATTCCTGATGGGTGGCGAGCCTGTCATCGGGCTCACCATCTTTGCGATCCTCGTCGTCATCAACTTCGTCGTGATCACCAAGGGCTCGGGCCGCATCGCCGAAGTCGCGGCGCGCTTCAGCCTCGACGCCATGCCCGGCAAGCAGATGGCGATCGACGCCGACCTGTCAGCCGGCATGATCACCGAACAGCAGGCGCGCGAACGCCGCACCGAGATCGAAGCCGAAAGCGGCTTTTATGGCGCGATGGACGGTGCCTCCAAGTTTGTGAAGGGCGACGCCGTTGCCGGTTTGCTCATCACGGCGATCAACATCATCGTGGGGCTGATCATCGGCGTCGCCATCCACGGCGTGCCGATCGACCAGGCCTTCCACAGCTACACCATCCTGACCGTTGGCGACGGGCTGGTCAGCCAGATCCCTGCGCTGATCGTATCGACCGCAGCCGGCCTTCTTGTCTCGAAGGGCGGCGTCAACGGCAAAACCGGCGATGCGCTCGGCGTGCAGCTCGGCCGCTATCCCAAGGCGTTCGGCATGGTCGCCGCACTTATGGGCGGACTTGCGATCATGCCGGGCCTGCCCTTTATTCCTTTTGCCGCCTTTGCGGCACTTGCCGGCTGGCTCGGCTGGAAGATGACGAAGCGCGCCGAAGCCGAGGCAGACGCCGAGCGCCTTGTCGAGGCGACAGCTGGCATTGCCGCGCAACAGACCGACGAACCGGTTTCGCGCACACTGGCGATCGATTCCGTACGGCTGGAAATCGGCTATGCCCTGCTGCCGCTGATCAACGATTCAAACGCGGAGCCACGCCTCGACGATCAGGTCCGGGCCTTGCGGCGCCAGATGGCCCTCGACTTCGGCTTTGTCCTGCCGTCGGTGCGCATCATCGACAACATGGCGCTGCAGGCCAATGAATATGTCGTCTACATCAAGGAGACCGAGGCAGCGCGCGGCGAGATCCGGCTGGACAAGCTACTCGTCATCAACGCCGATGGCGGCAATCTGGGCATTTCCGGCGAGGAAACCCGCGAACCCGTGTTCAACCTGCCGGCGCTGTGGATCGACCGCGCGCTGCGCGACGAAGCAGGCGTTCGCGGCCTGACCGTCGTCGATTGCGGAACGATCATCACCACGCACCTGACCGAACTGGTCAAGGAAAACATCGCCGACCTGCTGTCTTTCACGGAAACGCACAAGCTGATCACCGAAATCCACAAGGATTCGGAAAAGCTGGTCTCCGAAATCGTGCCGTCGAAGATCTCGATTTCGGGCGTGCAGCGAATCCTGCAGAACCTGTTGTCCGAAGGCATTTCGATCCGCGACATCCCTACGATCATGGAGGGCATTGCTGAGGCGGCGCCACTACACCAGAATTTGACGCTGATGACGGAACACGTTCGCGGTCGGCTGGCACGCCAGATCTCAGCCCAGCAGACGCGCGACGGCACCATCCCGATCCTGACGCTGTCGGCACGCTGGGACAATGAATTCGCCGAAAGCATCGTCGGCCAGGGCGAGGACCGTCATCTGGCAATGGCGCCCTCCAGCTTGCAGGCCTTTATCGCATCGGTGCGCGAAACCTATGATCGGCTCGCCGCGCACGGCGACATTCCGTGTATGCTGACCAATCCATCGATCCGGCCGTTCGTCCGATCGATCATCGAGCGGGTCCGGCCCGCGACCGTCGTGCTGTCACAGAATGAAATCCACACCCGCGCGCGGGTCCGCGCGCTAGGCACGATCGGCTGAAACACCCGTCTGCGGCGGGAGCCGTCTATAATGGCAACAGGGGCCTGAGCGCCCGCAAGAGAGGCATCGCATGGAAATAGCTGTAGCGCCCAATCCGGTTCGACCGCCTGCAAGTTCACGACCTGAGCCGGCGTCGACAAGCGAAAGCGGCTCGGGCTTTGCAACAGCCGTCGATGCCACGCTCGCGGGTACGGACGGCACATCGGCAAAAAAGGGCGCGCCGCCCTCAAATGGTAACGGCACACCCAACCCTACATCGCCAATATTTGCGCCGGACATTTTGGTCGCAGGGCCGAACGAAGGCGCGACAATGCCTGCAGAAACGCCGAAAGATCAATCCGCGCTCGTTCCATCATCAACCGCAGAAACGCCGAAAGATCAATCCGCGCTCGTTCCATCATCAACCGCAGAAACGC
>JBMOGG010000299.1:0-2775 GCA_049318505.1 Sphingomonas sp. | reverse complement strand
ACTGTCGCCGGCGCCGTTGAGCCGGGCACGCGCCTTCAACCCGGCATCGGCGATCGTCATCACCTGGCGCGCGACGTCGAGCAAGGGGCGCCCGCCCGGCGCCCGGGCGTCAAGCGCCAACCGCGGCACGTCGTCGCGCAATTGCTGCTGCTCGGCGATGCCCCAGTCCTTTACAAGGTCCCAGGCCGCATCGAGCGCGGTCTGGTCGTAAAGCAACCCGACCCAGAAAGCGGGCAAGGCGCAGATCGTGCTCCAGGGCCCGCCATCGGCCCCACGCATTTCGAGGAACGACTTGAGCCGCACCTCGGGAAAGGCAGTCGAGAGATGGTCGTTCCAGTCGTCCTTGGTCGGCTTTTCCCCGGGACGAACGCTCAGCTTGCCCGCGATGAAATCTTTGAAGTCCAGGCCCGCCGCGTCGACATATCCGCCGTCGCGAAACACGAAATACATGGGTACGTCGAGCATGTAATCGGCATAGCGTTCATAGCCGAAGCCCTCGCCGAACACGAAGGGCAGCATGCCGGTCCGCTGCGGATCGGTGTCGGTCCAGATATGGCTGCGATAGCTCAGATAGCCGTTGGGCTTGCCTTCGAGAAACGGCGAATTGGCGAACAGCGCGGTTGCGAGCGGTTGCAGCGCCAGCGATACGCGGAACTTCTTCACCATGTCCGCTTCGCTCGAATAATCGAGGTTGGTCTGGATGGTGCAAGTTCGCATCATCATGTCGAGACCCATGGTGCCGACGCGTGGCATGTGGTCGAGCATGATCTTGTAGCGGCCCTTGGGCATGATCGGTAGCTCGTCGCGGCGCTTGTCGGGCCAAAGCCCCATGCCCAGAAAGCCGAGGCCGAGCATGTCGCCGACCTCCTTCACTTGGCTGAGATGCCGACCGGTTTCGGCGCAGGTCTGATGCAGGTTCTCAAGCGGTGCGCCGGACAATTCGAACTGGCCGGCGGGCTCGAGGCTGACGCTTCCGTCGCTGCCCGATAGCGCGATGATATTCTCGCCCTCGTGCACTGGTTTCCAGCCATAGCGGGTGAGGCCGATCATGAGCGCGTGGATGCCACCCTTTTCCTCGTAGCTCGGCGCGTGGTGATCCTTGGTGAAATAGACGAACTTCTCGTGCTCGGTGCCGATGCGCCAAGCGGCTTTCGGCTTCTCGCCCTTGATGAAAACGTCGAGAAGGTCGGCGCGGGAATCGATGACCGGATCATCGGCCTCGGAAGCGGTGCGCGTACTCATGCTGCTGTCCCTAGCGATGTCCAACCGCGCTATCCAGTGGCAAAGTGCAACGCTCGACGCTGCTGTCATGCTCCCTTTTTTATTTACCGACGGGCGTTTTAACGAACCGCATAACCATCTTGAGCTTAAGGGGGCTCATGGCGTTGTGCGCCAGTCGCCGGCGACCGCCATCCATGCCGCTGTCGCCGCAATCGCTGCGGTTTCGGCGCGCAGGATGCGCGGCCCAAGGTTGATGGCGATGGCGCGTGGGTGCGCTCGGACGCGGGCGCGTTCCTCGGCGTCGAAACCGCCTTCGGGCCCGATCAGGATCGCGGCTGGGCCTGGATGTGCGGTAAAGCTGGCTGCAGCATCTGCGCCGCCTTCCTCATCGGCAAAGAATAAGGTCCGATCATCGAGCATCGCGATCCAGTCGGCAATTTTCGTCTCCGGATCGAGCTCGGGCAGCGCAGTACGGCCGCATTGCTCCGCAGCTTCGATCATCTGCGCGCGGAGCCGCTCGGGCTTCACCTTGTCGACGACCGCGCGGCGGGTAAGCACCGGCGTAAAGCGCGCGACGCCCAGCTCGCAGGCCTTTTCGG
Organism: Sphingomonas sp.; assembly: GCA_049318505.1. Lineage (GTDB taxonomy): Bacteria > Pseudomonadota > Alphaproteobacteria > Sphingomonadales > Sphingomonadaceae > Sphingomonas_O. The sequence goes on along the minus strand of JBMOGG010000299.1, from coordinate 955 downwards.
CAAGAAAGTCGAACCGCGCTCGACGGATGGGCGCCGCTCCCAGCCAGAGATCGGGCACGGGCTCGCGTTGCCGAAGATGGTCGGTAATCGAAAGGGTGATGTCGCGCTTGGCGGTGGCGACGACCTCGGCGGCCCACTCACCGGTCATGTCGTCGAACAGCTTGAGGACCGTGCCGGCCTTCATACGCATGACGTTTAGCAGATAATGCGCCTGCGCGCCGCCGATGGTCAGCATCGTGTCCGACGACAGGGTCTCCTCGACGAAAAGGCGCACGGCGCTTTGCGGTGGCCAGGCGGGGGTTGCAGGCATAATGGGGGCCTAGCATGACTGACACCGTTACCGCCACGCCCGACAGCGAACACCGCGGCTTTGTCGCCTGGCTTCCCGCCACGCTGCGCCCTTTTGCCCTGTTGGCGCGGTTCGACCGGCCGATCGGATGGCAGCTGCTTTATTGGCCATGCGCCTGGGCCGTGCTGCTGGCGGGCGGCCTGTCCAGCGACGGGCTGTTGCTGCTCTGGTTCGCGCTTGGCTCGATCACGATGCGCGGCGCGGGGTGTGTCTACAACGACATCGTTGATCGCGATCTCGACGGCTCGGTGGCGCGCACGCGCAGCCGTCCGCTGCCGAGCGGTGCGGTCACGCTGCGCGCGGCCTGGGTTTGGCTTGTGTTGCTCAGCCTGATCGGTCTGGTCGTGCTCGTCCAGCTCACGCCTTTTGCCGCCGCTGTTGCCGTCACGAGCCTCGCGCCCGTCTTTTCGAGCGCCAAGTGGCGCCTCCTCCGCATGTCGGTCTACATCGCCGCCGGCTGCTACGGCGCCGCTCCCTTTGCGCACATCCTCGGGCATGTGCTTTGACTTTGCGAGGCGCGCAACGGCCTTGCTTGCGTCATCCGCGGTACGGCACGGCGACGTGATCCACGCACCCTCGCCGAGATCCGTCGAGAAGTGCCCAATC
>JBMOGG010000298.1:0-2811 GCA_049318505.1 Sphingomonas sp. | reverse complement strand
TGCCTATTCCGACGAAGCCGATAACGATTCCGATTTGATGCCGATAGTCATTCCGGGCTGATGGCGATAGCCATCGGAGCGAAGCGACGCTGGTCTAAATCATGATGCGTGAATTATCGGCATCGCGTCAACAAATGGACGTTTAAGCCGGGGAGGGGGTGCAGGGCGAGGGGGCGGCGTTTGAGCCCCCTTGCCTTGCTCAGCCCTATTTAACCTTGGGTGCCGGTACCCTCCGATCAAACCTCCTTTCCCTTTCGTTTTTGGAGCTCCTTCCTTATCGATTCGCCCTCCAGTTCGAACCGGTGCGCATTGTGCACCAGCCGGTCCAGAATCGAATCGGCCACCGTCGGGTCGCCGATCTGGGCATGCCATTTGTTCACTGGTAACTGGCTCGTCAACAGCGTCGAACGCACTTGGTAGCGCCGGTCGCAGATCTCCAAACAGTCCCTTCGCTCCGCCTCCGGCATCGGCGTCATGGCCCAATCGTCAATCACCAGCACGTCCACTTTGCTCAGCTGCGACAGTAGTTTCCGTTGGCTGCCATCGACCCGCGCCGTGGCCAGGTCCCGCGATAGTTCCACCGCCTTGTAGAACAGCGCGGTATAGCCATCCCGGCACGCCTTCTGCGCGAATGCCCGGCCGAGCCAGGTCTTGCCGATCCCCGTTGGCCCGATCAGGAACACGTTCTGATGCTCCCGCACCCACACCGACTCCTGCGTCAACGACCGCACCAGTTGCCGGTCCAGTCCGCGCGCCGCCCGGTAGTTAATGTCCTCTACGCAGCATGGCCCCTGCAGCCGTCCTGCGCGTAACCGGCGATCCAGTGCCCGATTCTCTCGCCAATACCATTGGCGGTCGATGAGCATCCCCAGTCGCTCTTCAAAACTCAGTTGTTGATAGTCGGCCTTCTCTTGTTGCTCGCGGAAGGCTTCGGCCATGCCGCGCAGGCGCATGGCACATAGTTTCTCGATGGCTGGCTGTGTCAGCATTGTTTCCTCTTTTCCGGTTACTGCAAACGATCAGCGCCGCCGCCGGCATAGTAGTCGGCGCCGCGTAGATTGGGGTGATCGATGGGCGGTGTGGAATTGGCGGGTTGTTCCACAAGCCACCCATCGAGATTGTTTTTCAGGATCGACTTGACGCTCTGATACGTGCACGCGTTAACGGCCAGCGCTCGCTCGGCCGCGGCCTCTACGCGTTCGCTCGCGTACTCGTTGGCGAGGCGAATCAGTCCGAGACAAGAACGAAAACCCTGCTCCGGATGCGGATTGGAGTCCAGGATCCGTGTGGCTACCGCCATCGCCGACGGCCCGATCTTGCCGACCCATTCCAGCACTCGCGAGGGCGTCCAATCCAGATAGCGCTGATGCGCCTTCGGCCGGTGTTCACGTGTCGTCGTGAAACGACGCGCCACCGAAGAGCGCAGATGACTGGCCACGCGTTCGCCGTGGTGGAAGATTTCCACTGTGGATGCCGAGGCGCGGATCTCCACTTCACGCTGCGTCAGCTGATAGGGAACGCTGTACCAATGGCGGTCAAACTCGACGTGGTAGTCGATGTTGACGCGGGCCGTCTTCCACTCGCCGTAGCTGTAACGCTCGCTGGGCAACGGGTGCAGCGCGGGCCGGTCCAGCGTGTCGAACAGCGTCTGGCGCGACCCTTCCTGCTTGCGGAAGGGCCGCGCATTGAGCCTGGCCAGCAGCTCGCCAACGGCTTCGTTGACCTCGCCCAATGAGAAGAACGTTCGCTTTCGCAGCGCCATCAGAATCCAACGTTCGACGACCAGTACGCCGGCTTCGACTTTGGCTTTGTCGCGGGGTTTTCGCGGCCTGGCTGGAATCACTGCGACCCCATAGTGGGCGGCCATCTCTTCGTAGGTGCGGTTCACGCCGGGCTCATAACGGCAAGCCTTGGTGACACCGGATTTCAGGTTGTCGGGAACGACGATTTCCGGCACGCCGGAAAAATAGTCAAAAGCTCGAATGTGGGAGCCGATCCAGTCGCCGAGCCCCTGTGTCCAGGTAGCTTCGGCGAAGGTGTAGTTACTGGCCCCGAGCACGGCGACGAACAGCTGGGTGTCGCGGGATTCGCCCGTTGATGGATTACGCACGGCGATGGTGTCGCCGGCGTAATCGACGAACATCTTCTCGCCGGCACGGTGCTCATGGCGAAGCACCAGATCCCGCTTCTTCCGCCAGTGCTGATAGAGCTCGCAGAAGCGGCTGTAGCGGTAGCCGCCGGGATTGGCGGCCTGATACTCCTCCCAGACGAGCTGCAGCGTCAGGTGTTTGTGCTTCTGCAGGTCGAGGTGGATCGTAGCAAACTCCGGCGCCGGATGCCGGGCGGTTGGTGCTGCTGGCGGGTGCTTGGGCAGCAACGCTGCCACCAGCTTTTGCTCTTCCCATTCCGATACCGCCGCCCACTGAATGCCGGCAGCATCGGCGGCTTTGAGATACGCCGATACGGTGCTCTGGCCGATGGAACAACTGCGCGCGATCTGACACTGGGTCAGCCCGAGCGAATGTAATCTGAGAACTTCTTTGATCTTGCGCATGGACAACCTTTCTTGCGGCAAACGGTGCCCTCCACGTTTGAGTGAAGTGCAGGTTGCTGCTGGTGGTCCAGCGCGCTTTGCTTCGGTGGTTTTTCTGTTCCGATACGATGCCGATAGTCATTCCGGGAATCGGCGGTTTCCCATCGGCTTCGCTCCGGAATTGCTATCGGCTTCCCGTCGGAATCGCTATCGGCATCCGCCCGGAATCCTTATCGGCTTCGCCCCGGAATCGCTATCGGCTTCGCGCGGAATATGCA
>JBMOGG010000297.1:0-2815 GCA_049318505.1 Sphingomonas sp. | reverse complement strand
TTTTGCACGCCGATATGCCCTTCAAGTGGGTCCCGTTTGAACGCCGATTGACAGTAGGGCATGGGAATCAAGGCGACGACAAACAAAACGGCACCGATGACAGCGCCATTGAACGCTATCGACTGACGGAAGCGGATCTCCTCGTTCAGCGCAGCGCGCCTGTCGCGGCTCAGTCTTGTATGGCCATGAACATCCGCAAACTCCTCGGTATCGCTCAGAGGTGTTGGCGGCGGCATAGCAGGCGCTCGCGCCGACGCAGACTCTCGCGCGCGCTGACTTTCGAGGCGCTCCTGCTCGCGGCGCTCATCAAGCTCCCGGTTCAGCTTCTTCCAGTCATATCTGCCCTCGCTCGATTTGGGCGAAGAGGTCTGGCTGGCCGCTTTCTTCAGCCGGTCGATTTCGGCCTGGGCGGCGGTGAGCTGGCTGTTGAGCAACGCGCTCGTGTCTGCGGCGGTCAGCCCTGTGTTGATCAGGGTCGTTGCCGCCGCCGTCATGCTGACCTGGCGCTTCTTCGCCAGGGCGCGGACGGATGCCATCAACTCGGGTGAAAGCCGAAGACTGAGCAGTTCGGTGGCCATCGCATGGTTCCTCCTTCGGGTTTGCGGCCAGGGTCGTCAGATGCAGTCTGAGAGCGCGCAGTTCGGCCAGCAGCGCGACGAGTTCAGGTTCAGGGAATGGCCGCGCAGTTTGTGATGCGGCGGCAAGATCGGCTTCGAGGAGTGCCACCAAGTGGCAGCTCAGCGATCGCCCAAGCGATGCGGCCCGTGCCTTCGCGCGGCCTGCCAATGCCCGGTCGAGATAGGCCGTCGCCTGCGTCATGGCCGGGTCACGCGGCATGATCGCCGCCGCTATTGGCCGCTATCGGCAGGCACTCCGGCACGGTCCGCGAAAGGTGCTGGTACTTCGGCGTTTGTCCTTCGACGGCGGCAAGGGACGATGACAAACTAGGGTGAGAGTACGTTACTGTCAGACAATTGTAGGACGAGCTTTGGAAATCGTCATACACCTGATTACAAAGTGAAATCAGTCTATTAGAAGCCGCTTGCCAAGCCTCATGTGTGCCCCCGTTCCCCATGGAATCTGAGGATCGAGGCTGCCATCGGGGAACTGCTTTGGTGTGGAGAAGCGGCTTTCTGCGGGATGCGCAAAGCGCACCCGTTCGCCGTACTCGGCGTTCGCCTCCACGTTGGCTACGGACCGCATGGCTATGGTTGCGGTGCAACTCCGCTTTGCTGATTTCGGGCATATGACCTCCAGTGCTCGCTGCGCGGCGCTGGCTTGAGGGCAATGATCTTTGGGCCGTATCGCTCGACTTGGCGTCAGTAGCGGCGGGTGGGCAGGCTGTTCAGCCAAGCCATGACATCCTCGGCCCGCCAGCGGATCTGGCGCGCGCTGATCGCGCATGGATTGGGGAAGAGGCCCTTTCGGACGAGGCGATACAATGTGGTTCGGTGCTTGTAGCCGGTCAGGAGAAGCACATCCTTGACGGTGAGCAGGCCGCCGGACGGGAAAAGGCCTTGATGCATGACGTAACCTTCCGTGTGTTGAGGAGGCGTCATGATGTTTCTGGATGTGCGAGCGGCCAATGCGCGTAACTAAAAATATCCGAATTTACCTGTTATTTCAGTATTCTATGTAACGATTTCAGACCGTTGACGCAGGAAAAATTCTTTTGCGTTCTTGTAGTCGCCCATGAAGAGAAGCTTGATCCATACCGTCGATTGCCCGCCCTCCAGCCCGGGTTCGCAGTGCAGTTCTCGCTTGATGGCGGCGGCAGCGGCGGCGACGGCATTCGCGAGCGCGCCATGACCGCGATTGTTCTGCAAATACCTCCGGCCATTGACCAAGGCCGTTCGATAACGTGCCATCTTGTGCGTCGGTAGAGTTTTGAAAAACGGCTCCAAACGCGACTGGAATTCATCATCAGTCAGCTCAATCAGCCAATGCCAGGAGTATTCTTCGGGCGGCAGTTCCAGGACCAATTCAGTTTGCGAGGTGGATGGTTCCGCGGGCAAATCTGCCGGGGGAGACGCTACAATCGGTTCCTGCACTACGAGGCCCTTATCGACCGCGTTCACGGATGCTCTCACCGGTTCGGCGTTGGACATCAACGGTGCCCGATATGTCCCGAAGGTCGGCCTTTGAACCAACGCTCGGACATTCTGATCATCTGACAGCAGGAGCGGGGCGAGGCGGTTGGCAAAGATTTTCGCGTCAACTGCTTCGAACTCGGTTTTATAGGCTCGCCTCTTTTCAGCGTGATAATCTGCCAGGAAGGCGCGCAGCGGTTCCGACGCCGGGCTCGCGAATGAACCCGGAGGCCATTTCTTCTGAAACCAATATTGATAGCCGTACCAGCTGATATTGACGGCGAAGATTAGCCCAACAGCAGCGGCGATCGGCCACCAACTGCCAGGGCCTGCAGTTTTGGATGGCTCCAGGATGTAAGCTGTGGCGAGCGTCATAGCGAAGATAAGCAACCCAGCCTGAATACCGATCCGGCACCCATTCAATAGTTTTGCGCGGGTCGAAATCGGCTTGATAATGTTGTCGAGTTCTCGCAGGCCGACGTCGCGCGAACCAGGCGACAGCGCCTCGGCTGCAAGGTCTCGAAGAATAGTCGGCCTATCCATGACATGACCATTTTACAGCAGTTTGCGTCAAATCGCATCAACTGGTCGGAAGTGCGGCATAGGCACCGGACCGCGAGTTCGAAGACCGGCCAGAACATCGGCCAACACATCGGCCAAATCTGATCGCGCTCTAGGACGTGTTGACAAAGGGGATTCCCAACAGCGTCCGATTCTGATTCAAG
>JBMOGG010000296.1:0-2835 GCA_049318505.1 Sphingomonas sp. | reverse complement strand
ACGCGACTTCGTCCGGCTCGCCCTCTTGTCGGCGCCGGGCCTTGGCAGCGGGCATAATCCAGGCTGTTGCGGATCAGGTGGACGATACATGTCTGAAGCGTGGTTGCTGGGAATACTGCGCCCAGCGCCTCACCCATTCCCTTGAGGCCGTCGGTCACTGCGATCAGGATATCGCCGACGCCGCGCGTCTTGAGATCATTGAACACTTTCATCCAGAATTTGGCGCCCTCGGTATTCTCGATCCACAACCCGAGAATGTCCCGCGCGCCGTCGGCCTGGACCCCCAGCGCGAGATAGATCGCTTTGTTGCGAACAACCCCGTCCTCGCGGATCTTCACCCGCAGCGCGTCAAAAAACACCACCGGATACATCGGATCCAGCGGACGGCTCTGCCACGCCATCACCTCCGCCAGCACCGCGTCGGTCACCGTACTGATGAAATCCGGACTGACCTCGGTGTCATACATCTCGACCAGAAACGCCTGGATCTCCCGCACCGTCATCCCGCGCGCGTACATCGCCACGATCTTGTCATCGAAGCCCGTAAAACGCCGCTGGTGCTTGGGAACCAGCAGCAGCTCGAAGCTGCCAGCGCGATCGCGCGGTATCTCGACCCGCAGCTTGCCGTCCTCCGTCAGCAGCGTCTTGCCGCTACTCCCGTTCCGCTCGTTATTCGCCCCCTCCGGCTTCGTCATACCTGACGCGTAGCCAAGATGATGGTTCAACTCGGCCCCCAGAGCCCGTTCGATCAGCGCCCTCTTGAACGCTACCCCCGCCGCCGTAATCGCCTCCGCGCTCATCGGCCCGCTAACAAAATGATCAACCAGCTCCTTTGGAACAGACGGTAAAACCACTGGCGCCACAGACGTCTTCTTCGCTTTGATCGGCATATAAGCTCCTTCGCTTCAATTATGCCTCACACACAAAATTCCTGACAGGCCCATATTAACGCCACGCTGGACGACGTCCCCATGGCCGCGTAACTTAAACCAAAGGGCCTCCGGCAATCCCGGGGCGGTTCAATCAGCTGCCCGAACAAGGTCTGCACCGAGCGCGCCCGGTAGTCTTTGAGCACCAGACTCGTATCGCCCTTCGGCACAGCAGCGCCTTGGTTTTCAGAGATCGCTCCTGCAGACCAACCACGGCTCGCTGGATTGCCGCAAGGATGCTCTGGCTCGGTTCGAGGCCCAGTCCGCATCATCGATGCCGCCCGGCGCGACAATTTCGCCGATATCGCAAACTGCGATGCGCTCAATCGCCACGTCTCCTTCCGATTGAACCAATTCAAGCCGCCACCCCATCGGAACCATCCCACTGGACAAGGATCCAATGTGCCCAAATCGCATAACTCCCTGCAAGACCCCCATGTTTGAACCAGTCCCGGATCGTTCGGGGACGTGTGACGGGAAAACCACAGATCACATACCAAATCGCCACATTTTACCCATCGCGGGCTGTTTTCGGTTGACTTGGTATACCAAATTGGCTCTGATTGAATGATAAGCGGCTTGCAGGGAGTCACCACAATGTTCCGTTCGGCGTTATTGGCAAGCGCGGTGCTGTTTGTCTCGGTCCCATCCACAGCCTGGGCTGACGAGCAAGCGGAGGGTCAAGGCAGTTCGGCTGAAACCGCCAACGATCCCGCCGAGATCATCGTTACCGCGCGCAAGAAATCGGAAACGCTGCTGACAGCCCCGGTCGCGATTTCGGCCTTTACCGATATTGCGATCAAGGAGGCAGGCTTTGCCAATCTAACCGACATCAGCCTGCAGGCCCCGGGATTCCAGTTCAACCAACAAGGCGGCCAGGAGCCGGGACGCTACAACACCCAGCTGCGCTTCCGCGGCATGAACACCAGCCAGTTCTCGCCCTCCTTTGCCACGGGCGCGCTGTTTGTCGACGGCGTTTACGTGCTAAACGGCGGCACTTCCCTGTCGCTGCTCGATCTTGACCGGGTCGAAGTGATCAAGGGGCCGCAATCGGCCCAGTTCGGTCGCAACACCTTCGGTGGCGCAGTCAACTTCATCACCCACAGGCCAAGCCTGACCGACATGAAGGTTCAGCTCGACGTACTCGGGTCGACCCGCGAACGTTTCGACATTCAGGCGCAGCTGGAAGGTCCGCTGATCCGCGATGTTCTATCCGCGAGCATTAGCGGGCGGTTTTATTCCAAGCGCGGCGAATACACCACCACTGACGGCGGCCGCCTGGGCAACGAGCAGACCAAAGCCGTCACCGGCGTGCTCAATCTGGAACCCTCGAGCAACTTCTCGGCCCGCTTCCGCGGCACCTATTCGGAAGACCGCGACGGCGCGCCGGCCGGCGGCTTTATCGACGGCGACATCAACGACAGCTGCAGCGGCAAGACCTTGACGACCCCGGCGGGCGAGACCGTCTCGCCCAAACGCTATGTCTGCGGCGCTCTGCCCAACGCGGCCAATGTAAACACGCTGACCGGCCAGTCGCTCTATTCGAGCAACACGGTGCTGGCGCGGTCGTGGGCGCAAGGGGCGGTCAACGTCGGACCGACCTACATAACCGATTTCTACAAGGCTCAGCCCTTGCCAAGCGGAATTCCGACGATCGATTATGTCGGCCTGATCCGCAACAGCCTGCGGCTTTCGGCGATTGCCAACTTCAATACCGGCGGGTTCAACTTTGACCTGGTGCTGGGGCTCAACCAGCAGCGGGTCAACTGGATCCGCGACGCCGACCTGACCGACACGTTTGGCTCATTCCAGAGCGACCCACAGAAGATCGACGACCGGTCGGTCGAATTCCGCATTAGCAGTCCGCAGACCAAGCCGATCCGGGCGATGATGGGGGTAAATTACT
>JBMOGG010000295.1:0-2862 GCA_049318505.1 Sphingomonas sp. | reverse complement strand
AAAGCCCCAATGCGCCTTGGCACATCGCGGCCGAGACGAGACCAGCCATCTGCATCAGTTCAGTCGCTGTAGGCGCACGATCCGTTTCACCGATCACCCGCATGCGAACGTCACCAAAGCCGACATAGGTAGCGAAATTGATACCGAAATCGCGCTCCGAACTCGCAGAAGGTGACGCGCCGCTGGTTTCAAAGGCAGCAGTGCGCCCCAAGGTGCGAGCGATATCAGGGTCACCATGCCCGTCGACGCCGATGAATGCCGTCGTGACGCCTTGCATCAGGAACGGCAACACCAACCGTGTCGCAGGGTCGCTCGACGCCAGTGCCTGGTCGGCATGGGTGTGCGGGTCAATGAACCCCGGCGCGACGATCATGCCGGTTGCGTCGATCACCTTCTTCGCGCCAGCTGGAGCCGTTTGGCCAACATAGACGATGCGGTCGCCGCGGATCGCCACGTCGCCACGAAACGGTGCTGCGTTGCCGGGATAGATGGTACCTCCGCGGATTACGATGTCTGCTGCCGGCTCCTGCGCCGCGGCCGCCACCAGCGCCACGCCCGCCGTCATTGCCAGCGCGATGCTGGCCACGCCCATCTTGAGCTTCGGACCCGCTATCACGTGACGACTCCTCTTTCTTTTCGCCGATGTCGAGCGAGGTTGTTGATTGCCGTTGAGAAGCAACGAGTCTGCTAGTTATGTCCGCCCTTGCGGCCGCTGGGTCAAGTAGCTGGTTTTTCCTTTCTGCTTCTCGAAGCGGCGTTCGGATGGTTGCTATTCAAGCATTGGCGTCAATGTTGTCAGAAGTAGCCTGCTTGGCAGGCCTTTTGAGAACGGCTACCAACTAGCCCGGTTTGCTTGAAACCGAACAGTCCGCTCGCGGCCAGGTTCTGCCGAAACGCCGACAATCTCCTATGCGCCAAGGGTGGACAAGAGGAAGGCATTATCCCAATCTCAAAATCGGTCATAGATAGGCCCGAACAATGGGTGCACCTCAGCACCTTGGACGCCAGATCAGGACTATGTCTATTGGGCAAATTGAACCCTTGGAACATCGCAAACCAGCCGCTTAGACTTAAACCATCAGATGAGGGCAACCCTCGGATAAGTCGCAGGTAAATCTGTGCCACATGTTTTGATGAGGGATTTTTAAGGCGCGCATTTGATGCTTGCGCCACGATCCGGTAGCGTTGATACACGTGTTTTGGGAGTTCATGATGGCAACGAATAGGGTATTTGCAGCGGCGCTGTTTGCGGCACTTATTGCGTTATCTGGCACAGCGGCACCAGCGCGCGTCGCGCTGAGCGAGGGTGACGTGCGCTCGCCCGCGCTGCCCCCGATACTCAACGCTCGCGAGAGAGCGATTACCGAGAACCGCATTTTAGCCGAGCGGCTTGATACGATCATCCCTGCGATCATGCGCGAACAGCGCATCGATTTATGGCTGCTGGTGGCCCGCGAATATTTTGAAGAGCCAGTGGTTGCGTCGATGCTTGATGCCGAGAATATGCACGCACGCCGGCGTACAATTCTGGTCTTCTACGACCCGGGTGACGGGAAACCGATCGAGCGACTTACCGTCAGCCGCTATGGGCTTGGCGGCTTGTTCGCGCCTGCTTGGGATCCCGTTAAACAGCCTGATCAGTGGCAGTCGGTCGCAGACATCATCACCAAGCGTAATCCTGCAAAAATTGCGATCAACACCTCCGATCTCTATCAGTTCGCCGATGGTATGACGCTCAGTCAGTATGAGAAGTTCGTTGCCGCTTTGCCTGCTCCTTTGCATGCGCGGATCGTCAGTGGTGAGGCGCTCGCAATCCGTTGGCTTGAAACGCGCACGCGTGGCGAAATGGCGATTTACCCCGCAATAGCGCGCAGGGCCCATAGCGTGATTGGCGAGGCGTTTTCGCGCTCGGTTATCACCCCCGGCGTGACGACCGCAGCGCAGGTGCAATGGTGGTATCGCGACCGGCTGCTTCAACTCGGCCTCGATGCATGGTTTCACCCGTCCGTTGGGATCCAGCGCAAGGGCGCCAAAGGCATGCTCGAAGGCAACGAAGTAATCCTGCCTGGCGATCTGTTATGGACAGATTTTGGCATCACTTACCTTCGGCTTAATACCGATATGCAGCATCTTGCTTATGTGTTGAAGCCGGGCGAGCGTGAGGTGCCTGCAGGCCTCAGGCAGGGGCTAGCGAACAGCAACCGTGTACAGGATATGCTCACCCGCCATTTTGCGGTTGGGCGCAGTGGGAACGAGGTGCTGGCGCTTACTCGGGCAGAAGCGGCGGCGGCTGGTCTTGATGCATCGATTTACTCGCACCCGATTGGCTTGCATGGTCACGGCGCAGGTCCTGCTATCGGATTTTGGGACAATCAGAATGCGGATCCACGCGGCAGCGGCTTGATTGCCGCTAATACGGCTTGGTCAATTGAGCTGACCACTTACGCAGCAGTGCCCGAATGGGACGGTCAGCGCGTCGATTTCCGGGCTGAAGAGAACGCCTTCTTTGACGGGACTGAGGTGCGCTTTATCGACGGACGCCAAACAGAAATCACGCTTATTCCCTCAAAGCAGTAAGTCCGTGTCATCGTTCCGGCATCCAAAAATATTGGCCGACGCAAGCCTGATTTCTGGGCATGGTGCAGGAAAGACCCAAACGGATTCAATCTGAACCAGGCGCTTGATGTTGGTTTGAGCGCACAAGACACTGAAATCCGTCGCGCTAACGCCCTTCGCTTTGAGCGACGACTTCGTCGAACAGCTTTACGCCAAAACCGACAGCACCTGGAGGGATGGTTGGTTTGCGGGTGGTGGCCCAAGCGACGCCAGCAATATCAAGATGCACCCAAGCGGTTTCTGGCT
>JBMOGG010000294.1:0-2869 GCA_049318505.1 Sphingomonas sp. | reverse complement strand
GCAGGAACGGTGTTGCGAGCCCCGCAATCGCAGCAGGGCCAGCGGCCAGTGCGGCAAACCCGGCGGCCGCCGGAATGAGGCCGCTGGTCTTGCCCGCGCAGCAGTTGACGAGACCGAATATCGGCTTGTGGCAGCTCATCGCCGTGCCTTTGAAGAGCTTGTAGTCGACACTGTCGAACTCGCGATTGACCTGCGCGAGCGACTCCATGCCGACCGCCGCATCCTTGAACTCGTCGGACGCTTCGCGCGTCACCGCCTCGCACTCACTGCCGATGCAATAAACGTCGCCACCACACAGCATCTGCGGCGGCCCGTTGGTATTGCCGGGGATCGGGCAGATGTAGATGCGCTCTTCGACCTTGCAGGGACCCGAGCGCGGATCGTCAAGGCACTCGGTGCGGTCGAACTTGCACGCGGGGTTGCCGTCGAGTGCCGAACAGTCGTTGCCGCCGGGTTTGGTGCCCTGGCACTGCGACGTCCGTTGCCAGCCCCAACACGCCTGCGTGACGGGCACATTGTTGATCATCCGCGTTGTCGGCGTTGAATCGGTACAGACCTCGACCGGATTGGTGCAGGTCAGACCCTGTGTCGCGGCCGTACAGATCGACTCGTTTTTGACCGCCGTCACCGACACGACATCTCGGGGAGCTGGTACCGCCTCGTTGGGGACGGGCGCGTCGCACTCGAGCGTGTTGACCGTAATCCAGTCGGGCTCTGTGCAATTTTTCAGGAAGCCTTGCCGACAGATAAACTGCCGCCTCGTGGCCGTAACCGTGCACGATCCACCGATCCTTGGCGTGAAATTGGGATCACAAGAGCGAAAGGCCCGAAACGGATCTTCGCTACAAGTGTAGTCATAGACCGTCTTGCTGGTCGCCTTGACCTCGAGCGGGACATTGCAGGTGCGCGGCTCGTTGATGACCTGCTCGCCGACATTGCAAGTCGCCTCGAAATTGCCCGGAGAGCTCGTCGACGGCGGCAGGGGAACGCACGTGCCCGACGTCCCCTGCGGGTCGACGCCGCGCGCGTAGACGTCGGGGGTCTGGTTGATCATGTCGCCGGTTGCGACGGTCTCATCGATTTGGCTTTTGGGCACCTTGGGACGGATTGCGTCACCATCGATCACGAGCACGCTGCCTTCGTTCGTGCGCGACGTCGTGATCGCAGCGGCATCGAGCCCCGCCGGGTTGCCCAGATACGCGCTCTCCGGCGCGCTGGCACCCCGATAAGCATCGAGATTAGCGACGGCGGCAGCGTCGGTGTCGGCCAACCCCTCAGCGCCCTTCCCCGCGACCTCACCGAAAGTCTTGCCGTCAGCACGCGCCTGCGCAGTCGACGTCTGCGCAAATACGGGCGCCGTAATCGTCAAAAAGATGAGGGCGACCAGCGCGCGCATGTCAGCTGCCGGTGCCCAGCTGCTTCAATGCGGTCGCGGCGATGCGCGCGCCGGGACCGCCACCGGTCGCAAAAGCCTCGAGCGCGTAGCGAACAGTAACGTTGCCCGACATGCGGTCGTGCGGCGGTGTCACCGTCTTGCAGGTAAATCCGTCGCACAGGTCGAAATCAGAAGTGACCACGACAAAGGCGGGCACGCTCGTCACGTTAAAAGCGCGAAACAGGCGCGGGTCGATTCCAACCGACTTCGTCTCCTGGCCCGGATCAACCACCTTGACGATGCCCTGCTGAAACGCCTTCATGGAGTTGCCGGGGAACCCCTGGAACACCACGGCCCCACCCGCCTTGCTGGTGTCGCGGATAAGGGGTTTGAGGCTTTCGGGCGGCATCGAGAGCGACGCGAAGACGATGAACTGGGGGGCGTCGCCAGTCATGGTCTTGGCCGAGACCTGCGCCATCATGCGGTCGAGCTCGCTTGCCCCAGCAGCCTTACCTTGGGCTTCGGTATAGCGCTCGTGATTGGCCTCTCCAGCCTTGGCCGTCTCGCGTGCTTCGTCGGTCAGTGCATCGGCGCGGCGCGTGACTTCTGTCACGAAGGCGGCAGCGTCGGCTGAGACCGCATCGGCCTTGGCCTGGACCGCTTTCAGGTCGATGCCGTCAACTGTTTGCGCAAGAACGGCTGCAGTGGTCGCGAACGCGGCGACGCCGCCCAGCAGGACGAGGGGCAGCCTGCTCATAGCACGCAGCAATTGCGTTTGCGCCACACGAGGTAACCGATGTCCTCGCCAACGACGGGCCAGGTACGGCCGATTCCGGGTTTGAGATCCGACACACCGATCATCGAGCAGGCGAACTTGCCCTTCACCATCGGTGCGGGGTTGACCATCTGGAAGCGGTATTGCTGCTTCTTCAGGATCGGCATCGGGTATTTACTGCAGAGCCCTTGGCTACCCATCGTGCCCCATGCCAGCAGCTGGCGGTGCATCTTGTAGACCATGCGCGAGGCCGCGAGCCGCGATGACTGCACCGCGTTCATATGTGCCCCGACGTTGCCATTCATCGGGTACATCGAGCCCTGGCAGCCCGCGCACCAAAACAGCGGATCGAGCGGGCGCTTGACGGTCGCCGCGACGCAATCTGCCGCACAGGCAAGCGTCGCAATCGGGTTGGCGAACACCGCCGCCTCCGGATTGATCAGCATCGTGAGCGTATCGTCCTGCCAGAGCGGGTCGATCTCGGTCACATAGGCGATGTCGAAGCTCGAGGACTCGAGGCACAGGAAATCGGCGACGATCTCCATCCAGTAGAGCAGCGGGTAAATATAATAATGGACGTTCCACTTCGCCGAGTTCTGACCCGAACCGCCGAGCTGGTTGGTCGTATTGTGCGTGCCGCGACCAATATCGAACCCGGGCTTGATCGAGATGCCGCCAAGATTGGGAAAGCACCACGGCTTCATCGTGACGTCGACCAG
>JBMOGG010000293.1:0-2870 GCA_049318505.1 Sphingomonas sp. | reverse complement strand
TGCGGCGGCGCTGATGTCCCGCAACCGCTGTTGTGCAAGGGCCATTGTGGCCGCGGCAAATAAGGGCTCCTTGCCTGGAAACAGCAAATAGAGCGCGGGGCGCGAAATCCCCGCAGCTTTCGCAACATCACCCATTGTCGTGCGGGCAAAACCGTAGCGCAGGAATATCTCCCCTGCTGCTCTGACGACTTTGCTAATCTTGTCTTCTACCATGGGCCAGATGTGTCATTACATTAGTAGAACGGGGTCACCTGACACCATGACATTAAATGACCACGCGTCAAAGGGCGACGTGCCGCCCCCGACAGCACAGCGTCGTTCGCTCACCTACAGCATGCTAAAAGGGGCCGCACGCCGTAAGGGGAGTCATTCGCCCGTAAAGGTCGGCTTTTCCTTCGACCCGAACACCCGGATGGCGGCGACATTGTCTTTGGTCCGCGACGTGCGGGCCACGGCCTGCGCCTCCGTTTCGAAAGCCGAATGCAGGTCGATGCGCTGCGCCAGACCGACGATCTGCTTGATCTCGGACAGAGCAATCGTCGCATCATTGGCGATTTCGAGCGCAACGGCGCGAGCGCGCACGACAAAATCATCGGCGGGGGCGACTTCCGAAACCATGCCCCAATCGAGCGCAGTCGCGGCATCGATGCGCTCGGCGCGCATCAAGATGCGCTTGGTCCTAAGGATGCCGATGTTACGCGACAACAACCAGCCCAGCCCGGAATCGGTCGCTGAAGCCAGATTCTTGAATGGAGCCTGGAACCACGCCTTGTCCGACGCGATCACATAGTCCGACGCCAGGCACATGCCGAGGCCGATGCCAACGGCCAGACCATTGGGCGCGGCAATGACCGGGATTGTCACCGCATGCATGCGGCGCAGCAGCGGGTGAAAAAATGTCTCGACCCCGCTCAGAACCGGCAGCTTACTGACCCCTTCGGCCAGCGCCTTGCGATTGCCCATCAGATTGACGCCGGCGCAAAAGGCGCGCCCTTCGCCCGTGATCAAAAGCGCGCGGCACTTGCGGCGCGGTTTGGCGATCTCGTTGAGGACAGTCGCAATCGATTCGCCCATATCCTGCCCCATGGCATTGAGCCGTTCGGGATCGTTGAGCGTCATAATCGCCAATGGCCCGTCAAATTCCAGGCGGACAAAGGGGTATTCGATTGTCTCGTTAACTGCCTGTTCCAATAGCTTCACCCTCGTTTCTATTTTGATGGAGCACCCAGCCTAGTCCTTGGCGAGGCCGGCCTCTTCATTGGCCTTTTTCCAGAAATCGCCGCCCAGCACGGCATCAATCTCGAGTTCGGCGACTTCGGACACGCGCACGAACAGCATGTAGAGGCCGATGACATGGATCAGCTCGACGATCTGGCGCGGTGTGTAAAAAGCAGCGACAGCGTTGAAGACGAAATCATCGACGCGCACGGTTTTGACCACTTGCCGCGTAAAGGCGAGCAGCGCCTTTTCCCGGTCGTTGAAGATGGGATCGCCAAAGCGGTCATTGGCAATGGCCGCGACCTTTTCATCGGCGATGCCCATCACCTTGGACACCTGCATATGCTGGGCCCATTCATATTCGCCGCGATCAAGATGGAGGACAGCGAGCACACAGATCTGCCGTTCGAGCGGCGGCACCTCGATGCCCGACATCATCCCCTGCACCGCCATGCCAATTCCGGGCTGCATCGACACAGCATGAGCCAGCAAGCGACTGAGGTTCAACTTACCGCCGGGCGCATTGTCATAGCGGTCGCGTTGTTCGGGGGTGAGGTCGTCAACGGCGACCAGCGGCAGGCGATTCATATTGCTCTATCCTCAATCAGCAGACTTTGCGTCGAGCGCCTGATCAACCAGCCGCGCGACATCGGCAAAGCTTGGTGCATCGCAAGCGACAACATATTCGCGGCGCAGACGGGTCACCAGTTCTGCCACCGACGGAACATCGTCGATCAGTTCCACCCCCTGCCCGGCGCTCCAGATCGTTTTCCACGGCACGGCGCCTTCCGGCAGTTCGGGACGGATTGCCCCGGGGGGCGTAACCGGCAGATTGTCGGGATCGATACCGACTCTCACCAGCGACGGTTTCAGCCAGTTGGCCGCGCCGCCCGCCACTTGCGGCGTGAAAATCAAATCCTTTGCCGCGCTCGATACCAGCATGGCCTTATACGCATCCGGCGCGTTGGCTTCTTGCGTGGCGATGAAGCGGGTGCCGAGGTAGGCGAGGTCGGCGCCCAGTATTTCAGCAGCGCGGATAGTCGCCCCCGTGCTGATGCAGCCCGCCATGATGATGGTGCCATCGAACATCGCCCGCACTTTGGGAATAAAGGCGATGTGGCTGATCAGCCCCGAATGGCCGCCGCCACCCGACCCGATACAGGTGAGCCCATCCACCTTGGCCTCGATCGCCTTTTCTGCGAAGCGGAAGTTGGTGACGTCGTGGAAAACCTTGCCACCCCAATCATGCACACGCGCGATCAGTTCGCTCGGATCGCCCATGGCACTGATGATGATTTCGACCCCATGTTTGGCGCAAAGGTCGAGATGCTTGGTCATGGCGTCACCGGCCATTCGCGACAGATTCACCGCAATTGGCCCGATGCGCGCGCCGGGATTCTCGTCGGCATAGACCCGCAATCCCTCGCTGATTTCGTCTAGCCAGGCCTCGAACATCGCAAAATCTTTTGCATTGTGGCTTGGCAGCGCGCCGACAATACCGCTCTTGCAGGCCTCGCGGACAAGGGCTGGATTGGAGATGCGGAACATTGGCGCACAAATGGCAGGCAATGTCAGACGTTGGCGTATCGATGGATCAAGAGCCATGTTGCAGACGTTCCTCCATTGGCAAAGCAGCCCAAATATGGCTTAAT
>JBMOGG010000292.1:0-2874 GCA_049318505.1 Sphingomonas sp. | reverse complement strand
CAGTCGCGCTTGCCGGAACGCCGTTACCGGGCCTGGTCCCCAACGCCGATTCTGTACCACGCGATGAGTTTGCCGCCATGGCTCGCAACGGCGCATGTGCGCTGATGCGGCGAACATGGCTCGCTCATCCCCTGATGCACGTTGACAATGCCGAGGCGCGCGCACGGCTCGCGCGCATTGTCGACGATTATGATGGGCGCGATCTCCTCACACCTTCTACCCTGCCGCCCTTCACGCGCGAGGCGATCGCCGCCCTACCAATGCCGCTGTGCGCCATTGCCGGGAGTGACGAGACGCCATGGCGCATCGCATGCGCCCGGCTGCTCGCGCAAGCCGCGCCGCATGGACAGTTTGTGATGATTGCCGACGCAGGTCATATCGCCAACGTCGCCCAGCCCGAAGCCTTTAATACTATACTCACCGACTTTCTTGGCATCCACGTCCCAACCACTGTCTGAAGCAGGAACCCCTATGCTGCTACCTACGTCACTCGTCGGCTCATACACGCAACCAGATTGGCTGATCGACAAGGCAAAGTTGGCTGGCCGTTTCCCGCCGCGCGTTCGCGCCACCGAGTTGTGGCGGGTGAGCGAAGAGTGGCGCGAGCAGGCGTTCGATGACGCGACGATCCTTGCGATCCGTGATCAGGAACGTGCCGGCCTCGATATCATCACCGACGGCGAGATGAGGCGGGAAAGCTATTCGAACCGGTTTGCGACCGCGCTCGAAGGCGTCGATCTCGACAATCCGGGCGTCGCCCTCGACCGGTCAGGTGAACCCAATCCTGTGCCGCGCGTGACGGGGAAGATCCGCCGCAAACATGCGGTTGAGACGCGCGATGTCGAATTCCTCCGCGCCAATACCGACCGGATGATCAAGATCACCGTGCCCGGCCCCTTCACGATGGCGCAACAGGCACAAAACGACTTTTACGCCGATGAGGGTGAAATGGCGCATGACTATGCGGTCGCCGTCAACGCAGAGATCAAGGACCTGTTCGCCGCGGGTGCTGACATCGTCCAGATCGACGAGCCATATATGCAGGCACGGCCGACAAAAGCCCGGGAATATGGGCTCGAGGCGGTGCGCACCGCACTTAAGGGCGTCGAGGGCCGGACAGCGCTGCACATCTGTTTTGGCTATGCGGCACTGATCCACGAGCGTCCCGAAGGGTATAATTTTCTGCCCGAACTCGCCGATACCGATCTTTGCGACATTTCGATCGAAACGGCACAGGCCAAGCTCGATTGTTCGATTCTGGAAAAACTGGTTGGCAAGACGATCATTCTGGGCGTGCTCGACCTTTCGACACACGATGTGGAAACGCCGGAAACGGTCGCCGCGCGCATTCGCCGCGCGCTCCCGCACGTGCCTGCCGAGCGCCTCGTCATCGCGCCCGATTGTGGCCTGAAATACCTCCCGCGTGAGGTCGCGTTCGGCAAGATGAAGGCCATGGCGGCGGGCGCCGCAATCGTGCGGGCCGAACTGGGATGAGCGCAGGGCGTTTCCTCACCACCCATGTGGGCAGCCTGCCACGCGCGCAGGATCTCATCGACCTGATCTTCGCCAGGGAAGAAGGCGCCGCTGTCGATGAAGCGGCTCTGGAGGCGCGCATCCATGCCGCTGTCGCCTATGTGGTGGACCGCCAGGCCGAGGCGGGCATCGACGTCATCAATGATGGCGAACAGTCCAAGCCGAGCTATGCAACCTATATCAAGGACCGGCTGAGCGGCTTTGGCGGCGCAGGCAACTCCTACGTGTTTCAGGACATCGAGGATTTTCCGACGGTCAAGGAGCGGATCTTCGCCGACACTGGGCGCAAAAAGCGCAATGCACCCGCCTGCAACGGACCGATCAGCGTCAAGGACATGACGGCAGTTACTGCCGACGCCGATACGCTCAACGCTGCATTGGCCAAACATGCCGGGCGGCAAGCATTTATGAGCGCAGCTTCACCCGGTGTTACGGCGCTCTTTTTTGGCAACGAACATTATGACCGGCACGAAGATTATGTCTTCGCCATCGCTGAAGGCTTGCGCCACGAATATGAGGCAATTGCGAACGCGGGCATCATCTTGCAGGTGGATTGCCCCGATCTCGCTATGGGTCGCCACACGCAGTTCCGCGAACTCGATTTGAAGGGGTTCCGCAAGGCAATGGAACTCAACATAGCTGCGCTCAATCATGCGACAGCCAACATCGCGCCCGAACGGCTGCGGATGCATATGTGCTGGGGCAATTACCCCGGGCCGCATCATCATGACGTGCCGTTTCAGGATATCATCGATCTGGTTTGGACTGCACGTCCGCACGCGATCCAGTTTGAAGCCGCCAATCCGCGCCATGCGCATGAATATGCGATCTTCGAAAGCGTCAAACTTCCCGAGGGCAAAGTGCTGATCCCCGGCGTGGTGGAGTGTCAGTCGAACTATATCGAACATCCCGAACTGATCGCTCAGCGTATCGGTCGCTATGCCGATCTCGTGGGGCGCGACTCTGTCATGGCAGGATGCGATTGCGGCTTTTCGATTCATGCCGGATCGGGTGGGGTCGATCCCGATGTTGTCTGGGCAAAGTTGGCGGTGCTGAGCGAGGGCGCGGCGATCGCCTCAAAGCGATTTTGGGGCAGCTGACTGCCGAAAATAGCCGCTTGATCAAGGGCGAACGTCGACATCTGACGACCTGATGCGGTGACGCCTGCGCGCTGCCGCAAAAAAGTGTCGAACGCCTACGGGCGTAGGAGCGCAGTAGCCGCGACCGCTACGCGTGAATGAACGTCCGTCAACGGTGACCTCCGTTCTGAAACTGGACTGTCTAGTGGCGGCAAGGCATCAGCCTTGTCTCAGCCGATAAAAGTGACTCCACCGGGCATTG
>JBMOGG010000291.1:0-2875 GCA_049318505.1 Sphingomonas sp. | reverse complement strand
CTGCGCGGCGGTCTTCACCAGGGGGTAGCGAGTGCGTCGAAACGAGGGGTTGGGATAGAGGCGCTCTCGCCTTATGCCAGCATCGATGCACACGCAGACATCTCCCACCCGAACACCTGCTCTTGATGAGGCCGGGCCACCATGACATCCATTTTCTGGTTCCGGCAGGACCTGCGCCTGTCCGACAATGCCGCGCTCACAGCGGCGCTCGAACAGGGACCTGTGGTCCCTGTGTATGTTCTCGATGATGCTTCGCCGGGCGAACATGCAATCGGCGGTGCGCAACGGTGGTGGCTTCATCATAGCCTGAAGGCGCTGAACACATCGCTCGGCAGCAAGCTCGTCTTGCGCCGGGGGGACAGCCTAAGCGTGCTTGAACGTCTGATGGCGGAGACGGGCGCCGTCCGTATTCACGCCACACGGCTTTATGAACCGTGGTGGCAACGGATCGATGCCGAGCTTTCGGAACGGATCACGCTCCATGACGGCAGCTATCTGGCGCACCCCGATAGCATCCGCACCGGCAGCGGCGGACGCTACAAGATCTTTACGCCCTACTGGCGGGCGCTGCTCGAGCGGATGCCGCCCGCCAAGCCGTTGCCCGCGCCCGAAAAGGTCGAAACTGTCACGGCCGATAGCGAGAAGCTCGAAGACTGGAAACTTCTGCCGACCGCGCCCGATTGGGCCACCGGGTTCGATGTCTGGACGCCGGGGGAAGAGGGGGCGAAGGCCGCCTTACGCAGCTTCCTCGACGTCGTTGGAGACTATGATCGCGCGCGGAACATGCCGTCGGAAGCGGGCACATCACGGCTATCGCCGCACCTGCATTTTGGCGAGATTTCGCCTGCGACTGTGTGGCACCGCGTCGCGAAAAAAGTCGGTGCCAAGGGAGAACCCTATCTGCGCGAGATCGGCTGGCGCGATTATGCGACCAACACCATCGACCAGTTCCCGCACTATGCGACAAAGAGTGCACGTGACGAATTCGACAGGCTGAAATGGCGACGGTCGGAGGACGACTTCCGGGCGTGGACCCGGGGCCAGACCGGGTATCCCATCGTCGACGCCGGGATGCGCGAGTTGTGGGCGACAGGGTGGATGCACAACCGCGTCCGCATGATCGCGGCGTCGTTCCTCATCAAGCATCTGCTAATTGACTGGCGACAAGGCGAGCGTTGGTTTTGGGACACGCTTGTGGACGCAGACTTTGGGTCGAATGCGGTGAACTGGCAGTGGACGGCAGGGTCGGGCGTCGATTCCAACATGTTCGTCCGGATCATGGCCCCGCTCAGCCAGTCGGAAAAGTTCGATGCGGGCGACTATATCCGCAAATGGGTTCCCGAACTGGCAAAGCTGCCCGATGCGACGATCCATGATCCGCATGGCGCTGGCGTTGCGCCCCCATCCTATGCCAAACCCCTGATCGGACATCGTGAAGGACGCGAGCGCGCCCTTGCGGCGTATCGGGAGGGGAAAGCATGAGGCGACTTGGACTGGCGTTGCTGGGCGCGTTCGCGCTGCTCGGCGCCTGCGACACAATCAAGCTTTATGCCGATCTGCCAAAGGACAAGAATGTGCTCTTCTGGACGCAAGACCAGCGCGACAACGGGTTTCGCGCGCTCGAAAAGCTCGCCACGGTGCGCAATATCGCCGCAGGCGGCCCCGTGCACGCCTTTGGGCAGGGCACGCCGATCAAGCTCGATCTGGATATCGACGCCTATATGGCCCGCCAGCGCAACGCGGGGCTACTGATCATCCAGGACGGCAAAGTCCGGTTCGAACAATATGCGCTCGGCTACGGGCCAGAGGGCCGCTGGACGAGCTTTTCGGTCGCAAAATCCTTCACCTCGACGATGGTCGGCGCCGCCGTGAAGGACGGGTATATCAAAAGCCTCGACGACAAGGTGACGCAGTACATCCCGACGCTGCGCGGGTCTGTCTACGACGACGTCACCGTCCGCCAATTGCTTACCATGACGTCAGGGGTGAAGTGGAACGAGGATTACGCGGACCCGAAATCGGACGTTGCCCAGTTCGCGCTGCAAAAACCTGTACCGGGCGAGGATATCACGGTCAGTTACATGAAGAAGTTGACGCGTGAGGCCCCGGCGGGCACAAAATGGGTCTACAAGACCGGCGAGACAAATCTGATCGGCGTGCTGGTATCGAGCGCAACTGGCAAGAAGCTGGGCGAGTATCTCTCTGAAAAGATATGGAAGCCTTATGGCATGGAAGCCGACGCCTTCTGGATCCTGGGCGATACCGGGCACGAGATCAGCGGCTGCTGCCTTTCTGCACGCCTGCGTGACTATGCGCGGTTTGGCCAATTCGTGATGGACGGCGGCATGGCCGCCGGAACGCGTGTCGTCCCTGACGATTGGTTCGCGCAGGCCACGACCAAGCAGGCTGACATCGCGCAACCTGGTCGCGGCTATGGGTATCAGTGGTGGACCAACGACGACGGCAGTTACGCCGCGCAAGGTATTTTCGGCCAGGGCATCTTCATTGACCCGAAGCGCAAGCTGGTCATTGCCTCGAACGGCAACTGGCCGAAGGCGACCGACCCTGAGGGTGTTGGCGAGGAACGCGAACGCTTTTACAAGGCCGTACAGGCGGCGGTCGACGCAAGGCGCTGATGTTCAGCACGCGGCGGCGAATCGCGTTGAAAATCGCCGGATTGAGCAGGTTGGAGAATGAACAGCCAATGACCTGGCCGTCGTTCCCTACAACTTCGGCCTGCAAGCCCTTGAAAGGACCAACGCTCAGCCAGCACAGGCTGCCGACCCGCATGCCGGTCACGGCTTGGACTGCAAAGCCACTGATCGACAGGTCGATCATATTGGTTGCGAAGGGGGACGCGCCCGACGGGCGCAGC
>JBMOGG010000290.1:0-2903 GCA_049318505.1 Sphingomonas sp. | reverse complement strand
CAGGCGGCCAAGATCTGCCTTTAAGTCAGAGCTGGAGTACACTTGCGGAAGCGATTTGGACGGAATGCCGTCTTGAGCATTCTCGCCAGTTGGCTGATAATAATCTTCGTAAGGCCCTGCAACTGCTGGCACGGACACAGCAAGGGCAAGTAGCAGAACAACGGTTCGAATAGTTCGCTTCATAATGCGCCCCTTTGATCGAGGCGCCGGCCCAAGCCGGGTGTTCGTAACCCTGCGTAGTCACAAGGCGCTGCCGCCTTTGGGGCGTACCTTGGACATACGCGACAGCCACCCGGCCAGAGAAACTCTGACCAGCGACTGCGTGCGGAGGTTACAACGCCTCGCAGCCGGGCCCGACCGGACTGCGCTTCCGTAATGCGTGATTTGATGTGCAGGGGCAAGCCGCAATGCGCCAGCCTGGCAAGCGCGGCGGTTGCAAAAGCGAATTGGCTTGGCTTGGCAGTGCATCTGCAAAAAAATTCGTGCGGGGGTAGCCCGTGACAGACACACGCCGCACGGCCCTGCCCCCGGGGGGAGAATCAGGTAGGAAAAAACTTTGTGCCGACATGGGGAAGACCTTGCTGGGCCAAACCGGCTCGACTGAAATCGGTCAGGCTGATGCCTATCTGATGCCCGGCGCTAAAGAGGGAAAAGCCGCAATGGCAATATCAGAGCCGCATATCGCGCTAAGTTCTTAAGAATTGGCGGAAAAATTGGCGCGCCCGGAACGATTCGAACGTCCGACCCTCAGATTCGTAGTCTGATGCTCTATCCAGCTGAGCTACGGGCGCGCAGAGGCGCCGGACATAGCGATTGTTGCGGGGTGCGCAAGCCCGTTGCGACACAGCAGTGCGCGGCCTAGGGAAATGCCATGAAATTTTTCCTGCTGTGTGCCGCCCTTCTGCTGTCGGGCTGCGTCAAAACAATCGACGCACCGTCGCTGCTACCACGGACCGCCGAAACGGAAGACGTGGATGCGCCCTCCCCCGCTGCCACGCCACCCATCCCCGCCAATGCGACACAGGCAATGCTGATCACCAAGTTGCTCGAGCAGGCCAACGACGGTCATGCCGCCTTCCTGCAGGCGTTGCCGGCGGCCACGACGAACGCCGCCCCCCAAAGCGAAGCGTGGATCGCGGCCCAGAATGCCCGATCCGCAGCCGATTTGGCGCGTGGTCCGACGTTGGACGCGCTATCTACGCTAGATACCGCGATCGGCGATGCCATCGAAAAGGGCCAGGACACGGCGGCGCTGGCTGCTGCGCGGACCGAGGTGCAAGCAATCTACGACGTGCAGACAGCCCGGCTTGCGGAGCTTACGCGCTGACAGCCTGCGCATGAAGACGGGCAAGTTCCGCATAATGCGCCGCACTGAGGCGGTTTGCCGACATTTCCTCCGCCGACAAATGGCGCAGGAGCTTCGCCGGCCGGCCCATCCATAGCTCTCCGGCGCAGATCGTTTTGCCGGGGCTGAGCAGAGCGCCCGCCGCGAGCATACCATCCGGTTCGATTGTGCAGCCATCCATGACGGTACTGCTGAGCCCGACAAAGGCGCGGTCGTGCAGTACCGAGCCGTGCAGCATCACCAAATGGCCAACCAGAACGTCGTCGCCAATGATCGTCGGTAGGCCGGCCTCACTGCCGGGCTTGGGCGAATCGCAATGAATGACCGTGCCATCCTGAATATTCGTCCGCTCGCCGATCCGAATGATATTCACGTCGCCGCGCAGGACGCAATTGTACCAGATGCTCGATCCCGCGCCGATCTCGACGTCACCGATGATTCGCGCGCCGGGCGCAATGAACGCGGTGGGGTGGATGCGTGGTGTCTTGCCGCGAAAGCTAATGATCGAACTCATGCGATTAGTGACGTGTCCATTTGATGACTGGTAGGATGCTTGCGAAATCATCGGTCCAGCCATCGAAGCCCGGGCGACGTTTTGTCTGGGACCATTTCGCTGATCCCGTGCGCTGAAGGAAGGCCAAAAATGCGCGAGGGTCGCGGGCCAGCATGATCCAGTGCGAGTCCGAATAGGCACGCTTGCGCCCTTCTGCGCCAGGCGCATAGTCTCGCTTGGCAAGATGCCAACCCCAGCTGTCGGCGGCAGCCAGCACAGGCTCAAGCTCGAGAAAGCGATTCGAAACGTGCATCATCAAGATGCCGTCGGGCTTCAGGCGCTGCGCATAGGTTTCAAGGGCATCACGCGTTAACAGGTGCATCGGCACGGCGTCGGACGAAAAGGCATCGACAACAAGCACGTCGAGCGGCGCGGCATTCGCGCGCACTTCGCGACCAAGTACCAAACGCGCATCACCGATCTCTACAGCGACGCCGGGCGCACATTTGGCAAGGAAGGAGAATCGTTTTGGATTGCGCGCGATCCGCTCGATCGCCGGATCGATTTCGTAGAAGCGCCAGTCCTGTCCGGGACGACGATAGCAAGCGAGCGTCCCGGCGCCGAGCCCAACCACACCCACGCGGCCGTCGTTCTTGCGGGCAGCAAGATCACGAAGAGCAAGCCCGACGCCAGACTCCGGCGCGTAGTAGCTCAGTGGTTCAATCTCGCGGCCCGGCACTTTTGACTGAATGCCGTGGACCGTCGTGCCATGGACGAGCGTCCGCGTATCGGCGGTCTGACTGAAGGAATAGATACCGAAATAGCTGCGCACGCGCGTGCCGCCATCGATCGAAAGGGCGAGCACGCCCCAGCCGCCAAGAGCCAGCATCATGGCAGCCAGGGACATGGTGAAGGCGACACGGCTACCGATAGCTAAGACGGCGAAATTGATGACCACCAGAATACCGGCGATTTTCAGCCAGACCGGGACCGGTGCAGGTATTCCAGGAAACAGGCCGACCGGCACAGTCGACAGGAAGATTGCCAGGATGCCGTAGATAAACG
>JBMOGG010000289.1:0-2918 GCA_049318505.1 Sphingomonas sp. | reverse complement strand
GCTGGCAGCGCCGTGCCCACCGGACGATGCGAAAACTCAGCCGTCCAGAAATCGACAGCAAAATCGAAGCAGACAAAAATAAGAAGGATGCACACACCACGCTATGAATAGCGGGCGTTTGGCGCGCCGAAAGTGGCGGAAATGCGTGCTCTAGGCGCCTAGGCGACTCCTAGCGGCATTGGGAAAGCTCTCCGAGCCGCGCCGTCGCCCTAGGGCGGTCCCTAGGAATGCGCTAGATCAATGACTTAGCAGCCAAAAACCAGCGTCCTTGACCCGGGTAAAAGACCAAGGGCAGATTCTCATCGTCAAAGAGATGGGGACGGTTATGGCGCGGCCACCGCAGGTGAATTTTGAAGTCGACAAGCAGCTCGAGGCGGAGATCAATGCCGTCATCGCGAAGTCGGGTATGAAACGGCCCGAATATTACCGGA
The DNA here is from genome assembly GCA_049318505.1 of Sphingomonas sp. Classification (GTDB taxonomy): domain Bacteria; phylum Pseudomonadota; class Alphaproteobacteria; order Sphingomonadales; family Sphingomonadaceae; genus Sphingomonas_O. The sequence goes on along the minus strand of JBMOGG010000289.1, from coordinate 2,487 downwards.
TGATCTCGCGCGAGTTCATCAAGGCGGATGCCGAGGGCCGGCCCTTTCTTTCTGGCAAGGAAGGGATCGATCAGGCGCGGTTCGCGGAGCTGTTCTACAAGCTCGATCCACTTGCCATCGAACTTGATCGAAGCTTGCTTCAAGCCATGCGCCTCCAGGCGAAACTGCAGAAATCGATCACCAGCGACGAGCGCGAGATTACGCAGACCGCGAGCGCCGCTGCCCAACTTATTGCAGGCAAGATCTCGGCCGAGCTTCTGCCGCTACGCCAGGAACTTCGTCAGTTGATCGCCATGGCCGCCGCACCGCCATGGGCCGAAAAGATGAACACCAAGCTCGACCGTGCGATCGAGCTCGCCAAGCGCCCGCGACTGCAGCGGACCTACCAGTTATCGGGGTGGAACCTGAATGGGTGGGGATGGACAGCTGTGGGCCTTGGAAGCTGGATCGCGTCGGTTGCAACGTTCCTGATCCTGGCGGCGATCATTCCGGGACTGGGTGGCTGGAGCGCCAACATTTTGCTTGGCCGAGGACCGCAGGCGATCTGCGCCCTTGCCAATCACCAATTGGGTCGCAGCGACTGCCATATGGTGCTCGACAACCAAGGGCGGGCGGTGCTTGCCTTCGGCGACGACAAGCCGTCGAAGGTGCGCAAGTGATTTCGGTCGCCGCAGTGGCGTCCGCTAGCGGTGCGTCAGGGTATTATACCCAGGACAACTATTACACCGCCGATGAAGCGTTCGAGACCAGCGCATGGGAAGGCGAGGGGGCCAAGGCGCTTGAGCTCGAGGGACCGGTCGACGCAAAAACGTTCGAAGCGGTGCTCGCGGGCACGCTGCCTGATGGCAGCGTGATCGATGCGAAACGCGGCGAGCATCGCCCCGGCACGGATCTGACATTCTCAGCCTCGAAGTCGGTTTCACTGTTGGCGCTTGTCGGCGGTGACAAGCGGATCGTGCAGGCGTTTCGCGAGAGCGTGTCGGCGACGCTTAAATGGGCCGAGAAGAACATCGCCGAGACACGGACCTGGGACGGCAAAGGACAGAAGACTGGCAAGTCCAGAAACCTCGTCGTCGCCACATTTCTGCACGACGTGAACCGGAACGGCGAGCCGCAACTCCACGTCCACGCGGTGATCGCGAACGCGACGCTTGGGCCCGACGGCAAGTGGCGCGCGCTCAAGAATGACGAGCTTTACAACCGCCAGCACGTGCTTGGCACGGTGCACAACGCCGACTTGCGCGCGCGCGTCGAAGCGCTCGGCTACGAGACCGTTCCCGCCAGAAATTCGATCGACGGGCAGTTCGAAATCAAGGGCGTCACGCGCGAGGTGATCAAGGCGTTCTCGAAGCGATCGGACGAGATCGCGGCAGCGCTGAAAGCAGGCGACCGCGGATCCCCGCGCGAACGCGAGATCGCGGCGCTGGCAACGCGGAGCGTGAAGGCTCCCGAGCTCAGCCATGAGGCGAAGCATGACGCATGGTCCACTCTCGCCCGCTCAATCGGCTTTGACCCCGGAGCAATCATGGAACGGTCGCTGACGCGGGCAATGAGTGGCGATACCATCTGGTCGCGGGCGGTCGCCAGCGTGCGCGGTGCTGGCCAGCAGGGCATGGCGATCGCAGCGGCCATGGGCCTGACACCCAGGGACGGCGACTCGCTGGTGCCCGAGCGGCTCGGCCGCCTAGACCCCCAAGCCTACGCCGCCGCGCAGGCGGTCGCCTCGGCGTCGCGCGACCTGTCCGAGCGCGAGGCGGCGTTCGACCGGTTCGACCTCATCCGCGCCGCGCTCGAGCGCGGCGGTCCGGTGCAAGTCGCCGACGTCGAGGCGCGCATCGCGCTGCTCGAAGGCAAGCGGCTGCTGATCGGCGACGGTGACAAGCTGGTCACGACCGCGCTCGCGGTCACGACCGAACGCCTCATGCTCGCGGCAAGCCGGCAGGGGATCGGGCAGGGCGTGCGACTGGCTAACTCGATCGAGGCAGGTCCGCGCGTCCAGACCGCGGCACGCGAGCTTGGACTACGACGCCTGACGCCGAACCAGGAAAATGCGGCAAAACTCTTGCTGTCGTCAGAAGATCGCGTGGTCGCGGTGCAGGGCGTTGCAGGCGCGGGCAAATCAGCCGTGCTCGCACCCGTGGCGACGATTGCGCGTGCGCAGGGGCATGCAGTGATCGGGCTTGCGATTGCCGGCGTCGTCGTGCGGGACCTGAAGGACAAGGCCGGCCTCGATGCGTCGACAGTCGCGGGCTTCATCGGGCGCTACGGGCCCGTGGTCGACGGCACTGCGTCGCCAAAGCACACGGCAGTAGCGCGCGAGGAACTGCGCAGCGCATTCGTCATGGTCGACGAGAGCTCGATGGTGGGCACGGACCAGATGAGCCGGTTGATCGCCATCGCAAACACGCTTCAAGTCGGACGCCTCGCGCTGATCGGCGACACGCGTCAGCTGGGTGCGGTCGAGGCGGGCAAGCCGTTCGCCGAGCT
>JBMOGG010000288.1:0-2925 GCA_049318505.1 Sphingomonas sp. | reverse complement strand
TCTCCTGACCGAAGCCGTGCCTACCCGCCGGGTGAAACGGAATTTGCTCGATACCCGCTGCTGCGCAGGCTTTGGCCCAGAGTTTGCCTGGTCCGCCACGGTCAGCGTAGCCAAATAGTCGGAGGTTCGCGGGTTTTCGCGGCCAATCGCGCGGGAATTCCTCGGAATGATGGGCGGCATCAATTTGGAATCCGCAGCTACAGTCGGCGGCGCAGCTTGACTGGTACAAGGCGCAAGGCTGCTTCACCGAGATCATCCGCTATCAGACGCGCCTCTTCGTGCCGACGACCGGCGCTGTGGGTATCCTTGCGCGGCTTGGCCAGTAGTCGCAAACGATATTGCCAAATGGCAGCAGATTGAATATATAAGGCCATATGGAGATGTGCTATGCTGGCTTTGCAACCGATTCACACTGCGGCTCCGGCGTTTCGTCGGGACCCCATTACCCAGGACGAGGCTGCCGCGATGTTCAGGGCGGTTCAGGGCCTCTTCGGCAAATGGGAACTGACGGATGAGCAGGCGGCGACGCTGCTCGACATGCCGGTTCGATCCTATAGGCGTTGGAAGGCTGAAGGGCCTGGGCGGGTCTCGCGTGATGGCGCCGCTCGCCTCTCTAACTTGATGGGCGTTCACAAGGCACTTCGGATCATCTTCTCCGAAGCGCAGCGAGGTTATGCCTGGATCAAGGCAGGTAACGCAGCCTTTGCAGGATCGAGCGCGCTTGATGTCATGCTCGGCGGTGAACTTACCGACCTTATGCGCGTGCGCCGTTATCTCGATGCCGAGCGCGGTGGCTGGTGAGAGAAGGGGAGAATCTCCCGGTCAGCAGGGTTGAATGGACTGGCGCTGTCAGGATCATCCGCAGCGCCTTTCCGCCGATTGATTTGTTCGAAGACATCGCCGACCCTGCTGACTGGCCGTTGCTCATTTCCGCAGAGCAGAAAACCAACCCGCGGATTATGGCAACCATTGGCAATCTCGATCTTGTGCCAGAGGAGCGGCGGGTGGGCGGAAACGGCGCGTCCTATCTGATGTCGCCGTTCACCCATGTGAGCGTGGACCTTCCGAGCCGCTTCACCGATGGCAGTTTCGGCGTTCTCTACGTTGGAAATGCCTTCGAGACGGCTCTCTTCGAAACCATTCATCACCACGGCCGGTTCATGGCCCGCACCGCCGAAACAACCGGTTGGACCTCCCAATTTCGCGAAATAGTCCTCACTGTCAGCGCCAACCTTCACGACCTGAGAGGGATCGAGCTCGACAATCCTGTCCTTGATGCTGGCGGCTATGCGGCATCCCAGAGGCTGGCGGCAGCGCTTAAAGCAGCTGGGGCAGATGGCTTGGTCTATCCTAGCATCCGGCATCTTGGCGGGGAATGCGTCGGACTCTTCTACCCTGACTGCGCATCTGAACCCGTGCAAGGGCGCCATCTAGACTACCATTGGGATGGGACGCGCGTCGATCTGGTGCGCGATGCGGGGACAGGTGCCGTGTTTCGTGTGGTTCATACTGGTTGAACCGAACCAATTTGGCCAGCCCGAAGGAGTCGGGCTGCTCGGCTGCTTCGCGCCCGATCTCGGCGATTCGGTAAGCCGCCAATCGATGGCGAAAGGCGCCGTTCGTTTAGGTAACGTCAACGGATGCGAAAGGTGGGTCAGAGACCGGCCGGTATGGAACACCGAGCTCGTCATCCCGGCCGTTCAAATCCTCAAGGGATTTTGCAGAAACTCCCGCACACGACCTTTGCAACCAAAACAGCTAACTATTTCATTTGGTTGACTCCTTTCACGCGGGAGGGGTCGCAGGTTCAAACCCTGCCGCGCCCACCATCGCGCAGCGCGCACGGCGCTAGCGGAGCTAGCGTGGAGGCGCGCAACGCCGGCAGGGCTTGCGCGAGGTGAAATGAGCTTCTCTGGTTTCGGCCCGCGCTACGCCTCACACAAATCCCAGATTCCACGTCGAAGCGTTGTAATTGCCGATGTTCGGCAGCACCGTCGGCATGTCGGTGTTCGTCACGCCGAACCAGCTTGCCAGTGTCGCCGCATATTGATCGACCGATGTCGACGGAAGCAGGCGGCCCTGGCCGACGTCGTCGGGGCCGTTGTCGGCCATGACGGGCGCTGTCCCATAGAGCTTTCTGCCCTTCACCGCGCCGCCCATCATCAAGTGCATCGACCCCCAGCCATGGTCCGACCCATCGTCGTTGGCGACGAGCGTGCGACCGAAATCCGAGGCAGTGAAGCTCGTCACCTTGTCCGAAATGCCGAGCTCGACCGTGGCGTCGTAGAACGCCTTCATAGCTCCCGCGATTTCGGCGAGCCGCACCGGTTGTTGTGCAGCGAGAAAGTCGTGAAGGTCAAATCCGCCGATTGAGGCAAAGAAGACCTGGCGCTTGGTGCCGAGTTGCGCGCTAGAGGCGATCAGGCGTGCGATGATCTTGAGTTGGTTACCGAGGCTTGTCGTTGGGAATGTCGTGACAAGTGTCGGGGCGGCGGTGAGCGCAGTCGAGACCTGCGCATAGGTGTCGAGCGAACGCTTCGACACGACAGCGTGCTCATTGGCGAGCAGCGAAGGTTGCGTGGCCCCCATCAAGGTCTTCAACGCCGTGCTGCCGGCCGCTGAGCCGAACAACGAGGTGTTGCCGGTCAATGCCACTGGTCCGGTGCTCCCGACGGAATATTGCACGGCCTGCTTGCCCGAAAGATAGACGGCGTTGCCCGCGGAATTGATACAGGTCAGCGTCGCGGACGTGCCGTTGCTCGACTGGAAGAGGTCGCCGATGCGTCCGCCCCAGCCCGACCGCGCGCCCTCGCCACCGCTCGACTGCCAGTAGGATTGCTGGTCATTATGCGAAAAAAGCTTCGGCGGCAGCGCAACCGATTTGGCCTGATACTGCGCCTTGGTCGTCGGTCGGGCGAGCGTCCC
>JBMOGG010000287.1:0-2937 GCA_049318505.1 Sphingomonas sp. | reverse complement strand
GTGGCGATTTCCTTCCTGCAGCGGGCGCTGAACGCGCTCAACCGGGGCGCGTCCGATTATCGCGACATCGTGCCGGGGCCGCGCATCGACAACGCGACCCCGGCGTCGCTCACGGCGTCCCTCAAAAGGCGCAAGCCCAATGACGAAGCCGTCCTGAGCAAGGCGTTCGAGGCGCTGCGGGGCGAACGCTCCCTCGACCTCGCCGAGCCCCGCCCCGCCGATGAGGCGTTCCTTTAGGGCTGGCTAGCCAATCGCCTTGGCTGACGGCCTCCATTCCGCGCCGGTCCAGGTGTGGCCTTAGTGTAACCTTTGGAGACAAGATGTGCCTGTCATAGACTTGCTCATTGCCCCACTGCCGGCCTGATCGACAGGATCATTCAGGACCCGCGCGCACGCGACGCGCCCATACTCGAGTTGCTCAAGCTGCAAGGGTCGCAGGATATGGAAACGCTGCGCACCCAATTATCGGCGATCGTCGCAAAAGCCCAAAGCGCCGAACCGTGGTCGAGCCGTCTGCGCGTCTCTTCCTTGCTATGTCATGTCCACGATAATCCTTTGGTCGATCTCGATGGACCTAATCGCAGCCCTTGCGCCGAAAATGGCGCCCTGTGTCGTGGCTGGCATGACGGCCTATCTCGCCGCCATTCCCGAATCGATAGGGGCGCTTTTTGGCACAGGCTATCTGGGCTACACAGCGGCGCGGAGTTGGGGTAAGATGGGCGGGTTCGATAGATAGCAAGGGTCGCACCCGCGCTGGAACGGACACAGCCCTGACCGCACGGACAAGGGGACTGCAGATGAGCGATTTGGGACCGGCTCCGGCAGGCAATGGCCTGGTCGAGCGCGTGAAAAGCATCCTGCTCGCACCGAAAGTCGAATGGCCACGCATTGATGCGGAGCCGACGACGATCGCCGACATTTACAAGGGCCACGTCATCCCGTTGGCCGCCATCGGGCCGGTCGCCTCACTGATTGGCGGGCAAGTGTTTGGGCTTGGGGCCTTCGGTATCGTCTACCGGCCGACATTCCTGAGCGCGATTGCAGCCGCGATCGTCAGCTATGTGCTGACCTTGGCGATGGTCTTGATCCTGTCGCTGGTGATCGACGCGCTCGCTCCGCAGTTCGGCGGCGTGAAGAACAAGCTCTCTGCGTTCAAGGTCGCCGCCTATGGCGCGACCGCCGGATGGGTAGCAGCGATTTTCGGGCTGATCCCCGCGCTTGGCATGATCGGGCTGATCGGCGGACTTTACAGCCTGTACCTCATCTATCTCGGCCTTCCCGTTCTGATGAAGGCGCGCGAAGATAAGGCGGTCGCCTATACTGGCGTCGTCATTCTCGTGATAATCATTGCCGCGCTGCTTGTCCGCGTGATTACCGCACCGATCGCGCTGATGTTCGGCGGCGGCGGGCTGGCTTCCAGTGCGGGCAGCGTTTCAGGCACCGTCAATGTGCCGGGTGCAGGATCGCTCGACATAGGCAAGCTTGAGGAATCGACCAAGAAGATAAAGGCGGCGGCCGAACGCGCCAAGAACGGTCAGGCCCCGGCCGTCATTGCGGCCGACGTGCTTCAGAATTTGCTGCCGGCATCGCTCAACGGCATGCCGCGCACATCGATCGAGAGCCAGTCCGGCGGCGCCGGCGGGATCGGCGGCTCCAATGCCGAAGCACGCTATGGATCTGGCGACAGCGCGATCAAGCTGTCGGTGACCGATATGGGCGCGATGGGCGGCCTTGCGGCGCTCGGGGGCGCCTTCAACGTCCAGTCGTCTAGGCAGGAAGGCACGCGCTACGAAAAGGTCGGCAAGGTTGACGGACGGATGACGACCGAGAAGTTTGACAGCGCCGACAAGCGGGGCAGCTATGGCACGATCGTGGGCGATCGGGTCATGGTCCAGGCCGAAGGGCACGCAAACTCGATCGACGTACTAAAGGCGGCCGTGGCGGGTGTCGACCTGGCAAAGGTCGAGGGGCTGGCGAAGCAGTAGCGGCTTACCGTACCCGTCGCCCGACCCAGACCACGCGCCCGATGATGTCGATCTGCGCGGGGTCGCGGTCGGGCCATGACGGACAGGCGGCATTGTCGCTGCAAACGGTAAACAAATGTCCTTTCCGGGTTCATCGCGATCGGCTTGACGTTCAGCGCATCGTCGAAGCGCAGGACGTAGATGCCATTGCGGACGCGCTTTGCGGCGTCGCTTCGATCAACCAATATGTCGTCGCCATCGCCCAGCGTCGGCTCCATCGAATCGCCGCTGACCTCGATCATCGACAACATGCCGGCGTCGCCAAGTGCGCACCCACCGGGCATCGAGGACGAACTCACCAGCGGCCGCGTCTTCCGCATCCGGGGGCCCCGGCCCCGCGGACGCGCCGACGGCCCGCCGGGGAATGCGCACATCGGCGCCCCGGCGCGGCTGCGGCTTGGCAATGACGATCGCGCGCGGCCCGCTCAGTAAGGCTTCGTCAATACGCAAATAGCGCGCGAGCGTCCGGCGGTCTTCCGCGTCGAGCTTGCACGGCGTCCTGCGTCGGATGAATTGTTGGATATAGGCGGCGTTGCGCCCGAGCATCCGCGACAGCGACACGTAATCCTCGCCGTTCACGGATCAGCTTGTCGAGCACGGTGCGAGGGTCGGTCCAGCATTTGCCGTAACAACAGGAAAAACCCTAGAGAAGTAGAAAAAATCCCTTTGAGACAGGAAAGAATCTCGCTAATTATTTATTGTCGAATTACGTCTTTATTCACTGATATAAATAGCTTTTTATGCCGCATAGAATGCCCGCAATCCGATTTGGATGTGAGGCGGTGCGCGACCCGCGACTTGTTCATGACCTTCGGCGCGGTCGCACCATGGGTGATCGGATTCTGCACCGCGTGATGTGCTCTATCGAAGGCTGCGGACAATGAGCGTCGAAAGCACGCTGGCTGCTGCTTTT